>CAZBQG010000333.1:0-3895 GCA_964493945.1 uncultured Rhodospirillaceae bacterium
GCAAACTACTGCAAAAATGCCGGTTATGCTTCCGTCAAAACTTGAAACACTCTAGAGAGCGCGATCGAGATCGTCGGTTCGCAATACCGTGCCTCCAAGAGCGACATCGATGCGTTTGTCGGGGCCCTGGACGACATTGGATCGATCCTTGCTGGACATGAGAGCCTCGAAAGCATCTTTCCAGATGAAACCGATGAGCCTGATCACATCGCGGTCGATGAAGAGCCTGACAGCGCCCACCAGGGGGATGTCGATCAGAACCCTGCCGATCATCGGTCAGACCCGAACGACATCCGTTGGAAGGAGCGTTCCCGTCAGTCCGGGGCAGCTCCTCTCACCTCTAGCACTACGAACCGGGCAGGTTGGCAGGAGCCTATCCTTCTGGATGAGAACGGAAAGGCTCTGAATAAGCCGGCAAAGCCACCATCGGGAGGTCTTACAGGTGATGCCAGTATCGACGGAGCCGGTAATAGCGGCCCATACCGTTACAAGGTCGAATGATCTGTGATGTCACCAAAGCGCAAACGTGAGAAGAGGAGGGGGCTACCGAACAAACGCCCTCTTAATCTCAAAGACCTTCCTCCAGCGGCCTGGGTGATCAACCGCATCTGGAACAGCAATGGGGCAACGCCCAACCATCGCGATGTCTTCTTCGCCATGTGCGCTCACGCCGATCGCATAACAGGTGTGTTTTGGGTCTCCCTAGATCGGATCGCCAGGATGTGCGGCTACGCGTGTCAGGCATCTGTCCAACTATATGTGGCTGATTTGATCCGATGGAGGTACCTCAGAAAGCTCGGGAAGCGCCATCACATGAAGAGTAATCCAGCCCATCACGGCACCTGTGTGTATCAGATTATCTTCAATTCCGATGTTGACCAGGATGAGTTGATCGCGAAGACGCCGGCGATGGACCGGGATGTCGATTTGCCTATTCTCGAACCAGAGATAGCCTCACCGTCGAAACCTTCGCCGCCGCTGGTGAAATATGGCCCGAAGGCGCTGGTGGCTGTTCAAGTCGATCAGCCAAGGTTGAGGTCACGCCCGACAGGTGGAGCGGGGGCGCTGGATTTTGATGTTTTTTGAGGAGTATTTAGTGTAATTTTAGTCTGAGGTTGACAGGTATACTGGCTTTTGATTGTTACACCTACTGCGCACCTGCAAAAGTTAAAATCAAAAAACAAGCAATGAAAACAATATATTATAGGGTTGCTAATGCTAATAGACAGCCATTGCCATCTGGATTATCCCGATTTCACCGACGAACTGCCCCAAGTGCTGGAGCGCGCGCGCGGGGCGGGTATCGGCGGGTTTCTCACCATTTGCACGCGAATCGGCGCTTTTGACCAGGTTTTGGCACTGGCCAAGTCCCATGACGATATTTTCTGTTCGGTCGGCACCCATCCCCATGAGGCGGGCAAGGAAGTGGGGCTAAAGGCTGACGCCATCATTGCCTTGACCGGGGAGGCCGAAGTGGCCGGAATTGGCGAAACGGGGCTGGATTTCCACTACGAACACAGCCCCAGAGAGGCCCAGGAGGCTTGTTTCCGGACCCATATCGATGCTTCGCGCCGAACCGGCCTGCCTTTGATTGTCCATACCAGGGCGGCCGACGCCGAAACCGTGGGTATTTTGCGCGAAGAACATGCAAAAGGAGCGTTTCCAGGGCTCATTCATTGCTACAGCACGGGCGAGGAGGTGGCGCAGTGCGCCCTTGATCTGGGGTTTTACATCTCGCTTTCCGGCATCGTTACCTTCAAGGCCGCCCAGGAACTCCGCGAAATAGTCAAAACACTGCCCCTGGACCGGCTTTTGGTGGAGACCGACGCGCCTTATCTGGCGCCGGTGCCCGAGCGGGGCAAGCGTAACGAGCCTTCTTTTGTGCGTCATACGGCCCGGCAAGTGGCCCAATTGCAGGGCATCGGAGAGGATGGGCTGGCCCTGGCCACTACCGATAATTTCTACCGCCTGTTTAGCAAAATCCCACGCCCAACCGGGGAGGTGGGCTGATGCGCATCCGCATTCTGGGCTGCGGCCATTCCGGCGGAACCCCCATGGTTGGCGGCGAGGATGGGGAGGATTGGGGCGCTTGCGATCCGGACGAGCCCAAAAACAGGCGCCTCCGGCCATCTATTCTGATTGAAGAGGACGGAAAAACCCTTTTGGTCGATACCTCGCCTGATTTACGGGCCCAGCTCCTGACGGCGGGCGTCACCCGGCTGGACGGCGTTTTGTTTACTCACGCCCATGCCGATCATCTGCACGGGATCGACGATCTCAGGGCCATAAACATGAACATGAACGCGGCGCTGCCGGCCTATGCCAGCGCCGCCACATGGCAGGCCATCCGGGAGCGCTTCGCCTATGTTCTGGATCCCTTACCGGAAGGATCGAAATTTTTCTACAAACCCAGCATCCAGCCCCATACCATCGAACATGGCCAGACCTTCAGCGCCGGCGGCATGGACGTGACCGCCTTCACCCAGGACCACGGCTATTCGGAAAGTTTTGGCTTCCGCACCGGGCGCTTTGCATATTCCGCTGATTTGTGCCGGCTACCGGAAGAAAGCGAGCCCTTTGTCCAGAACCTTGAGGTGTGGATTGTGGATGCGCTGCGCGATCGTCCGAACCCGGTTCATTTCATGGTGGAGGAGGCGGTGGCGCTGATCGGACGGATGAAACCTAAGCGCGCCTATCTCACCCATCTCAGTCACGGCCTGGATTACGCGAAGCTTTCGGCCCGGCTTCCAGAAGGCGCGGCACCGGCCCATGACGGGCTGATTATCGATCTGGATTAGGGCAAATTATTCTTTATATTTTCTGTTATATAATGAATGTAATGATTTGATTTTAAAACATAAACATTAATGCCACACTTAAATTCCATAATATACATTATGCGACAAACTTTATTATAAAATCAAACTGAGAAGGTGTTGAAAATAGGTTTTGGAACTGGCCGGATTGGTCTTTTGATTCAAGCCCGCCCCCGTAAATCGGCCATAGGAAAACAGGTAGACGCCATGAACAGTGAAGCCGGCATGGAAAAACTTATCGCCATCATGGCCCGATTGCGCGAACCGGAATCGGGTTGTCCTTGGGATTTGGAACAGGATTTTGCTTCCATCGCGCCCTATACCATCGAGGAAGCCTATGAGGTCGCCGACGCCATCGAACGGAACAATATGGAAGACCTGCTTGGCGAATTGGGCGATCTGTTGTTACAGGTTGTCTATCACTCCCAAATGGCCAAGGAAGAAGGCCACTTCACCGTGAACGAAGTGATAGAAGCAATTTGCCAGAAGATGGTCCAGCGTCATCCACATGTATTTGGTGATAAGGATGTGGCCTCGGCCCAGGCCCAGACAATCGCCTGGGAAAGCCACAAGGAAGCTGAGCGGGGAAGTGGCGCCTTGGATGGGGTAGCCAAGGGCCTCCCCGCCCTGCTCCGCACCGCCAAATTACAGGCCCGTGCGGCCCGCGTGGGGTTCGATTGGCCGAAAGCCGCGGGCGCCCTCGAAAAACTGCGCGAAGAACTGGATGAATTGGCCGCCGAGATGGAACAATCGCCTCAAACCGATATCACCCGCCAAAAGCTGGAAGACGAGTTGGGCGATGTGCTGTTTTCCGCCGTTAATCTGGCCCGCAAGCTGGAATTGGACCCGGAAGCCGCCCTCCGCAGGGGAAATGCAAAATTCGAGGCCAGATTCCGCCAAATGGAAGCAGGTCTGGCCGCCAGGGGGAAAACACCCAAGGAGGCCGGTCTGGAGGAAATGGAGGCTTTGTGGCAAAAGGCCAAGGAACAGAGGTGAAATTCCCTACTCCGGCGGCCCGGATATGCTAGCCCGAATTATTCACGGTCCGGCATAAAAATGGTGGTGAGCATAGATTAAGC
>CAZBQG010000334.1:0-3606 GCA_964493945.1 uncultured Rhodospirillaceae bacterium
TGGTTCGCTTACAATTCAGCGGCCCCATGGGAGGAAGTAGACGCTTTCTTCTACCCCAACAGATCAAATCTTAGCCGTGTGGTTTCACAACGTGACGTTGGCAGCGTTGGTAATTGCCGAAATTGGGTTGGCCGCGAGGCGACTATAAGAAATGACCCTAACATTACTCTCGGAGATTTTGAGTGTGGGGTCGGTTTTATCAAATACTTTGGTTCTATAAAAGTTTACCGGATAACGGTTCGGTAGCACCAGCGAGCGACGGCCTGTCCTACCATTTAATTTCCCACACCTATTATTGTACTTTGGCAAATTACCTCAGCCACATGCCAAAAACATGCCCATCACGCCGTTTTCCGCCCCGCTGGTGCGCACCTCTGATTAAAGGGCTAACACCCCCTTAAACGGCCCGAAATCGCCCCATGTGGTTGCCATATGGTTGCCAACAAGGAAAAAGGGGCTAGCCGGTTAAGGCTAACCCCTTGATTTATTGGTGGAGCCGTGGGGAATCGAACCCCAGACCTCTACAATGCCATTGTAGCGCTCTCCCAACTGAGCTACGGCCCCAAAAAATGTGTCCCACCTTCCCAGGGAATTCTCCCGGTCGGGGAGGGTGAGCATGAAGGCGCTGGAAAATAGGGCGGCAACGCCTCCTTTGACAAGGAAAATAACCTCCCACCCAGTCAAGCAGTTTTTCTGGCCCTACCCTGACCCTCTAAAAAATGTTAGAGAACCGGCGAAACACAATATTAGAAATCATCCGGAAGCAAAAAGGTGAGCCCTTTAATTTCCTCCAAGGCCGGCACCCTTAAAGGCCGGGCGCCGATCCCGGGCGATAAGTCCATTTCCCAGCGCGCCCTCATGCTGGCCGCCTCGGCCACCGGCGAAAGCGTCATCCAGGGCTTGCTGGAAAGCGAAGATGTGCGGGCCACGGCAGGCGCGCTGCAAAGCTTCGGCGTGCCCATGGAGATGGACAAGGACGGGCGCTGGCATGTCTTCGGGCGGGGTGTGGGCGGGCTGGCCGAACCGGACGGGGTTTTGGGTCTGGGCAATTCGGGGACCGGCGCGCGCCTCTTGCTGGGTTTGGCCGCGGCCCACCCTTTCACCATTTTCATGACCGGTGATGCCTCGCTCCGCTCGCGCCCCATGGACCGGGTCATGGGCCCGCTTTCCAGGTTTGGTGCGCGCTTTACATCGCGCACGGGCGGGCGGCTGCCCATTGCCATGGAAGGCACGGGCAATCCGTTGCCCCTAGCCGAAAAACTCACCGTTGCCTCGGCCCAGGTCAAATCCGCCATCCTGCTGGCCGGCCTCAACACGCCGGGGGAAACGACGGTGATCGAGCCCTTGCCGACCCGCGATCACACGGAAATCATGTTGCGCCAATTGGGCGCCCAAGTGAAATGCCAGGCGGTGGAAGGAGGTGCCCAGGCCATTACCGTGACCGGTCAGCCTGAACTTAATGCCGCCAACATCACCGTGCCAAGCGATCTGTCCGCCGCCGCCTTCCCCCTGATCGCCGCACTCTTAGTGCCCGGTTCGCAAATTGAGTTCCAGGACGTAGGCGTCAATCCCCTGCGTACCGGCTTGCTGGATTGCCTCAGCGAGATGGGGGCCCATATTGATGTGCAAAATCTGGGCGCTGGTGACGGTGGTGAGGAAATGGCCAATATTTCGGCCACTTCCGGGCCGCTCAAGGGAATAGAGGTGCCCCCCGAACGGGTGCCGGCCATGATCGACGAATTTCCCATCCTGGCCATGGCCGCGGCCTGTGCCGATGGGCCGACGCGCTTTATGGGCGTGGGCGAGCTCAGAGTCAAAGAGAGCGACCGCATCGGGGCCATCGCCGACGGGCTCAAGGCCTGTGGCGTCAGTCTGCAAGAAGACGAGGGCAGCCTTATCATTAATGGCTCAGGGGTTGCGCCCGCGGGCGGAGCCAGTGTAGCCAGCCGGATGGATCACCGCATTGCCATGTCTTTCGCGGTTCTGGGTATGGTCAGTGATGCCCCCATCCGCATCGACGATGCGTCCCCCATCGCTACCAGCTTCCCTGGTTTCGTACCGCTTATGAATGGTTTGGGCGGGGATTTGCACCTCGAAGAGGACGCACGTTGATTATCGCGGTGGACGGACCCGCAGCCTCCGGCAAGGGCACCCTGACCCGCCGTCTGGCCGATCATTTCGATCTGGCATTGCTGGATACGGGGCTCTTGTACCGGGCGGTGGGGGCCAAATTGCTGGGCCGAGGGGAGGATCCCGCCGACAGGCAAGCGGCCATCCGGACAGCCGCTGAACTTGGCCCAACGGATATGGAAAGAGACGGGCTGCGCACGGAAGAAGTGGGCCAGGCCGCATCGCTGGTCGCCGCTATCGCCGAAGTGCGCGCCGCCCTGCTTGCCTACCAGCGATCCTTTGCCGAAAGCCCGCCCGGCGGCAAACCGGGCGCCGTGCTGGATGGCCGGGACATCGGCACCGTGGTCTGCCCCGATGCGGACCACAAGTTTTTTCTGGCCGCCAGCGCCGAAGTGCGCGCCCGGCGACGCGTTAAAGAGTTGCGGGAACGAGGCTTGGAAGCTATATATAGTGACGTTCTGCGGGATATGGAGAAACGTGACGCTCAGGATAAGTCGCGTGATATATCTCCGCTGATGCCGGCCGGGGACGCCTTGGAGCTCGACACAAGCGATCTAGACGCTGATGCCGTCTTCGCCCGTGTCCTCGATCACATCCAACCCGGGAACGGTATCCGGCCCAATTAGAGGCTTATGATTGGTCCGGACGCGGCTTATTTTCGTCCCGCCTTCCCGTTTGGGGGGCGGATTTTACTTTTACAAGACCGCCGGGATCAACCGGCTGGCCAGTGGCATTGAACATAAAGGAACGGACAATCATGGCAGATATGGAAAGCACCGAAAACGTTGCGGAGAGCGACCTCCTCCCGATGACCGAGAATTTCGCCGACCTGTTGGATCAAGCCCTCGATGAAATGCAGAATTTCCAGGGCCAGGTGGTCAACGGTCTGGTAATCGCCATCGAAAACGATCAGGTGCTTATCGATGTTGGACTCAAATCGGAAGGCCGGGTGCCGGTCAAGGAATTCACCAATCCAGGTGAAAAAGTTTCCATTAATCCGGGCGAGCGGGTCGATGTCTTCGTCGAACGTTTCGAGGGCCAGGACGGGATCGTCGTGCTCAGCCGCGAAAAGGCCAGACGCGAAGAGGCCTGGAACGTGCTGGAGAAAGCCTTCGCCGCCGATGAACGCGTGGATGGCGTGATTTTCGGACGGGTCAAGGGCGGCTTTACCGTCGATCTGTCGGGCGCCGTCGCCTTCCTGCCGGGAAGCCAGGTGGATATCCGCCCGATCCGGGATGTCACACCGCTTATGGGCCAGCCCCATCCCTTTCAAATTCTCAAGATGGACCGGGCCAGGGGCAATATCGTTGTCTCCAGACGCGCCGTCCTGGAAGAAACCCGGGCCGAGGAGAGAACAAAACTGATCGCCGATCTGGAGGAAAACAAGATTCTCGAAGGCGTGGTCAAGAACATCACCGATTATGGCGCCTTCGTCGATCTGGGCGGCATCGATGGATTGCTGCATGTCACCGATAT
>CAZBQG010000334.1:3616-3869 GCA_964493945.1 uncultured Rhodospirillaceae bacterium
GCCGGATCAATCATCCGTCAGACGCCCTGCAGGTCGGCCAGACGGTCAAGGTTCAGGTGATCCGCTTCAACCGGGAAAATCAGCGCATATCCCTGGGCATGAAGCAGCTTGAATCCGATCCCTGGCAGGACGTGGAATCCAAATATCCGGTGGATGCCAGATTTACCGGCCGGGTCACCAACATCACCGATTACGGCGCCTTCGTCGAATTGGAAGCCGGCGTCGAAGGTCTGGTCCACATCTCGGAAATGAG
>CAZBQG010000335.1:0-3828 GCA_964493945.1 uncultured Rhodospirillaceae bacterium
TGGGAAAAAATGATGGCCATCACCGAGCCCCGCGGCATTCATATCGATAAGGATTTCTATTCGCCCCTGCCCGACTGGCTACCTTGCAATTCCCATGTCTGCGAGGTGGATGGGTTCGATTTCTTCGGCTTTTATTACCGCGATATCGTCCATACCAACGGACTGACCATGGAAAATGCCTGGCTCGATGAAGCGGCCAGACTCGATCCTTTCTCCTACAACATCGCCATCAATGAAAATGTAGGTAAGAAAAAAGGCCTTAAAACAGGCGATGAGGTCTGGGTTGAAAACGAAGGCGGACGAAAGGTCAAAGGTAAACTGCGCCTCACCCAGGCGATCCATCCCGAAGGGCTGGGCATCGGCGCCCTGGCCGGGCATTGGGCCAAGACCATGCCCATGGCCAAGGGAAAAGGTGTGTTCTTCAACGACCTGCTGGAAGTGGATTTCGCCCATGCCAGCCCGTCCAATCTAAGCCTGGATGTCTGCGTCAAGGTCAAGCTGACCAAGATCGGAGATGCCCAAACCTAGGAGCGGGGAATGAATAAAGTTGATCCGATCAGACAGGCCGGGTCCGCCCCGGATAAGGCCGGCCATCAATCGGATGATGTCTGGCTGCCCTCGTCGTGCAGTCTTTGTTACAGTAATTGTTCCATCATGGCCCACCGGGTCGATGGCGTAATCACAAAAATAGAAGGCAATCCCGACAGCGTTGCCGGGCTGGGCCGCCTTTGTGGCAAGGGCGTTTCGGGCATCATGACCCATTACGACCCTCACCGCCTGACCACGCCTCTGCGCCGCACCAATCCGGAAAAAGGCATCGGTATTGATCCCGGCTGGAAGGAAATTTCCTGGGACGAAGCGCTTTCCGAGACCACCGAATGGCTGATGAAAATCCGTGAAGAGGATCCGCGCAAACTGGTCGTCCAGTTCACCACCACGGTGATCGCCGATCATGTGCCGGTCTTCTCCTTCGCGGCGGGCTTCGGGAGCACCAATGGCTCAGCCGGTGGCGGCGGGCTTCATTGCGGCAACGGGGCCCATCTGGTGGGGGGCCTGATGCATGCTTCCTGGTCCATCGTGCCCGATTTCCAGATGTGCAATTATGCACTGTATTTTGGCGCCTCCAAGGGGCACGCGGCGGGCCATGCCTCCAACGCCAACATGAAGATGGCGGCGGATGCCCGGGCGCGCGGCATGAAGATGGTGGTGGTTGATCCCATCGCCAATCAGGCCGGCGCCAAGGCAACCGAATGGGTGCCCATCCGTGTGGGCACCGATGCGGGGCTGGCGCTGGCCATGGCCAATGAAATGGTCAATGAGCTGGGTATGTATGACGGGCATTATTTGAAGGCCAAAACCAATGCCGCCTATCTGGTCGGCCCGGAGGGGCGCTATGTCCGTGACGCAGAAAGTAATAAGCCGATGGTCTGGGATGAGGCTTCCGGGCAGGCCGTAACGTTTGATGGGACGGCAACGGACAATATGGCGCTCGATGGAGAATTCCAGGTGGCGGGCGTTACCTGCCGGCCATCCTTCGTCTTGATGAAGGCGCATCTGAAAACCTACACGCCCGAAAAGGGTGAGGAAATCTCCACCGTGCCTGCCGCCAATATCAAACGCCTGGCCAAGGAATTCGCCACCGAGGCGCGCATCGGCAGCACCATCGTCATCGACGGTGTGGAGGTGCCCTACAGGCCGGCGGCGGCCATCGCCTTCAGAGGATCGCAAGGCCACAAGAATTCCACCTACAACATGCTGGCCATCGATCTTTTGAACCAGCTCGTGGGCGGTGCCGATATGGCCGGCGGATGTCTCGGTTTCAATCCGGCCTGTCATGGCTATCCGGGGACCGGGCGGCTGCGTTATACGCCCCATCCCGATCCCGACGGGATGATGATCACCGGGTCCTGGCTGAGCCCGCACCTTCCCTATCCCTTCAGCGCCCCCCAGGCGCCTGAGCGCATCGGCATGCAGGAACTGTTCCCCATGTCCATGGCATCCGTCTTTCAGACTTCGACTGATAATGAAGAGGTGTGGTCTAAATTCGATTATGACTACCGGCCCGAGATGATCCTCAATGTGGGCGCCAACATGCTGATGAGCGTCGGCAACAAGGACACCGTGGCGCAAGCGGTGGAAAAATATAAATTCATCGTTTCCTTGGATATCTACCTGACCGAAAGCTCGGACTTCGCGGATATCGTGCTGCCCGATGCGGATTATCTGGAAAGCCTGGATTCGCGCTCCAACTTTCCTTTTGTGTTCAGCCATCCGGCGGGTATGGGGGAATGGTGCTGGCCCATCCGCCAGCCGATCACCGAGCCGATGGGCGGGCGCCGCACCCATGCCGAAGTGCTGAGCGAATTGGCCGAGCGTTGCGGCTTCCTTGCCGATTACAATCTGGCGGTCAATTCCCATTTGGATTTGGAACCACCCAACAGATTGGAACTGGATCGGCGCTATTCCTACGAGGAGGTGTGCGACGCCGACCTAAAGGACAAGTTCGGCCCCGAAAAGGGCCTGGACTGGTTCAAGGAAAACGGCGTGATGAAATGGCCGAAAAAACCCGAAGAGGTCTATTGGCGCCATTTCGTCGATGTGCGCGTGCCGATCTATTGGGAATTCATGCCCGGTATGTGGGAAGAGATCAACGCCATCGCCGGGCCCAAGGGTTTTGATGTTCCCCGCGAACATTATTCGCCCCTGCCCGACTGGCTGCCTTGCCCGTCCCATGAGTGCACCAAGGAGGGCTTTGATTTTTATGCCTTCTATTACCGCGACGTCATTCATACCAACAGCCTGACCATGGAAAATGCCTGGCTGGACGAAGCCGCCCAGATGGATCCCTTCTCATACAATGTGGCGCTCAACGCTGCAAAGGGCAGGGCACTGGGTCTGAAAAATGACGATATGGTCTGGGTGGAGAACGAATATGGTGTGCGGGTCAAGGGAAAGCTCCGCCTGACCGAGGCGATCCATCCGGAAGGGGTGGGCATTGGCGCCTGCGCCGGACATTGGAACAAATCCATGCCAAGGGCGCTGGGCAAGGGGGTTTTCTTCAATGATCTGATTGCGCTCGATTGGGAACATTCAAGCCCGTCCAATCTGAATTTGGATCTTTGCGCCAAGGTGAGGATCAGCAAGGCGGAATAATCAAATGAACGTAATGGACGCCAAGCGAGCCGGAAGTTCGGGGGAAGGCGCCGCACCGGGCAGCCAGGAAGGTGTCTGGATCCGTTCGGCCTGTTCACTTTGTTACGCCACCTGTTCCATCCGGGCCCACCGGGTGGGTGGCGTGATCACCAAGATCGAAGGCGATCCCGACAGCGTTGTGGGGCTGGGCCGGCTGTGCGGCAAGGGGATCGCCGGGATCATGACCCATTACGATCCCAGCCGGGTGACCAAACCCATGCGCCGTACCAATCCGGAAAAAGGGTTGGATGTGGATCCGGGATGGAAAGAGATTTCCTGGGAAGAGGCGCTGGAGGAAATTTCCGCCAAACTCAAGGCAGTGCGTGAAGATGATCCCCGCAAGCTGTTCATCCAGCGCACCACGACGGGCATTTCGGCCCATTGCCCCTTTGGCCCCTTCACGTCGGGCTTCGGCACGCCCAATACGGGGGCCGGCGGCGGCGGGCTTCATTGCGGCAATGGGGCGCATCTGATCAGCGGCATCATGCATGCCTCCTGGTCCGTGGTGCCGGACTTTCAATATTGTAATTACGCCATGTATTTCGGTGCCTCCAAGGGCCATTCGGCGGGGCATGTGTCCAATTCCAATATGAAGATGGCAGCCGATGCCCGGGCCCGGGGCATGAAGATGGTGGT
>CAZBQG010000336.1:0-3757 GCA_964493945.1 uncultured Rhodospirillaceae bacterium
GCAGGACACCGATTCGTAGCTTAAGTCACTGTCCGATTTCCGGGGAGTAGCTCACACTTTTTGGGGGGAGGACCAATGTCTCGTAGCCGCGGAGAGTGATGCCCCCCGGCATTTCCCCGGCATAGATTTTGTGGATCGAGTCCTTGCCGCAAATATCGCCCGCGATGACCACCGGATATTTGCCCTCTTCCATCGGCCGGAAGACGTTGGCGAAAAGTTCGGTCCCGTCACTGATCGGTACCGGCACGTCCTTTTCCATGATCATGGGCTGTGGACCATATTGCACGGTCTCGACCACGATTTCATTCCGCCCCGGCATGGTCTCGCCGGGATCGGTTGGTTTGAGTTGATCCTCGCTCATCGCAAGTTCCCCCGTCTTGATGTGCAGGCTTTTCAAGTGCTATTATAATAAGCGTTTGAAAAACAATGATTAATTATAAATGGCGGTATTTCCAAACACTGTTCTGAGGAGAGGGTCGCGGTGAACGGGCAAGGAAATTCTGTGCGGATGAGCGTTGATCACCTACTGGCGCGCTCCGCTTTGTATCAGCCCGCCAAGGATGCGGTGATCGATACGCGGGGCAGTGTTACCTATGGAGACCTTGACGGGCTGACATCGCGCTTTGCGCGGTATTTGCAATCCACTTCAATCGGCCAAGGCGACCGGGTCGCGCTGGTCTTGCCCAATTGCATTGAATTCGTCGCCGCGTTTTTTGCCATATCGCGGGCTGGGGCCGTGCTGGTGCCGCTCAATTCGGGCTATACCGACTCCGAATTTCGGCATGCTCTCAAGGACTCAGGCGCGCGCCTGACGATTTGCCGGGGCACCCTCGTCGAGCGCATCGCGGCGATGAAGGCCGAACTTCCGGACCTCGGCCATGTCTTGGCGATCGAGGATCTCGGGTCCCTGAGGGATCTGGCCGCCGGCTTTTCCGCCGCGCGGTTGGACCCGGGGATCGATTGGAACGAACCCCATGCCATTCTTTACACCAGCGGAACGACCGGTCAGCCGAAAGGTGCGGTCCTTGCCCACCGAACCCGGATTTCCAATACGCTGGCCGGCCAGATCGGATATGAAACCACGCGCCACATCCGGGCCAGTTGCCCCGCGCCCATGTTTCACAGCGGCGGCATGATCCTTGGTCTGATCAATGTGCTGGCCGCCGGGGGAACCTTGCTGCTGCCGGATGATGCCTCGTTGGATGGGGCTATCCATGCCCTGTCCAGACTGGACGCCAACATGATCCTCAGCGTGCCCACCGTCATCCATCGCATGATCCAGTCCGACGATTTCCATCGCGCCGCAGCCGGCAGATCTTTTGCCGTGATCCACGGCGCGGCGCCCATCGCGGAGCCCGATGTGGAGCGCCTGTTGGCCGAGCTGCCCGATTGCCGCCCCTTTCACGGCTATGGATCGACCGAGGCGACCCAATTGACCGTCCTGTCGCCGGAAGAATATAGGCAATTTCCAAGGGCCACGGGCCGGGCGCTGCCTGGAATTGACGTGCGGGTGGTCGGCCCCGACGGACAGGCCGTGGCGCCCGGCGAGGTGGGCGAGGTGGTCACCAGGGGACCTCATATATTCGACGGCTACCTGAACGATCCCGAAAAGACCAACGAGGCCATCCACGACGGCCTGCATTGGACCGGCGACCTGGCAAGCCAGGATGAAAGGGGCCTGATTACCATAGTCGGCCGGCGCACCGAGATGATTATCTCCGGCGGGTTCAACGTCTATTCCAGCGAGGTCGAGCAGGCCTTGCAAAGCCATCCAGCAATAGACGAGGCAGTGGTCTTCGGCCTGCCCGACGAGGAATGGGGCGAGCAGGTCGTGGCCGCGGTCATCTTGAAAAGCGGCATGACTTGTTCGCCGGAGGATTTGATCCAAAGCGGCCGCCGGTCCCTGATTTCCTATAAATTACCGCGCCGGGTCTTCTTCGTCGAGAGCCTGCCGCGCACCCCCGTCGGCAAGGTGCAAAAACACAAACTCGCCGAAAAATTTGCCAAAATTTGAACCATCAAACCCGACCCCAGAAAAGGAGCGCCAAATGACGACCGAGGAAAAAGATTATATTCTCTATGAGATCAAGGACCGGATCGGCACGGTAACCATCAACCGCCCGGAAGCGCTGAATTCGCTCTGTTGGTCGCTCATGGAGACGTTGAAGGAGACGCTCTTGGGGGCCGAAAAAGATCCGGACGTGGGGGTCATCATCTTGCGTGGCGCAGGGCGCTGCTTTTCGGCGGGCTACGACTTCACCGAGGGCGATCCGGTCGAGATGAAGAAGGGCGAAGGGCCGGCCGAGGGGACCCACGAGCCGCGCGGCGTTCCCCAATACGGACGGGGCGTATGGAACAGCCGGGCTCATGTGCAGGACCATATCAACTATGATCAGCTCATCTTCAATCTCTGGAAGCCGGTCATCGCGCAGGTGCATGGATTCGCCTATGCCGGTGCCAGCACGCTGGCGCTGGCTTGCGATCTGACGATCATGGCGAGCGACGCCAAATTGGGCTATCCGCCGACCCGCTGGCTCGCGACGGGCGACAATGTGGCGATCTATTCCTTTCTCGCCGGTCTCAAGAAGGCCCGGGAAATGTCCTATGGCCGCATGTTCGACGGTAAGCAATGCGTCGAAAACGGATTGGCCAACTATCATTATCCGGAGGACGAACTGGCCGAACGAACCCTGGAAATCGCCCGCGAGATCGCCGCGATCGAACCTGAGTTGCTGATGCTCAACAAGATGGTGGTCAACCGCACCTGGGAAATCATGGGTATGCGGACGGCCATGGAAGTGGCCGGCGAATTCGATACCATCTGCCATCTGGCCCACACTACCAAACCCCTGGTCGATCAGCTCAAATCCACCGATGGGAACCTCCGCGAGGCGCTAAAGAATTTGAACGCGCCCTGGGGTGGGCTCTAGGGCCCGGCCGTGTCGAGTATTCTTTCGGAGATCGATGGCGACCTTTTGTCGATTACCCTGAACCGGCCGCAAAAGAAGAATGCGCTCGGCGATAAGGAATGGACGGCGCTGTCCGGTTTGATCGGCCGGGCGGCGGACTCCGCGGAGATCGATTTTTTGCTCCTGACCGGCGTCGGCGACGTTTTCTGCGCCGGCGTCGATCTGGCCCTCAACCGGGAGGCCACCGCCCAAGCGGGCGGTTTGGAGGCGCAGACCGAAAGAATAGGGGGCGTTGTTCAGGCCCTCGAAAATTTGCCCCAACTGGTAATCATCTGTTTAAACGGTCCGGCGGTCGGGATCGGCATGCATATGGCGCTGGCCGGCGATCTGGTTCTTGCCGACCGGAAGGCCGTTCTGTGGGTTCCGGAAGCCTCGCTGGGCCTGCCCGACGTTCAACACCTGGCTTACCTCACCGAGCGGCTTGGCAGGCACAAGGCGTTGTCGATGATCCTGATGGGCCGCCGGCTTGATGCCAAAGAAGCGCTGGCGGCAGGTCTGATCGGGGAGTGCTATGGGGACGGGGACTCCTTGCAGGCTGGGGCCGAAACCTATCTCTCGCAGCTTCGCGCGGTGCCCCGTACTGTGCGGCGCACGGTGAAAAGCGCTCTGCTGGATGGCGGTTTGAAAGGCAATCTGGATCTACAGCTTAAGGCTGTCGCGGAACTAAAGCCAGATGAGTGAGCGTCTGGCGGCTGGGAGCCGTCCATGGAGTCAAATTCGGATCAGCCGGCAATCTAGGCTGTGGGCTCAATTGATCGCAACCAAACCCGTATAGCGGCGAGTTTGAC
>CAZBQG010000337.1:0-3740 GCA_964493945.1 uncultured Rhodospirillaceae bacterium
TCCTCGTCAGCGCGGTCATCTGGATGCGGTAACTGTCAACAGGACCTAGCCGGTGCGAGCCTGTCGAACCCTTGATGGTATGAATATGGCGCTGCAAATCGAAGAACAGATCTCCCCGCTCGCCCTTTTCGTTATAAATCTGATCGATGGCCTGATCCACTTTTTCCAGCCGGTCGCGGGCGGATTCGATGAATTTAACCTTCAGGCGGGCAAAGGCTTTTTCCAGATCAGGCGTCATGAGCTGCGTTCGCCAAAAGGTTCCTTTTTTAATTGGGATGTTTCCCGGCTTTTATCAAGCCTGTTGTGTTTAAATTGGATCGAAGCGCCAGTCCAGGCCGCGTCCGCCCTTGACCACCACCATGTTGCCCAGCCAGTTGCCATCATCGGTTTCGGGAAAATCGGTCCGGAAATGCACACCCCGGCTTTCTTCCCGGCGCCTGCCGCCTTCCATGATCAGCTCCGCCGTCTGGACGGCCAGGCTCAGTTCAGTCATGCCCTGGCGCTCCGCCTGGGCGCCGATCCGCGCTACCCCTTCCAGGCCCTGGGCCAGACCGTCGGCGTCTCGCAGAATGCCTCCGTAGCGCCACATGATCCGGCTGAGATCAGAAAACAAGGGCGCGTCATCGATTTTGGCTTGAGCAGGCGGCGGTCCCCCGGTCATCGCCCTGCCCTGGTCCTTCCCTTGGGCGCAGGCAGCCGCGGCCAGGCCTGCGCGGTGGCCAAATACAATTGTTTCGGCCAGGGAATTGCCGCCCATGCGGTTGGCGCCATGCACCCCGCCGGCCGCCTCGCCCGCTGCGTAAAGGCCGGCGATGCTGGTTTGGCATTCTGTTCCGATGCGGACGCCGCCCACCGAAAAATGAGCGACGGGTGCAATGCGCAAAGGATTCTCAAAGGCGCCGTAGCGCTCATCCAGGAAACCAAAGCGGGTGGGCGCCAGATTATGATCGAGCCAGGCTTGGCGGTCGAGCCCGGTCAGATCGATGAAGATTTCATGCCCCTCATGCTCCATTTCCCGGAACATGGCCTGGGACAGGCTGTCCCTGGCATGGCGCGATGCCGGATGTTCGGTGATACCGTATTTTTCAAGAATATCCTCGCCCTTATCGTTATGCAGCCGGCCCTGGCCCTGTTCGTCGGGCTCGATAAGAATCCTTGCCTTGCCGGGCTCGGCCAGGGTCATGGGATAAAATTGGAGAAATTCCATATCCTGCAGCTCGGCCCCCGCATTGAGCGCCAGGGCATGGGCGCTTCCGGTGAGACCGGGGGGATTGTCGTGATGCTCATAAAGGGCGCCCGCACCGCCCGCCGCCAAAACAACGGCGCCGCCCAGCAATTCCATGGGCTCCGCACCATGGGCCGTGAGCCGCACGCCGTCTTCTCCTGCCTGGATTTCAGTAACCCTTACGGGGTCCATGAAACTCACCCCCGCTTCGCCCGCCCGGGCCGCAAGACATTGGGTTAACAATGTGCTCCACTTGGGCCAATCGCCCAATTCGCCATCCGGCGCCAACGCCCGGAGCGCGCCTTTGGTTTCCCGGTGGGGCAGACCCCAATCGATCAGCTCCTGAAAACGGTCCGGCCCTTCGGCGGCCAGGATTTCAACCAGCTCCGGGCGGTTGATGCCCCGCCCACTGGTGAGGGTGCGGCTGCTCTGTTCGGCCTGGCTGAGCCCGGCCCAGGCACCGGCCAGGGCACCGCCCGAACGGTCCATCGCCGTGCCTTTCCCCGGCGCCTCCTTGCCCAGGACGCAAACGCTGGCGCCCGCATTGCCGGCCGCGATGGCCGCCCGGAGGCCAGCGGCACCCGATCCGATTACCCAAATATCGGCATGATGTGTTGGCATGTTTTCCCCCAGGGCTTTTTTAGCCTATTACTTTACGCAAGGGGACTCCCGTTTGGGCTGGAAATGTCTAATATGGCGCCATGAACAGGGAACCAACTTCCAAAACATACCAATCGCAACGCCTTCGGCTTCATTATCTGGATTGGGGCAACGAAGGTGCGCCGCCTTTGGTTCTGATCCACGGCACACGGGATCACGCCCATAACTGGGATTGGGTGGCCCGCGAACTCTGTGACGAGTTTCATGTCCTGGCCGTGGATTTGCGTGGTCATGGCGATTCCGACTGGACCAACAGCGGCGCCTATGCATTGGATGAATTCGTCTTTGATCTGTCCCAGTTGGTCAAGGAGCGGGATTTGGCACCCCTTTCCCTGATCGGTCATTCGCTGGGCGGCATCATCGTACTTCGTTATGCGGGGATTTTGCCCGAAAATGTAAGCAAGCTGGTGGCCATCGAAGGGATGGGCCGCCCGCCCCCCCATGTGCCCCGCTCCCAACCGGGATCAACCCATGACAAATACCGGAATTGGCTGGGTAAAATGCATGATCTGGTCGACACGCCCTACAAGAACCAGCCCAGCCTGGAAGCCGCCATCCAGCGCATGCAAGAGGCCAACAGCCATCTGAGTCCTGAGAGGGTGCGCCACCTAACCGAGCACGGCGTCAAACAAAACGAGGACGGCACCTATCGTTGGAAATTCGATCATTACATTTATGCCAGGATGAACACCCCCAAGGGCGTGGATTTGGAAGTCAGCCGCGAGATGTGGTCCAACATCACCTGCCCCACATTATTGGTCCGCGGCCTCGACAGTTGGACCTCCGACCCGAAAGAGGTCGGCGAAACGGAATATTTTCAAAATGCGCGGGTGGTCAATGTGGAAAATGCGGGCCACTGGGTGCATCACGACCAGTTGGATGAATTCCTCAATGTGACCAAGCCATTCCTGACTGACTAGAGGGAGCAGGCCCATGATGATCTTAGAGGGAGCTGGCCCATAATCATCGATTTTCACACCCATGTTCACCCGCCCGAATGGGCCGCCCGCCCCCTATTGGGAAGGCCGCCGCCCCATGGAAATCGAACGGGCCATGGCCGCCCAGGAAAGATGCGGCGTGGATTTGATCGTAATCGGCAATGCGATTCATGATTTGCGTGGAAAAGACCGGGCCCAGCAATTGGAAAGCGTCAAATTCCTCAACCAGAATTTTGCGGGGCTACAGGACCAACACGAAGGAAAGCTGGTCGCCCTGGCCGCCGGCGTGCCCACTGGGGGCGATGAATTTCTGCGCGAACTTGAGCGCTCCATAAAAGAAGACGGCTTGAAAGGCGTGATGATTACGTCCAGCCTGCAAGGCGCCTATCCCAACGACGACGAAGCCCTGCCCTTTTTTCAATTGCTTTCCGATCTCGACGTGCCGGTGATGATGCACCCCCCTTCCGTCGGGTTCGGCGAGGAACGCATGACGGATTACCGGCTGGCATCCAGTGTCGGGCGGCCCTTTGATAATTCCCTGGCCCTGGCTCGCTTGATCGTGCGCGGTATCTTCGAAAAATCCCCAATCTGAAACTCATATGCACTCATCTTGGCGGCGGCATAACGGAGATCATCGGGCGTTTGGATTATGTCTATGAGCTGCAGGAAGAAGCCTATTTCCTGAGGCCTTACGAACCCATGCTGATCAAGCACAAACCCAGCCATTATCTGCGCATGGCCTATCTGGATTGCGTCTGCTACCACCCGCCGGCGGCGCGGTGTGCCAGCGAAACCATGGGCGCCGATCTATGCTGTTTGGCACCGATGCGCCGCCCTTGGATGCGCTCAAGGAGCGCGGCATAAAAATGGACACCCCCATCAACCGGTAAATTTTGGCTGATTTGAGTGCACAGCCG
>CAZBQG010000338.1:0-3726 GCA_964493945.1 uncultured Rhodospirillaceae bacterium
CCCGGCGGCGGCGGCACCAAGGGTGCGGCCTGGGTCTATAACAAAGGCAAGAAGGACGGCACGGATATCGGCGAGGTCCTGTCCCCATCGGTTCTGGCGCCTACGTTGCGCGGGGCCAAATTCGATGCCTCCAAATTCGTCTGGCTGGGTTCGGTCACGCCGCGCCCGGCGGTGGTCACGGTATGGCACACTTCGCCAGCCAAGACCGTCGCCGAAGCACGGCAAAAAGAAGTGGTCATGGGCTCGACGGGTTTCGGCTCCGAGACCTATCTCCTGCCTAAGTTCATGAATGCCACATTGGGTACCAAGTTCAAAATCATCCGCGGCTATAAGGGTGGCGCGCCCATCAACAAGGCGATGGAGGCGGGCGAGGTCCAGGGCCGGATGAATTACTGGACCGGCTGGACCACGGTCAAACAGAAATGGCTGAAATCGAAGAAGATCATCCAACTCGTCCAGTACGGGCCCCGGATTCCGGCACTGCCCAACACGCCCCATCTGCGCGATCTGCTCAAATCTAAGGAACACAAGCAGATGCTCACCTTCCTCGAGCTCAGCGAACATCTGGGCCTTGGTTTCTGGGTTCCGCCGGCAGTTCCCAAGGACCGGGTCGCGGCGCTACGTAAATCCTTCTTCGCGACCATGGAGGACCCGGCCTTCCTTGCCGATGCCAAGTCCAAAAGGGCGCGGGTCGAGCCCATTTCGGGCTCCAAGATCGAACAATTGGCCAACGCCGCCTTCGCCACGCCGGCACCGGTCCTCGCCAAACTCCGGGGATTATTGGGCTTCAAGAAGAAATAGCCCTTTCGGCCAAATACGAACCAGGGAAGGCGCTCCACCAAGGGCGCCTTTCTTTTTGCCCTACATCAGGTTGAACCAGTTGGACGAACGCAGAAAGCTCAGCCAGTCGCCCAGATAGGCCTGGGGCCAGGGTATGATCAGCACCTTGTGGAATAAAATATAGGCCACGACCCAGGTGCTCGCCGCCACGGACAGGGATACCATCCAGCTTTCCCGCCCCTCGAAGCGCATATAAGCAATGAGGAAAAGCAGCATGGCCGGTAAAAGTCCGACCACAAGCGCCACCACGAGAAAGGCGAAACACCAGCCGAAATAAATATAGGCGCGGCTCAGGATAGTGCGCCTGTCCAGATCGCCGTAATCAGCCGTGATATCGAAATGGGCCTCATCGCTGGGGGCCGGCTTGAGTTCGGCAATCCCATCCAGCTTGGGCATGAAATCCAGGGGGGCCTGGGTGAAGAACAGCCCGGTGATCAACAGATAAGAGGTCAGGCCGACGGCCGTCCAGGCGATCACCTGGGGGACCATCTTGGCGCCGAATTCCCAGCCCGATGAAACAGAGAGCATAAAGGCGAAGGCGGCCAACAAAATTAGTGTGAACAGGCTGTCGGCGTCGGGCTTTTGCAGATGAAAGCGGGTGCCGGGCTGGGTTTGCTTTTCCTTGCGCCGGGCCAGATAGGATTTGACCGCCGGGGAGAAGATTCCATAAAGGGTCAGGGCGAACAGCACCACCACCACCGGGCGGGTCAGCCAGTCCGCCCCATAGCGCTCGGTTGAAATGAACAGGCTGTTCTCGAAGATGTCGCCCAACACGAAACCCAGAATCAGAGGCGGGCGCGGCCAGCGCAGCCGCTTCATAATCCAGCCCAGAAGCCCCAGACCCAGCAGGACCAGGATATCGCCCCACTCCTTGGAACCCTGAAAGGCCCCGACGAAGGTGATGGCGATGATCACCGGAGCCAGGATGCTGATGCGCACCAGGGCGATCTTGGCCAATTGGTCGGCGAAAACGAAGCAGATTCCAGCGCCGATGATATTGGCGATGGCGACGCTCCAGACCAGGGTATAGGTGACGTCCAGATGCTTGGTCAGCATGTCCGGGCCCGGATTCATGCCATGAATGAGGAAAGCGCCCAACAGGAGCGCCATGGATGCCGTACCCGGCACACCAAAGGCAATTGTCGGGATCAGGGCCCCGCCTTCTTTGGCATTATTGGAACTTTCGGACGCGATGACGCCCCTAACATCGCCCTTGCCGAAAGTCGCCCTGGCGTCCTTTTCGGTCTTCACCGCATGGGCATAGGCTACCCAATCGATGACCGAGGCGCCGATCCCCGGAATGGCGCCCAGCACCGAACCGATGGATGAACAGCGGATGACCAGAAACCAATGGCGGAAGACATCCAAGATACCCTGGAGTTGGTTCCGTCTGGGCTCCTTGGTGCCCTCGGAGGCGATGGATTTCCTGGTGATGGCCATATCCGCCAATTCCGGGAGCGCAAACAGTCCCAGGGCGATGGGAACCACGTTGAAGCCGTCATAGAGATAGCTGGTATCCAGGGTCCAACGGAGGGTCCCGGTTTGTGAATCATCCCCGGTGGTGGCCAGCATCAGCCCGATGCAGCCCGCCCCCAGCCCCTTGATCGGCGTTGAGCCGCTGAGCACGGCAACCAAAGACAAGCCGAAGACCACGAAGGCGAGAATCTCCGGTGTGCCCACCATAAGCAAAACAGGGCGCAGGATGGGCACACTGACGGCCAGCAGAAGTGCGCCGAACAAGCCACCCATGACCGACGCCGTGAAGGCCGCACCAAAGGCCCGCCCGGCCTCGCCGTTTCTGGCCATGGGATGCCCATCCAGGATGGTCGCCGCCGAGCCGACGGTTCCGGGAACGCCAAACAGCACAGCCGGGATGGTGTCGGACGTGACCACCACCGCCTGCAACCCCATAAGAAAGGCCAGCGCCGTGAAGGGATCCATATCGAAGGTAAAGGGCAGCAAAAGGGAAAGCCCGACCAGCCCGCCAAGACCAGGGATCACCCCCAGCACCAAGCCGATCAATACGCCAAGCACCAGGAAGGAGAGGCGAGTCGGATCGCTCATGATATGGGCGGCCTTGATCGCCATCCCCAACATGTCGACTTCCATGGCGCTTCCCCGCTCTGTTCAATTCTGACTGGTGAATATTTGAGGTGACAATGGATCGCATCAAGCCGGGCAAGTCAACCTCGGAAGATGCCTGGGCATTTGTTTAATTTTTTAAGCCAAACCAAGGATTAGACGCCCCACATTACCCGACAATATGGTCTCGCCATCGGCGCCAGCGCCTTGACGCCATTGACATAATCCCTGATCGCGCCTGTATCGCCCACGGCTTGCGGGAAATCGGTGGCGAAAACCATTCTGGGGGCGGGGATATCCATCAATCCATGGCGGATCCAATGGACCGCGCGCGCCGCCGTGTCGGTCGGTCCGCTCCAGCTGGCGGTATCGAACATCATGCGGTTTTCCATATACCAGGTGATGTCATGTTCGGGCAGCCTTCCATGTTCCGGACTGTCCTGAATGCCCCAGAATTCCTTGTCTTCCAGATGGGTACGCAGGCGCGGCAGATACCAACCGAACCCCCCGGCCAGATGAACGAGTCCGATAAAGCGGGAATTATAATTATCGCCGGCCTCCTTGATGCGCAAATTGACCAGCTTGCGGGTTTCCAGATCGCCGTCATAGCCCTGCCCGCAGCTTAAGACCGCCCGATCAATGCCGGCGCCGTCCATCATTTAGATTTGGGTATTCAGATCATAAAGCAGGGAATGAAAGGTATAGGCCGGAGCGCCATCCTTGAAGGTGGTATCCAGCCGGCCTTCAGACGCCTGAGCTACTCCCCGGAAATCGGACAGTGACTTAAGCTACGAATCGGTGTCC
>CAZBQG010000339.1:0-3685 GCA_964493945.1 uncultured Rhodospirillaceae bacterium
ATTGTCCACCGGGAGGATTCCGAACACAGCGTTAATAGGCTACTTTTGCAACAGGCCTAATCCATTTTCGCGTTCCTCCTCGAGAGCTGTCCAGAGAGACAGATTAAGCCACGGGGCGATGAGTAACAGGATTAATTGAAGGGGTTCTCAATTATCGGGTTCCGGGGTCCCGGCCAGCATCTGGCGGAGATCATTTTTGAGTATCTTTTCAGAGGGGTTTTTGGGCAGCTCGTCCAGAAACACAACCATTTTTGGTTTCTTGAAGCCGGCCAGATATTGGCCCGCATAGGCGATGATTTCCTCTCCGGTCACGGCTTCTCTTACGACCACACAGGCCACCACTTTTTCGCCCCAGCGCTCATCGGGCAAGCTGATGACCGCCACTTCCTGGATTTTTTCGTGGCGGTCGAGCACGGCTTCGATTTCGGCGGGATAGACGCTAATGCCGCCCGACTTGATCATGTCGCGCTTGCGCCCCCGGAGATAGATGAAACCGTCCTCGTCTTTCTCCATCAGATCACCGGTGATCAGCATGCCGTCCCGAAGCACCTCAGCCGTTTCCCCGGGCCGGTTCCAATAGCCGGAAAGAATGGAAGGCGAGCGCACGGTCATGGTTCCCACCTGGCCATCGGGCAGGGGGTTAAGGTCATCATCGACGGCTTGAACACAGGTGAAGGGAGCCTCGCGCCCGACCGATTCCACCCGGTGGGCGTATCTGGGATCACTCAGCGCCATTTCCATCTCATCGGGGTGGAAATGGGCGGCGAAGCCGCCGGTCTCGGACGACCCATAGGCCTTGACGAATTTGGCGTTGAAGCTGGGCAGGGCCCTGAGGCGCTGCAGATCGTCCCAGGCGCCGGTCCCCAAAGTGGAAAAATAGAATTGCCGCAGGCTGGAGAAATCGAATTTTTCGATTTCCGGATGGCGCGCGAACTGGGCGAAGGTTGAACTGACGCTCTGCGCAATGGTGATCTTTTCGCGCTCGATGGCGGCCATCAGCTCACCCACATCGAATTTGGGCAATAAAAATGTGGGGATTCCCCGGCAGGTATGGACGCTCAGCATATGCAATGCGAAGCCGGCGGCCAGGGGTGCTGCCACCGCCGCCCGGTCCCAATCATAATGGGGAATCTGGGCCAGATAGAGGTTCACATTGGTCAGATATTGCCGGTGGGTGCGCACGCAGCCCTTGGGAAAGCCGGTGGTGCCGGAGGTATAGGTGATGCCGAACGCGCTGTCCGGCGCCACCGTCTCATCGGGCTCCTTATCGGAAGCACCTTCCAGCAGGGTCTCATAATCCTCCGCGAGGCCGTGATCCCCGCCCAACCCAATGAGCGCCTGGAGTGAGGGGACATCCTTGTCCATGCCACTGATCAGTGGCGCGTGGGTCTCAGCCGCGATCATCAGTTTGGCGCCCACATCATCCAGAATAAACTGGATTTCCCGGCCCACCGAGCGGGGCATGATGCGCACATTGATGGCCTCCAGCTTGGCCGTGGCGAAAAACAAATCCACCTGTTCGATGGAATTTTGCAGCATATAGGCGACCCGGTCACCGGACCCCACCCCCAGCGCCCTGAGCGCATTGGCGATGCGGTTGGCGCGGCGGTTCAGATCGGCCCAGGTCAGGCGGCGCTCACCGAAAATAAGCGCTTCGGCATGCGGCATGCGACGCGCATTGCTGGTCAGCATATCCCCGATGAGCATGCCGCCGGGCTCTTAGCCGCTCAGTGGGAAATGGGTCTCCAGCCAGCCGGCCACCGTGGCCTTGAAACGTTCATCCTCAAGCGGGAAGTGATCCACGCTGGCGAGCAAGATAAGTTCGGTGGGCTGGCCCGCCCGCTTGAACAATTCGACGGATTGTTCGGTGGGGGTCACCGAATCGGCCGCCGAATGGATCAGCAGCAAGGGCCTGGGGGCGATATTGCCGACCACCTCGTCGGCCCTGAAATCGAACATGCTTTGGGCCGTTTCGGCGGGGAATTCAAAAAACGAATCCTTGGCCAGATTGCTCCGCAGATGTTCCGGGATGGGCACGATATCCCAGCGCGACACCATCAGGCTTTCCCCGGTCTCGCGCTTATGGCGTTTGCCTTCCTCTAGCATGGAAGTGAATTTGGCCCATGCTTCCGGGCTGGGATGCTGGTTTCGGAATTTGCGGGCGCCGTCGCCCCAGCCGCCGGATGAAATCACGGCAGCGACCCGTTCATCGACGCCGCCCGTATAGACCGCGATGGCGGCCCCGAAGCTGTGCCCGATCAGGCCGATGCGGTCCGTATCCACTTCGTCCTGTTCCGCCAGCCAGGTCAGCGCGTTCTTGGTGTCGGCCACCTGATCGAAACAAAGCACCCGGCCCCTGGTGCCCTCACTGCCGCCCAGGCCCCTAAAATCAAAGCGCAGGGTCACATAACCCAGATCGGCCAGCATCTTTGCCTGGGCAATCATACCCGGGCTGTGCTTCGAGCTGCCGAAACCGTGCAGCACCAGAAAGCCCGGACGTGTCTCGCCTTTTTTCATGCCTTCCGGCATATGTAGCGCACCGGTCAGTTTAAGTCCGTCTGAGTCAAATACGATATCGGTTTCCATAATTTTCTTCCCTAATCCTTATCCAATATATCGGGGTTTAGAACAGGTATGAGCCCGCCGTCCAGATAGGCCCGCACATTTTCGGCCGATTGTGCATAAAATCCTTCATAGCTGCCATCGGCAACATATCCGATATGGGGCGTCAGCACGCAGCGTTCAGCCCGGCGCAACGGGTGATCAGGGGGCAGGGGCTCTTGGTCGAATACATCCAGACCGGCGCCACCGATGGTGCCCGCCTCCAATGCCTCTATCAGCGCCGCCTCATCCACGATGGGACCCCGCGAAATGTTGACCAGCAATGCGGAAGGCTTCATCAGGGAAAGCTCCTGGCGCCCGATCAGCCCCTCGGTCCTTTCAGACAGCACCAGATGGATGGAAATGACGTCCGACCTCCTGAGCAATTCACCCAGCTCCAGATGTTCCACGCCCACTTCCCGGCAACGCTCCGGGGTGAGGTTCTGGCTCCAGGCCCCCACTTCCATGCCAAAGGCTTTGCCAAACCCGGCTACCTTGGCGCCGATCCGCCCCAAGCCGATCACGCCCAGGCGCTTGCCATGAAGCATGACGCCGATCCTGGAAACCCAGCCACCCTGGCGGATCACCTTATCTCCGCCGGGGATATCCCTTGCCAGAGCCAAAATCAGGCCCCAGGCCAGCTCGCTCTCGATGGCGCCGTATATTTTCCCCTTGGTGCCGCAGACCGTGACCCCATATTCGGTGGCCGCCTCCAGATCGAAGGCCCGGGTGCCCATGCCGGTGATCGCCAGCAATTCCAGTTTGGGAAGTTTCTCAATGAGGGCGCGGGGAAAGGGCGTTCGTTCGCGCATGCAGACCACCACCTCGAATTCCTTCAGCCGCTGGATGATCTCTTTGGGATCGCTCAGATGATCGGTAAAAACCTCTATTTCCGCCTTTTCCCGGACAGGGGACCAATCCGCCAGATTCAGGGCCGCATTGTGATAATCATCCAAAATGGCTACACGCATGGGTCAAGCATAGCGCATTCTTCCGGGTGTTGGTTTAGAATTACCTGCTGGTTTTTTTGATGGAAGTGGTGCTTGGGGATGCCGTTGTAGCGGCGGAGATGCCGTTTGGCCTG
>CAZBQG010000340.1:0-3670 GCA_964493945.1 uncultured Rhodospirillaceae bacterium
TCAGCCTGCATTTGAGTTTTGCGCTTTTTTCCTATTTCCTGATCCGCTTGGCCCTGTTGATCCGGGGTTATGAGAAGAAATTGCCTGGCGAAGTCCAGGGCCGTTACATTCGCGCAGTCACTGTTTGGCCTTACCCATCTTTCAGGTGGGGTCTGGCCCTAAAGATCTTTTAGATGGGGCATGATTTCCTGGGTGAACAGGTTCATTGAACGCCTGGCCTGGGGCAGGCCCAGGGTGCCGAAGTAAAAACCGATGATCAGATAATTGATATCCAGCACCTTGATCTGGCGTTCCAGCTCGGCGCGCACGGTCTCGGGCGTGCCCACCACGACGGGCCCTTTGGCTACGGCGTCACGCACATCGGCAAACATGGAGGTGGCGATCTTCGGGCCCTGGACATTGTTGCGTTCCAGCTTGGTCAGGCTGCCATACCAGTGATTATAGGCCGGCTGGGCAATGGCCACGGCTTCTTCGTCACTTTCGGCGATGACCAAATGGCGCACCACGCCGACGGCCGTGCCATCGTCAAAGTCTGGATTGGGGATCAAGGGAGCGCCTCGCTTTTCTAGACCGGCCCTGTATGCGGTGATGCATCCTTGGGCCTGTTCGATGGCACCCAGGGTTACGAAATTAAGCCCGTTCTCGCCGGCCCAGTTGGAGCCGAATTCAGAAGATGATCCGTACCAGATGGGCGGATGGGGCTGTTGCATCGGCGCCAGTTCCATGGGCACGTCGGAATAATTGTAATGCTTGCCGGAGTGATTGAGCCGCTCCGAGGTCAGGCCATTGGTCACCACATCCAGGGTTTCCATGAACACCTCGCGGGCCGAATCATGATCCACATTGTGGTAGTTGAGCTCATAGGGCGATACGCCGCGCCCGACGCCCACATCCAGGCGCCCGTGGCTCAGATGATCAAGGATGGAAATCTCCTCGATCAGGCAGAGGGGCGAATATAGAGGCAAAAGATAAACAAGCGGACCCAGGCGGATTTTCTTGGTCTCGCGGGCGACGGCGCCCAGATAGACGCCGGGCACGGGCACCATGTTGAGAGGCGTCACATGATGTTCGGCCACATGATAGCAATGAAAGCCCGCATCATCGGCCGAAGCAACATAAGCCAGACGATGATCAAACAATTCGGAAAGCTGCTGGCCCGAACTGTCCACATGATCCCAAAGCCCGAATTTCATGGTCTATCCCCCATTTATCAGAGGCGTTATCATAAAATCCGAGCGCGGCGATATCAAGGCTACGGCTTCACATCCTTATCCATTCATGGCATTTATAACGGCAATCGGTGTGGAGGCGGAAAATGAGCAAACCATCCCTGATCGTCGTCGATGATGAGCCGGACATGGCCAACTTCGTCCGTGATGTGGTGGAAATGGCCGGCTTCGACGGACGGATGGCGACCAGCGCCCGTGAATTCCAGGAGATATGCGCCCAGGCCAGACCCGACGCTGTGGTGATGGATCTGGTCATGCCCGATATGGGCGGCAACGAGCTGTTTCAGTGGCTGGCGGAATGGGATGGGGATATCCCGGTCATTTTGATCAGCGGCTATGAGGGGAAATATATCAAGACCGCCGAAAATCTGGGCACGGCACGGGGCGCCCGGGTGGTGGACAGTCTGGCCAAACCGCTGGAACTGGACCATCTGGAGGCCGACCTTAATAACCTGCGCGATGACCTGGCTGTGAATGACTGATCTGGCCGGCAAGGTTGCCCTGATTACCGGTGCTTCCCGGGGGCTGGGCCAGGCGGTGGCGCGGGAACTGGCCGGGCGGGGTGCCGCCGTCATGCTGGCCGCCCGCAACCAGGCGGATTGCCAAGCGCAAGCCCGGGAAATTGAGGCATCAGGCGCCAAGGCAATGGGGATCGGCTGCGACGTTGCGGATTACGATCAGGTGGCCGGGATGATGGAGGCCGCCGGGAAGCATTTCGGCGGGCTTGATATCGTCATCAACAACGCGGCCATCATCGAACCCATTGCCCCCCTGGCAGAGTCCGATCCAGCCCTATGGGCGCGCTCCATATCGGTCAATCTGATCGGGCCATATAATTGCATGCGGGCCGCCCTGCCAGGTTTTCTGGATCAGGGATCGGGCGTCGTGATCAATGTCACGACCAGTGCGGCGCGCATTCCCTTCACCCATTGGAGCGCCTATTGCGCGGCCAAGGCGGGCATCGCCATGCTCAGCGCCACCGCCCAAAAAGAAGTGGCGGGAACGGGTGTGAGAATCCATGAAATGCTGCCGGGGCCCATGGATACGGATATGCAGGTAACCATCCATGCGACGGGGCTGAACCTGGCGGCAGGCGGTCTGCCCGGCGTCAAAGGCCCGGCAAAACTGGCCGCTTGGCTGTGCACGGATGAGGCCGCCGATCTGGCCGGCGGACAGGCCGCTATTTTGGACCCGGAAATCCGGTGCCGTGCGGAAATCGGAGAGTAATCAGTCCTTTTCGATTGCGATCAGGGTTCCCTCGGAGGCTTCCTGGCGCATGGCGATGAGGGGTTTGTAGGCATCTGATCCGTACCAGCGCTTAACTGTTTCCATATCAGGAAACTCGACAATCACCAGCCGGTCCGATTCCCAGCTTCCGTCCAGCACTTCGATGTCGGGCCCGGCGGCCAGGAAGCGCCCACCATGGGCCTTAATGGTGGGCGAGGTCAGCTTGCCATATTCCAGAAGCTTGTCCAGATCCAGAATTTCGCGGAGGTCGGCAATCACATAGGCGGGCATGGGGAAAACCCCTTGCGGTTAAGCTATCGCGATGGATTTGATCTTGGCCCGGCGTTGGCCTGAAAGCTGGGCGATTTCGTTGTCCTGGTTCTCGATGGCGGTGCGCGCCAGATCCTTAATGGAATCACCATAGGATTGATCGAGCAATTCGTTGGGCACCCGCCGGTTGGACGTCACCATGCCGTCTTCATAATTGACGTTGAACAGGAGAAATGAGGCACTCTTGCCTTTTGGGTTTTTACGGGCCATGACATAATCTCCAAACAACAGACGTCATGCATCCCGGGCAGACCCCAGGTGCATGTCCCAAAAAATCAGCAGCGGATCGGAAGCCGCCCCCAATTCAAATCGGGGGCGGCTCAGTATCAGCTATTCGATGACCGAAAGATTCTCGGCGGCGGATTTGCCATCCCGTCCGGCCTCAAGGTCATAAGAGACTTTTTGCCCTTCATTGAGCGTGGCAAGTCCGGCGCGCTCAACGGCCGAAATATGAACAAACGCATCTTTTGAGCCATCTTCGGGTTCGATAAATCCATAACCCTTAGTCGGGTTGAACCATTTTACGGTACCATTAGGCATAGTAACTTCCTCTAACTTTAGTCTAGTTTTCATCCCCCACACCATGTGGCGGCATAATCTTCCAACGCTTACAATGTCAGGGAATAACCAGGCTAATCGGTGTATCGATTATTTAGGCAAAACATAACAATCGCAAAACGTATGCGGCATATCTAAAGTATCTGGCGTAAAAGTCAATGACCCGTGAGGGATGAAGTGATCAATTATTTGATTGGCTGTTTTGGTATTCCGGTCCCCTTCCATCAGCTATCATCGTTGGGACCAGGGAATATGGGGGCACGATGATTTAGGCAAGCGGCAAATCGATCCAGAATCTGCTGCCCTGGCCTGGCTCGCTTTCGAAG
>CAZBQG010000341.1:0-3668 GCA_964493945.1 uncultured Rhodospirillaceae bacterium
TCATATCAAGCCTAACGGGACCTTAACGAGTCAAACTTTCTGGGAATGGGTATTACGCTGCTTTTGCGGGCGGGCAGGTCCAGTTTTTTGATGGATTTGCCGCTGGGGAAGGTTTCGGGACTTTTATGGAGGGCCAGGCGCAGCACCCCTTTGGCGTTACGCAATCCCGTTACCGTGATTTCCAGATCTTCGGCGAAAGAATTTGCCGGGCCGGCCAGAAGAAACGCCCAGGCGGTTATAAATAAAAACCCTGGGCGCACTTACCCGGCCGCGTCGGCCATGGCCTGGGCGGCGATCAGTTCGGCCTCGGCTGATTCGCGCCCCTCATCGCCGGTCAAATCTTCCAGTGCCTTGGTGGCCGCTTCCATGCGCTGAGAAGCGGCCTGGGAATCCATTTCTTCCACCGGTTGGGCCGATTTGGTCAAAACCGTGCAGCGCTCTGGCGCCGCCTCGGCGAAGCCTCCCTCGACAAACAGCCGTTTGGTGATCTCGCCGTCCTGATGGATATCGATGACGCCGGGGCGGACGGTGGCGATCAGGGGGGTGTGGCCGGGCAATACGCCGAAATCACCTTCGGCGCCGGGCACCACGACCATATCCACCGCTTCCGACAATACCAGCCGGGTCGGTGAAACCAGTTCGAACTGGACGCGGTCCGTGTCTTGTCCGGTGTCAGCCATTTCCCACTTCCCTTATTCCCTCAGGCCGCCTCGACGGCCATGCGCTGGGCTTTTTCCACGGCTTCCTCGATGGTGCCCACCATATAGAAGGCGGCTTCCGGCAGATGGTCATATTCGCCGGCGCAGATCGCCTTGAAGCCCTTGATGGTGTCTTCCAGATTGACGAAGACGCCGGGCGAGCCGGTGAAGACTTCGGCCACATGGAAGGGCTGGGAAAGAAAGCGCTGAATTTTGCGTGCCCGGGCGACGGTCAGCTTATCCTCTTCGGACAATTCATCCATGCCTAGGATGGCGATGATGTCCTGCAAACTCTTGTAGGTTTGCAGGATGCGCTGCACTTCACGGGCGATGCCGTAATGTTCCTCGCCGACAATATTGGGATCAAGCACACGGGAAGTGCTGTCCAGGGGGTCCACCGCCGGATAGATGCCAAGCTCGGCGATTTGGCGCGACAGAACCGTGGTCGCATCCAGATGGGCAAAAGATGTGGCCGGCGCCGGATCTGTCAGATCATCGGCGGGCACATAAATCGCCTGCACCGAGGTGATGGAACCCTTGTTGGTGGACGTGATGCGTTCTTGCAAAATACCCATATCGGTGGCCAGGGTCGGCTGATAGCCGACGGCCGAGGGAATACGCCCAAGCAATGCGGATACTTCCGAGCCCGCTTGGGTAAAGCGGAAAATATTATCGATGAACAGCAGGACGTCCTGGCCTTCCTGATCGCGGAAATATTCGGCCACGGTCAGGCCCGACAGGCCGACCCGGGCGCGCGCACCGGGGGGCTCGTTCATCTGGCCGTAAACCAGTGCCGCCTTGGAGCCCGGACCGTCTTTCTGGATGACGCCCGATTCCATCATCTCATGATAAAGATCGTTACCTTCGCGGGTGCGCTCGCCTACACCGGCGAATACGGAATAGCCGCCATGGGCCTTGGCGATATTGTTGATCAGCTCCATGATGATCACTGTCTTGCCGACGCCGGCGCCGCCGAACAGGCCCACCTTACCGCCCTTGGCATAGGGCTCGATCAGATCGACCACCTTGATGCCGGTGATCAGAATCTCGGTCTCCGTCGACTGGTCGATAAAATCGGGAGCCTGACGGTGAATGGGCAGGGTCTGATTGGTTTCGATGGGGCCCATCTCGTCGACCGGATCGCCGGTCACATTCATGATCCTGCCCAGGGTTTCCGGCCCCACGGGGATCTGGATGGGGCCACCCGTATCGGTCACTTCCTGGCCCCGCACCAGCCCGTCCGTCGTATCCATGGCCACCGTCCGGACCTGGGATTCGCCCAGATGCTGAGCCACTTCCAGGACCAGCTTCTTGCCGTTATTTTCCATCTCCAGGGCATTGAGGATGGCCGGCAGATCGCCATCGAAGTGGACATCCACCACCGCGCCCATCACCTGGGATATCGTGCCCTTATTGTTTTCGGCCATTATTTCAATTCTCCTTCAATACCGGGCTTATAAGGCTTCCGCACCGGAAATGATTTCGATCAGCTCGCTGGTGATCTTGGCTTGACGCGTGCGGTTATAGATCAAGGACAGATCATCGATCATATCGCCTGCATTGCGCGTCGCATTATCCATCGCCGTCATCCGCGCGCCGTGCTCGGACGCGTTGCTTTCCAAAAGCGTGCGGAATATCTGGACCATCAGATTTTCAGGCAACAGGCTGCTCATGATTTCTTCGTCGGACGGCTCAAATTCGTATATCGCCGCAAGACCGGGGGCCGTTTCAGGCTCGGGCTCTTTTGCGGTCTCTTTTCCTTCTTCCCCTTCGTCCATAATGACCGGAATCAGAGGGTGGCGGGTGACGATCTGGGTCATGGCCGAGACGAATTTGTTATAGATGACCGTGCAGACATCGAATTCGCCGGCCTCGAACATTTCCAGAATCTGGCGGCCAATGGCCTGGGCTTCGCTATAATCGATGCCGGCGCGCCCGATATTTTCGTGGGTCTCTACAATGATGTCGGCGAATTCGCCCTTCAACTGATCACGCGCCTTGCGCCCGATGCAAAGCAGCTTGACGGTCTTGCCCATCCCTTGAAGGGCCGTGATCTGGCGCCTTGTCTCGCGGGTGATGGAGGAATTGAATCCGCCACACAAGCCCCGGTCCGACGTCATGGCGACGATCAGATGGCAATCTTCGGTGCCCGTTCCGATCAAAAGGGGCGGCGCGCTTTCCGCCGCTCCCGGATCATCCAGAAGTGATCCGATCACCCGCTCCATACGCTCGGCATAGGGGCGGGCCTGTTCCACCGCATCCTGGGCCTTACGGAACCGGCTGGCGGCGACCATTTTCATGGCAGACGTGATTTTCTGCGTCGATTTGACGCTGGCGATCCGGTTCTTGAGTTCCTTGAGATTGGACATGAGCGGTCAGTTTTTTCTGGGTTCCGAAGGGGCCGGCGGATCAGGAGAAAGCCTTGGTAAAATCTTTAAGGAAAGTCTTAAGCTTTCCCTCGGTCTCTTCACTCAGCTCTTTTTCCCAGCGCACGGCGTCCAGAATATCAGCGCCCTTATCGCGCAATGCGCTCAGCAATTCCTGCTCATAGCGCCCGATATCCGCGATCTCGATACCGTCCAGAAAGCCATTGACGCCGGAGAAGATGACGGCGACCTGTTCTTCCACCGGATAAGGCACGAACTGGTCTTGTTTGAGCACTTCCGTCAGACGCGCACCCCTGGCCAGAAGCCGCTGGGTGGCGGCATCCAGATCGGAGGCGAACTGGGAAAAGGCTTCCATTTCCCGGTATTGGGCCAGTTCCAGCTTGATCGATCCGGCCACCTGCTTCATGGCCTTAACCTGGGCGGCCGATCCCACGCGGCTGACCGAAATACCCACATTCACGGCGGGCCGGATGCCTTTGTAGAACAAATCACTTTCCAGGAATATCTGACCGTCCGTGATGGAAATCACATTGGTCGGGATATAGGCCGACACATCATTGGCCTGGGTCTCGATCACCGGCAG
>CAZBQG010000342.1:0-3657 GCA_964493945.1 uncultured Rhodospirillaceae bacterium
GGCGGGCGGGCCCTGGATGGCGCCGGGGGTTCGGCTGAAGCGGGGCGCGGGCGCCGGTTGCACCATATTGCCAACCTCCACGAATGTGCCCCGCGCCTTCAAATGGGGATGCTCGGTTGCTTCATCGATATCCAGCACCGGGGCGAAGCAGATATCGCTGCCTTCCATGATGGCACACCATTCATCGCGGGTCTTTTCCTTGAAGATGCGCCTAAATTTTTCCTTCATTTCGGGCCAGTGGGACTGGTCGTGCTGATCGGGCAATTCTTCCGGGGTTAGGCCCGTATGCTTCAACAGCAGGGCAAAAAATTGGGGCTCGATGGGGCCGATGGAGATGAATTTTCCGTCCTTTGTTTCATAGACATTGTAATAATGCGCCCCCCCGTCGATCTGGCCCATGCCCCGTTCGGCACCCAGGAGCCCGCCCGCCCGCCGGCCATAGACGGACGCCATCAGGGAGGCCACACCGTCGACCATGGCCGCATCCACCACCTGACCCTTGCCCGACCGGGTTGCTTCCAGGAGCGCGCTGACCAGACCAAAGGCCAGATACATGCCGCCGCCGCCGAAATCGGCCACCAGGTTCAGTGGAATGACCGGCCGTTCCGGTGGCCCGATGGCATTGAGGGCGCCGGTCAGGGAAATGTAATTGATGTCATGCCCGGCGGCACCGGCCAGCGGGCCATCCTGCCCCCAGCCGGTCATGCGCCCATAGACCAGCCTTGGGTTGATCCGCTGGCAATCTTCCGGGCCCAGGCCCAACCGTTCCGTAACGCCCGGGCGGTATCCTTCGATGAAAGCGTCAGCCTTTTCGATCAGGCGCAGGACCGTCTCCACGCCTTTGGGGTTTTTCAAATCCACGGCGACGCATTTTCTGCCCCGGGTCAGGAGATCATATTGGCGTTCGATCAATGCCGGCGGGGCGATGGCGCTGGGCCGGTCGATGCGGACAACCTCGGCGCCCATATCGGAAAGCATCATGGCACAAAGGGGTGCGGGCCCCAGCCCGCCAAGTTCCACTACCTTGATTCCATCCAGGGGTCCCATAGTCACCTCATTGATTTGATTGGCACAGACTGATCACCGGGGCAGGGTAATGCTCCACGGACCTTTTCTGAGCTTGGGATAAATTTTCTTCGCATAATGATCAGAAAGCCTTGCAAGAACGGCGGAAAGAAGCGCGCTCAAGACTACATCCGTGGCGCCCCGATAGGCGAAAAATTTGTCCCTGATATGGAAATAATTCAACAATTCCTGCGCCTTCCAGAGTTCCAGAGAAAGCATGATCAAAAAGAATACGCAAAGCGCGTAAAGAAAAGTCGCCAGAACGAATAAGCCGTATCCAGATACTTTTCTCATGTTGGGGCCAAACATTGAAAAGAGAGTTGCAATTATAACAGAATGCGCCACCTTAAAAAATGGAAAGGGCGGGATTGATGATGGAAGCAGCCAACCGAGCGGTGGCGGACATGTTCCGCTTTATCGCCAATGAGGATTTCGCCTGCGAATTCGTCCTCTCGCCAAGGCGGGTCCGGGTGAAGGTGGGAGAGGTCTGTCTGGCCGATACGGTCAGGGCCATGCTGTACCGGGAACGGGGGCGGGTACCGGTCTATTATTTCCCGAAGGCGGATATCCGCATGGATTTGCTGGAGTCGGGCAATCATGAAAGCCAATGCCCCTACCGGGGCCGGGCTGAATTCTGGGATTTGAAAACCGGTGGCGGGATGCGCGAAAACATCCTCTGGTCCTATCCGGAGCCCTGTGCGGAGCTGGCCTCCATGGCTGATTATTGCGCCTTCACCTGGGGCCAGGTGGATCATTGGTTCGAGGAGGAAGACGAAATTTTCATCCATGCCCGAGACCCCTTCAAGCGCATCGATGTGGTTGCCTCGTCGCGTCCCGTAGAGGTGCGCCTTGGCGGTGTCACGGTGGCCGGAAGCACCCGCGCCCTGTTCCTGTTCGAGACCAATCTTCTGGTGCGTTATTATTTGCCCATGGAAGATGTGCGGATGGATTTGTTTGCCCCGTCGGACAGCCGCACGAGCTGCCCTTACAAGGGGGATGCCATCTATTGGTCGGCCAATATCGGCGGTGAAAGCTTCCCCGACATCGTCTGGAGCTATCCCGAACCCATCCCCGAATGCCCCCGCATCAAGGGATATCTTTCATTCTATAACGAAAAAGTCGACGCCATCCTGGTGGATGGGGAGGAGACGCCCAAGGTTCGCGCTTTCATTTCCTGGTAGGCTTAGGACCGTTGAGGCACCGTTTCGGCTATGGAAGGGCGGGTGGAGAATGCCTCAAACCAGGCGTCCAGCTTAGGCCGGATGGGGCGCCAGCCGAAATCCGGATTGCGGAAATCCAGATAACCGATGGAGCAGGTGACGGACAGATGGCCGATAGCCAGGCCGGCTTCCAAAAGGCCCACTTCTTTTTCCAAAACATCCAGGCCGTTATTTATTTTTTCCTCCTGGCGCTCGACGAAGGATTCGGATTGTTCTTCCGGTGCCCGCCTGCTTTCCGCACCGATGGCGGCGGCCGCATCGCCGATCCCGTCACCCAGGGCTTGCAGGCGAAGCGCTGTCCAGCGTTCCTCGCCCCCGGCCGGGAAGAGCTTGGGGCCGTCATGCAGGCTGTCAAGATATTCGCAAATGACCGGTGAATCATAAAGAACGCTTCCGTCGTCCCGCTCCATGACCGGAATTTTGACCAGGGGATTGAATGCGGGGACCACTTTTCCTCTATCGGGCAAAGGGATCATGACCCATTCGATGGAATCAACCTGGCCGGTTTCCATGGCAAAGACCCTTACTTTCCGGGCGAACGGCGATTGGGGTGCTCCGTAAACTTTCATTATCAACTCCCTGTTTTCTGGCTCCGGTGGCCAATAACCGGATGATATAAGGAAACGGCGCCACTGCCAATCTCGGGATGGCGCTCAAAAATCACCCCGGCCCGCCGACCAGATGAAGCCGTCATACCAAAAATGCATCAGGGAAACGACCAGGAAGGCGGCGCCCAGCCAGTCATCGCCACCCCCCCGCCGCTGCCCGAACCGGAGCCCGCGCCACTACCCAAAAAGCCCAAAGCTGCCGAAAAGCCAAGAAAGAAACCCACCAAGGGACTTTCGGACAAACTTCTAACCCATGATGTCATCCCGGCCGGAGAATATATTTTCCATGAGGGCGAAGAGGGTGCCGAGGCCTTCCTGTTGCTGTCGGGCGAGGTGGAGATCAGGCGCCGCATGCAAAAAGAAGAAGTGGTGATCGCCCATGCGGGCCCCGGCAGCATCATCGGCGAGATGTCCCTGATCGACAGTGAGCCGCGTATGGCTTCGGCTAAGACGGTCACCGAAACCGAGGTAACTGTCATTCCCATCGAGGAAATGCAGGTACGCCTGGAACGCTTGGAAAAATTTGATCCGGTCCTGCACCGCTTGATGGGCATGTTCGTAAAGCGCATGCGGGAATACAAAGTTATCGACATCGGTTAATACCAACCGGCACAAAAAAACCGGCCCGTTTTGAGGCGGGCCGGTCTTCGTTTGAGTTCGTCGGGTCTACGCCTTTTGGTGAATATGGGGCAGACGGACCGGCAGATAGACGCCGGCCTTACTCGACGAAAACTTGATGAAGAAATCCCCGCTAACCGATGCCA
>CAZBQG010000343.1:0-3631 GCA_964493945.1 uncultured Rhodospirillaceae bacterium
TCATCAAAGATTAAAGTGTTGCGTCGATCTATTGAGACCACCGTTAAACCCGGACTAAAACTTCGGTCTCGAAACTATCCCTCTTCCCGGGCCGCCCGGACCGTGGCCGCCAGATAATCGGCCAGGCGCTTGCGCACCTCATCGGCCGTTTCCGGCGTCCAATCGCGAAAACCCTTGCCCGTGGCCATGCCCACTTCGCCCTTGGCCACCTTGTCGATGAGATAGGGGTGAGGCCCTCCATGGGTGTCCAGGGATGACAGTAGGACGTTATGGATATCGAGCGTCAGGCCCAGGCCCACAAGGTCCGATTGTTCCATGGGGCCCAGCACGGCCATGCGCGCGCCGAAGCCGCTTTTGACCACCAGATCGATGGTATCCGCATCGCATACCCCGTCGGCCACCAGGGCGATGGCTTCGCGTTTGAGGGCGTGTTGCAGGCGGTTGCCGATGAAGCCCGGAATGTCGCGCTTCACATGGACCGGTTGCTTGCCGACGGAAGTGAACAGATCGATCATCTTTTGCACAACTGCCGGATCGCTTCTTTCGGCCTGCACCACCTCCACCAATGGCACCAGAAAAGGCGGGTTCCAGAAATGGGTGCCGACGACGCGCCCGCCGTCCCGTACAGGTACCCCAATATCACCGATGGGGATGACCGAGGTATTGGAGGCAAGAACGGCGTCCGGCTTGCAGGCTTGGTCCAGTCTGGCAAAAATATCGGATTTGATTTCCAGCTTTTCGGGTGCCGCCTCGAACACGAAATCGGCCTCAACCACGGCGGATGTGAAATCACCCTCGTATAACAGAAGATCAAGCCCCGCCTCGTCCTGGCCCAGCATCTCGAACACTGCCTTGATCCGTTCGGGCGCCTGGGCCAGGGCCTCGGCCACCGGATCGTGCAACGCAACATTATGTCCGGCGGCGGCGAAAATCTGGGCGATGCCGTGGCCCATGAGGCCCGCGCCGATAACCGCGATTTTGGGTTTGGCCACGGCCTTCATCCGGCGGTAAAGCCGCCATCCACATAGATGACCTGCCCGGTGCAGAAATCAGACGCCGGTGACAGAAGATAAAGCGCCATGCCGGTCAAATCTTCCGGCTCGCCCAGGCGGCCCAGGGGAATGCGGCCCAGGGACCGTTTGCGGGTCGCCTGGCCCAACTCGTCATCGCCGAACATCCAGGCCGTCAGCTTGGAGCGGAAGACCGTGGTGCCGATGGAATTGACCGTGATGCCGTATTGGGCCCATTCGGTGGCCAGCACGCGGGTCAGGCTGTCGGTTGCGCCCTTGGAGGCGCAATAGGCGGTGTAGCCCGAAATATTGCCGTGGCGCCCCCGCACCGAGGACATCATCAGCATCTTGCCCTTGATCTCGTTCTCGATCCAATAGCCGCCGACCACCTTGGCCATCAGCCATTCGCCCCGCACATTGGCGTCCATCACGGCTTGCCAGTCCTCATACTCCATCTCGTGGACGAAGCCGGCCTGATTGAAACCGGACGCGATAACCAGTTGATCGACCCGGCCAAAGGCATCCAGCGCCGCCTTCAGCATGGCCTGGGCGTCCTCCTCCGTATCCGGGCGGAGATTGATGCTGACCACCTTGGCGCCGACGCTTTCAACTTCGGCGGCCACATCATCGAGCTCGTCCTTGGTGCCCGAAACCAACACCAAATTAGCGCCCAACGAGCCCAGCGTCAGCGCTGTCGCCCGCCCGAAGGCGCCGGTGGCGCCGGTGATGATGGCGGTTTTGCCCGTTACGTCGAACAGGCCCATGGGGTTTTTCAAAGCTTCCGTAATCATGATTGCACCGGCTTGTTGGGGACCGTGACCAGCATGCTGGCCACATGGTTGGTCTGGTTTACCACGGCCCGCTTTTCATCAGGCGCGATATGGCAGGAATCAAGCGGCCCCAGAACGGTTTCGCCCTCTTCGGTGATGATGGTCAATTCGCCTTCGATCACCACATAGACTTTTTCGAAGGGCGAGCCCGCCATATCGGCCTTGCCGCCCGGCAGGTAATAGGACAATCCGCACCAGAAATTATCGGTCTCGCTCGCCTCGTGGCCCTGCAGGCGGAGGCAGCTCACCTCGTAATGGCCCACCGCCTCATAGGGTGGGGCTTCTTTTATCCGTGTGACTTGCATGATTTTTAGCTCCCTTTCTCGATACGGAATTCCTGTTTGGGGTCAATCACCGCCATGACCCTGACGCAGCAGCCCTCGCCTTCCGGCCAGCGCCAGGGGAAGGCCATGAAGGTGCAGCGCTTGCCGGTTACCTTGTCCAGATCACCGCCGATATTTTCGATGCCGGCGATGCCGTTACCCATCATGATCTTGTGGGCCGGCTCCCAGAGGGGGAAATCTTCGATGATGCTGCGCCCCGTCTCGGCCTTGTATTCATCATCCAGATGGGGCTGAGCCGGGCCCGGCCCGTGCGGGCCCAAAAAAGTTCCCAAGGGATGATCCAGGGCCTGCACATCGACGCCCACCAGCTTGACGCCCTTCTCCACCAGCCATTCGGCGCCTTCTTTGTAAAGCCCCGGCGAATAGGCGAAATATTCGTCATTGTCGCCATAATTCCGGTGACTGCCGGTATTGATCATGACCATGTCGCCCTTTTGGATTTTGGGCTCGGTATTTTCCAGGTCCTCGGGCGTGATCACGCCCCACTTCCCCTTGGGGATGGAGACGGCGACGCCGGTTCCAAAAAACTGATAGACGTCATAGCCTGTAATGAAGGGCGTGTTCTCCAGCACATGGATGGGGGCATCCATATGGGTCCCCCGATGCATGATGCCTTCGAATTGCTGGGTCAGGACACCGTCCTTGGAATGCATTTCCAGGGTGCGGATGTTCAGGTTGGGCTTGGACGGCCATTGGGGCATGCCATGGCCCCATACATTGCTGAGTTCATAAAATTCCAGGCAATCCGTGCTGCTTTTGGTGCGTGCCATGATCAGTTCCCCGCTTCCAGCCGGTAATCGCCGGTCGGATCCATAAGTGCCACCAGCCGGATGACGCAGGCATCCCCTTCCGACCAGCGCCAGGGCATGGCGTGGAAGGTGCACCGCTTGCCGGTTACCGCGTCCAGATCACCACCTACATTTTCGATGGTCGGCACGCCCGCGCTCAAAAGCGCTTTGTGGGCCGGGTTCCAATCGGGGAAATCCTCGATGGCTTCGCGCTCCGTCGCTTCCTTGTATTGGGGCAAAAGATATTTGATTTGCGGGCCGTTGCGGTGGGGGCCTAAGGATGTCGCAAGGGGATGATCGACGGCCGCCGTATCCACACCCACCAGCTTGGCACCCTTGTCCAAAAGCCAGTTGGCGGCGTCTTCGCTGAGCCCCGGCGCATGGCCGAAATATTCCTGGCTGTCGGAATATTTATGGTGCCAGCCCGTATTGATGAGCACGATATCGCCGGGCTTCAGATCGCCGCCGGCTGCTTCCAGATCGGCAGGCTCGATCAGTTCCCACTCGCCCTTGGGAATGCCCAGAACAACGCCGCTGCCGAAAAACAGATCGGGTGCCAGATCGCCCACGGTTTCCGTGCTTTGCACCAGATGAATGGGCGCGTTCATATGGGTGGAGGAATGCATCACCATGGTGATCTTCTGGGTCATCACGCCGAA
>CAZBQG010000344.1:0-3612 GCA_964493945.1 uncultured Rhodospirillaceae bacterium
ATGTGGGGCGCTATCGCCAGGGGCTGATCGCCAGCGAAGTGGCCGCCCTGGGCGCCCAGGCCGAACTGTTTGCCGCCGCCTTGGGCGAAGCCGCGGTGGGCGCCGGGCAGGACCTTAAAGGGGACCCGGCCCGCCCCATCGTCCGCCGTCTGGCGGCAACGGCCCAGGTTCGTGCCCGGCTGATCGGCGCGGGTGGCGGACTGTTGGCCGATAGCCGCCGCATGCGGGGGCCGGGCGGTGCCGTCGATGTGGAAGAATTGCCGCCGCCCGCCGCCCAACAAGGGTTGACGCGGGGCTTTCTGGGTTTTTTTGATAAAATGTTCCGTTTTCTAAGAGGCCAGCCCATGGATGGGCCGCCTTCAGGCGATGCCGGGCGGGAGGTGGGCGGCTTGGATGAAACCCGGCGCGCCCTGGCTGGCGAAACCGGCTTTGTGTTGCGAGGCGGGCAGGGGGGCCTGAGCGAGCTCAGCGTTGCCGTGCCCGTGCAGCGCTACAAACGCGTGCTGGGTGCTCTTGTGTTAACCCGGGACACGCGGAAAATTGATGAAGCAGTCTATCAGGTGCGCCTCGATATCCTGAAAATGTTCGGAATCGCCCTGGGTGTGACGGTTCTTTTATCCATCTATCTGGCGGGAACCATCGCCCGGCCCATGCGCCTTCTGGTGCAGGCCGCGGACCGGGTGCGCCATGGCCATAGCCGGTCCTATACCCTGCCAGATTTCCGGGCGCGCAAGGACGAGATCGGCGATCTGGCAGGTGCGCTCAGTGAAATGACCGAAGCTCTGTGGCGCCGCATGGACGGGATCGAAAGCTTCGCCGCCGATGTGGCCCATGAAATCAAGAACCCCCTGACCTCGCTGCGCAGTGCCGTCGAAACCGCCGCCCGAGTGGATGACCCTGACCAGCAACGCAAACTGATGGCCATCATCAAGCAGGATGTGGACCGTCTGGACCGGCTGATCAGCGATATTTCAAATGCCTCCCGGCTCGATGCCGAACTGTCCAGGGGGGAATTTGCGCCTGTTGATCTGGGCATGATCTTGCAACGGGTGGCCGATCTTCATCAGGCGACGCGCAAGGATGGGGATCCGGAAATTACCTTTTCCGGCGCCCGGCCCGGGAGTTTCATGGCTGAGGGCATGGAGGACCGGCTGGTTCAGGTGCTGGGCAATCTGACCGGTAACGGGGTCAGCTTCAGCCCGCCCGGCGGAAAAATTGCGCTTTCCATTCAGAAACAGGGGGACATGATCCGGATTTGTGTCGAGGATGACGGCCCCGGCATCACGCCCGGCAAGGAGGCTGAAATTTTCCAGCGCTTCTATCAAGACCGTCCCGAAGCCGAAAAATTCGGCACCCATTCCGGGTTGGGCCTGAGCATCTCGGGCCAGATCATCGAAGCCCATGACGGTGAAATCCAGGCCGAAAACAGAATTGGCGATACCGGGCAGATTGCCGGTGCCAGGTTTCTGATCAGCCTTCCGGCCGCCGGGCCAACCCTGCTTGACAGTGAGCCACCCGGCCCGGGAGCTTAGCCATGGATCAGCTTCACGCCAGCGGCGTTGAAATCGACGGGGCCGGGCTGCTCATCCGGGGCGCGCCCGGCTCGGGCAAGTCCGACCTGGCCTTGCGCCTGATCGATGGGGGCGCCAAACTGATCGCCGATGACCGGGTTGATCTGAATTTGGCGGGAGGGAAAATTCTGTTGAGCGCGCCCGGCCCAATCGAAGGGCTCCTGGAAATACGCGGATTGGGCATTTTGCGCCTGCCCACGGCCCAGAACGTGCCCCTCGCCCTGCTGGTGGATTTGGTGGATGAGGCGGAGGTGGAACGCTTACCCGAAATTCACACGAAGCGGCTAATCAATATGGACATTCCCTGGATCGGGTTGGCGCCTTTTCAATCCTCCGCGCCCGCCAAGTTGCGCCACGCCCTGGCTTTAGTCAATGGGCGCCTGGAGCGGACCGAATGACAACAGAATCCAAAAAGCCGGAAGCGCGCGCCCTGTTGGTTACGGGCATGTCGGGGGCGGGCAAGACATCGGCCCTGAAGGCACTGGAGGACATGAATTTCGAAGCCGTCGACAATATGCCCTTATCGCTTTTGCATAATCTGGTTCTCCGCCGCCAGCCCCATTTCAGCGAGGATGGGTTTGCCCGGCCCATTGCCATCGGCGTCGATGTGCGCACCCGTGATTTCGATGCTGCCTCTTTTCTGGTCCAGCGTGACAAATTGGCCCAGGGCGGCGAGGTGGATGTGAAAATCCTCTTCGTCGATTGCGACGATGAGGAACTGGCCCGGCGCTATGAGGAAACCCGCCACCGCCATCCCCTGGCCACCGACCGCCCCATTGCCGACGGGATCACCCGCGAAAGGCGCCTGGTTGCCACCCTTCGTGATAAGGCCGATCTGGTGATCGATACCACGGGGCTGGCGCCGGGTGAGCTGAAGCGGATACTGGAAGGCCATTTCGCAACGGCGTCGGCGCCCGGCATGGCCATCTTCGTGACCTCTTTTTCCTATCGCCGGGGCCTGCCCCGGGATGCCGATCTGGTTTTCGATGTGCGCTTTCTGACCAACCCTCATTATCAGGCGGAGCTCAGGGACCTGAACGGCACGGACCAATCCATCGCTGAATTCATTACCGTCGATCCCGCCTTTGAGGTGTTTTTCTCCGATCTGACCCGTTTGCTGTCGCCCTTGCTGGCCGGCTACAAACGGGAAGGAAAAAGTTACCTGACCGTTGCGCTGGGCTGCACCGGCGGGCGCCATCGTTCCGTTTTCGTTGCAGAGCGGCTGGCTTTGTGGTTTGAAGGTCAGGGCGAGCAGGTGCGGACCCATCATAGAGACTTGGAGGAATTGAGATGATCGGGCTGGTGCTGGTGACCCATGGCCGTCTGGCCGAGGAATTGAGCAGTGCGCTGGAACATGTGGTGGGCGCCCAAACCAACATCGCCTCCGTATGTATTGGACCCGATGACGATATGGAACGGCGCCGCGCCGATATCCTGGACAGCGTCGCAGAGGTGGATGACGGCGACGGCGTGGTGCTGCTCACCGACATGTTCGGCGGAACACCTTCCAATCTGGCCATTTCCATCATGGAAAAGGCCAAGGTCGAGGTCATCGCCGGGGTTAATCTGCCCCTGTTGGTCAAATTGGCCAGCGTGCGCGAGAGCGAAAGCCTGGCCGATGCGGTGGAAGCCGCCCAGAAGGCGGGCCGCAAATATATCAATATCGCCTCCCAGCTTCTGGCCGAGGAAGCCAAATAACCGGCTCCGCCCCCGCCCATCATGCCTACCAAGCAAATGACGATCAACAATGAGCGTGGCCTGCATGCCAGGGCAGCCGCCAAATTTGTCAAGCTGGCGGGTAGTTTCGATGCCGAAATAACCGTTGCAAAAGGCGGCCAGGAAGTGTCCGGAAGATCCATCCTGGGCTTGATGATGCTGGCCGCCGCCATGGGCAGCGCCATCCGGGTATCGGCCAGCGGCGCCGAGGCCGACGCCGCCCTGGCCGCCTTGGGCGAGATGGTTGAAAACAAGTTCGAGGAAGATTAGCTAGAGCACTTTCCGATTAAATGCGATCATTCTGACTGGGTGCCACCTTTCCAAA
>CAZBQG010000345.1:0-3589 GCA_964493945.1 uncultured Rhodospirillaceae bacterium
GAGTAGATACAATGAAGCGCCGTAATATCTTTAAATCCTATAACGCCGTACTGGGCCTGGTTTTTATCGTCTTTGGTGTTTTTGGGGTGTCCAGCGTCATTGTCATGATACGAAGCGATGGCCTAGTTCCCATTGAGAAAATTGTGGCTGAACAACAGAGAGGCCCCATTCTCTTTAATTCCCCATTAAGCAGCATGTACAAGCACAAACTAGCTCTTCATAAAGAAAGAGCGGCTAAAATCGTTGCTATTGGATCTTCACGGTCGCATCAGTTCCGGGCATATCCCTTTTCCGAGAGTTTTACAAATTTGGGCGGGGTGTTCGGCCCTTTAAGATATTCAGAGGGTTTTGTCCGCGATCTGATAGAGGTGCACAAACCCGAAATCATAATCTGGGCCGTCGATTACAAGGATTTTTTTCAAGCCCCGGGCGGCATACCGTTACGGACAGAGGACGAAAAAAATATTTTTTCGCCCCTGGGCTTGGTTGTCACCGGTGCCTTCGATTGGAAGACTTACTGGAAACTTATGTTCGATGGAGAAGTTATTGAAAATTTCCCCATCAAGCTTATGGGGCTTTCTGCCAAAGCCACCGGGAGTGGATATGATTACGACGGTGCCATGTATCATTTTGGGCAGCACTATAACTTTCTTGGCAAAGATGACATCTATTACACCAATAGCCGGGAGAGTCTGTATCAAGGAATTGTCGAAAACAGTTCACAAGGCGACAGAGTCAACACGGTTCAACCCTGGGCGTTAGCGGTTTTCAAATCCATTCTCGACTACGCCGCAAGCCAGGATGTGATTATTATTCCCGTTCTGGTCCCGGATTCGCCGGTTGTTATGGAAATTCTGGACGAAAAACCGGATATATTTCGTCGTGGATTGGATGAGCTGCGCCGGGTGTTGCCACACTATTCCCCGTATTTCACTGATTTTGTGGATCCAAGGCAATACGGCTCCAGTGAGTGCGAATTTCTGGATCCCTATCATGGTGGGGAAGTCACATATCTCAGAATTGTTCTGGGTCTTTCAGATGTGCCCGGTTCGCCTTTGAAATCCTACGTTAGGCGCGATTTAATCGGGCGTCTGACCAAGGATTATGAGGACGATGTTTTTATTACCGAAGGCAAAATAGGCAGTCAGTTCAAAAGCGCCAAACGAACTAGATTTTCCCCCATGTGCAAGAATAAATGAGACGCGGACCTTCTGCGAAAAATCTCTTCACGTTGAAAAACTAACATCAAGTTTTCTGGCGGGCGCTAAAAGTGGCGTCTTGGGTCTTCTCGTGGCTAACGCACAACAATAATGGAGAACGATAGGTAGCAATGGAAAGGGAAGATTCACAGAATATCGAATCCCGCACGGGGCGTCTTTTCGGTGATCTCTGGCACCATCTGGATGAAGATCAGTTTGAGGAATCCTCGGCTCTTTTTGCCAGCAGATTCGAGGCCAACGGATTCGACCTATCCTGGTTTAAAGGAAAGCAATGTCTGGACGTGGGTTGCGGCGGTGGCTGTTATACCATCGCCATGGGACGTCTCGGCGCGGATCAGGTGGTGTGGTGCGACCTCTCCGAAGAGGGGCTGGCTGATGCCCGTGCCCGCATGGCGGGCATGGCGAATGTGGCCTTCGAACGGGCCAGCGCGCTGGATCTGCCTTTCGATGACGGGAGTTTCGATTTCGTCTGCTGTTCCGGCGTTCTCCACCACACCACCGATGCCGATAGGGGGCTCGATGAACTGACACGGGTGCTGCGGCCTGGAGGGAAGCTCTATCTGCTTCTCTATGGCAGTGGCGGGCTGCGCTGGGCGGCCAGCGGCGCGCTGCGCCCCATCGCCCAGGAACTGGGGTACGATTTCATGGATCGGGCGGTGGAAAAGGCGGGCCTGCCCGCCAACAACCGGCGTAATTTCCTCGACGACTTCTTCGTGCCCGTGGTTACCTTCGTGGACTGGGAAACACTGCGCGGCAAGCTGATGGCGCGGGGCTTTGAGCAAATCGAGCGTTGGGAGAAGGGGCGCTTCGACCACGAAGCCAATCCCGGTCTTCAGTGTGAAGAGATCGAAAAGATGGTGCGTATTTTCCAGGCCGCCGCCGAACTTGCCGAAGGCGGCAACCAGGAACTGGCCGGACGTGGCCTTGCCACGGCGCGGGATTTTTTCGCCCGTACCGAGGCCCAGATCGCCGCCCATGAGAAAGGTGAGATTTCCCAGGCCGACCTTGAACAGGCAGTTATCGGCGAGGGTAATCATCGCGTGCTGGCCGTTAAGAGCGGGGCCTGAACGGCTGATGCAAGGAACGGAATTCATGACCTACAGGGAGCGTAAACATGAGCGGTAAACGCCGGCGCGTCTGCGTCGTCATCACGGCGCGGGCGAGCTATGCCCGGATCAAGACGGTTCTTGAGGCGGTGCGCGACCATTCCGATCTCGAATTGCTTCTGGTGGTGGCGGCCTCGGCGCTTCTTGAGCGCTATGGTCCGGTCATCGACATCATCCGCGCCGACGGGTTCGAGCCCACCGCCACCGTCTATATGCTGGTGGAAGGCGAGAATCTCGTCACCAGCGCCAAGTCCACCGGGGCCGGGATCAGTGAGCTGGCCACGGTGTTCGATAACCTCGCCCCGGATATGGTGCTCAGCATTGCTGACCGCTACGAGACCATCGCCACCGCCATTGCCGCCTCGTACCTCAATATTCCCGTGGTCCATGTTCAGGGCGGCGAGGTCACCGGCTCCATAGATGAAAAGGTGCGCCACGCGGTAACCAAGCTCTCGAATCTGCACATGGTTTCCAACCAGCAGGCCGCCCAGCGTGTGCTTCAGATGGGAGAAGACCAGGCAAGCGTACATGTGACGGGATGTCCCTCCATTGATCTCGCCGCCCGCGTCATGGCCGAGGACGACGGCAATTTCAACGTCTATGGGGTGATGGGCGGCGCCGGCGTCGGCCATCCGGTTAAGGTGGAGGATGGCTGTCTGGTGGTTATGCAGCATCCCGTGACCACCGAACACGAGGCCGCCGCCGCACAGGTGGAGAAAACCCTGCACGCCATCCATCATATGGAGACCCCCACTTTCTGGTTCTGGCCCAATGTGGATGCCGGTTCCGACAGTTCCTCGGCGGCCATCCGCCGCTATCGCGAGGCAAATGATCCGGCCCATATCTATTTTCTCAAAAACCTATCGCCGGAAAATTTCCTGCGCCTGTTGAAACGATCGCGCTGCATCATCGGCAATTCCAGCGTCGGCATCCGCGAATGCAGCTTCATGGGCGTGCCCACGGTCAATATTGGATCACGCCAGAGTCGCCGCGAACGCGCGCCCAACGTGGTTGACGTGGACTATGACGAAACCGCCATCAAGGCCGCCATCGAGGCGCATATGGCGCACGGCCTCTTTCCTTCCTCGGACCTTTACGGAGACGGTAAGTCGGGAACGCGCATTGCCGATTTGTTGTCCTCGGCCGACCTTTCCTTCGATAAACAGATCACCTATTGAGCTCCACCATTACCATCGGTAACGCGGGCGACCTCGGCGTCGCCGCCGAAGACCTGTGCCGTTTCTATGGCGACAACTGGAAGCG
>CAZBQG010000346.1:0-3583 GCA_964493945.1 uncultured Rhodospirillaceae bacterium
ACCATTTTGGCACATCGTGATGCCGGAGGGTGGGAGCCGTCCACCGCATCAAAACTGGCGGTTGGGCAGATTGGGGCTCAGAAGCAATGCCGCCTTGATGCGGGGCTCTTTTGCCGAACTCCCGGTGCGCTCCACCCATTGGCCGGCGGCGAACATGGTTGAACGGGCCCCATAGGAATGACCCGCCATCCCGATGCGGTTCAAATCCAGCCGGCCGGCCCAAGGCCCGGTTGCGTTGCGGCGTGCCAGTTCATCCAGGACAAAGGGAATATCCTTTAACCTGTTATCCAGATTCTGCACATCGCCCAGGGACTGGCGGAGTTTTTGCCTTTTGGCCTGCCGGGACTTGGCGGACCCCACCACATTCCGGTCCGAACCCGACAGCGGAAGAAATTAGGGACAGCCCAATTTCAGCGTAGAGAGCTGCAACAAGACCCTCTCGGCCCACCTGGGGGTGATCTTGGGGTGATAACAAGTGCCGTGAACTTGCGTCAAAAACGCTAAAACGCCTTTTTTATTTAGCCGTCAGATAAAGATAAATCCGAGGATTTGAGCGACGGCGATGGCAAAGACAAAAAGCACGCACCAGAAAATCAATCGCAATTGCTGGCGGTTCGGCCCGCGCTGCTCCTCGGTGTTGACGTGTTTGTCGCGGTCATCCTTTTCCACCGTTAAAACTCCTATCATTCGAGAGCAATGGCTGTTCGTTTTGGTAACATATCAGCCCATGCGGCCATCACAAGGCGCTTAGAGCGGTTCAAGATTGATAGGGATCAATTTGATGGGGCAAATCGGTTTTCCGGGTAGGCGCGGCGCGCGGCGCGACACCTTTGTATCGGGCAAGCGCCGCAACGCCCCCGGAGAGCCGGTTTGCCCCACCGCAGGCCGGGTGCTTTTGCCCCGTGGCGTCGTCGCACATCTTTGCCGATGCGCCGCATCGCCATGCGACGTGCTCCTAGCCACGGGACAAAATCATCCCGGCCAAATGGTTCCTATCAATCTTGAACCGCTCTAGCGGGGCCTGAAAGCAATGGCGCCAGCCAAACCGAATATCATCGTCTCGACCTTTCCCAAATGTGCCGCCCAGAGCATGGATTTGGTGCTGCGCCGGGTGCTGGAGGATTTGGGCTATTACATCACGCCTTTTGGCATCGAGGGCAGTGCCCGGGTGGCGGGCGAGATCGCCGGCAAGCATGACCCCTTTTATCACTGGACTCACGCCCATCCGGGCCTGTTCGATCCCTTCCTGGAGGACCCTAACTACCGCTTCATCTATCAGTATCGCGACCCCAGGGATTCTGTGGTGAGCTGGACCTATAACGAGATTTCCGAAGGCAATATCTCTGGCGAAATCGACCGGGTCCGGGAAAAGATCATTTTTTCCCACTTCGGCCTGGAAGAGCATGTGGCCAGGGCGCGGGAATGGTTTGCATTGGGCGAGCGGGTATGCCTGTTGACCTTCGAAGAGATGAGAAAAGATATCCCCGCCCATTTCAACAAGATCCTGGATTTCATCGGCATTCTGGATCAGGTCAATCCGAAAATCCTGAAAGATGCCATCGAAGAGATCGGCGAGACCCAGTTCAAGGCCCGCCAGGAAGCTCAGGAAACCCGCTTGCAGGATTTGGGTCTGGTACGCAAGGAGCGGGGCGTTCCGGGTGCCTAGGAGTGGGCCTTCAGCCCGGTCGACAAGCTGTTGTTCAAAAAAGTTGCCGGTGATTTTCTGATCGAGTTGGGCTACGAAAAAGACCATAGCTGGTGATCGACAGATCACCGGCTGACTGCCAAATATCACTGCCCGTCCGGTCCGTACCGGTAAAACTGATTCACATATTTTATCCGGGCTTCTTACCCTTTGATAACCAACCGGCCTGGGCTATACAGGCGCCATGGTTTGGATCGCCCCGGTTGCCACCCTAATCCTCACTGCCCTCGCCGCCACCCTGGCCGTCGGCCTATCCATCAGACTCCTTCAGGCGCGCGCCATTCTGGACAACCCGGTGGGCCGGTCCAGCCACGTTACCCCCACACCGACAGGCGCTGGCCTGGCCCTTGTTCCGGTTATTTTGCTGGCCTGGGCGTTGATCCAGTGGAACCCGGGCTTCTGGCATAACGGCCCGGAACATAGGGGCCTGGAACATTGGAGATTGATCAGACTGTTGATTGCCGCGGCCGGGCTGGCCGCTATTTCCTGGTTTGACGATCTCCGTGGCCTATCGCCCCTGACCCGCCTGGCCGCCCAAATCCTGGCCGTTATTGTGGTTTTGAGCGATGCCCCCGGCGGCAGGCTTTATTTTGATAATTTGTTACCTTTCGGCCTCGATCTGATCGCGGCCGGATTTTTTTTGGTCTGGTTTGTCAATCTGTTCAATTTCATGGATGGCATCGATGGGATGGCCGGAAGCGAGACCGGGTTTATCGGCCTGGGCGTTGTATTGGTCGGCTCATGGGCCGGGCTGGATATGAGTTTGATTCTTTTTGGTGCGGCGCTGGGGGGCGCCGGATTTGGCTTTCTCATATGGAACTGGCAGCCGGCGAAAATTTTCCTGGGCGATGTGGGCTCCATCCCCATCGGCTTTCTGTTGGGCTGGCTGCTTCTTGAATTGTCCGCCCAGGGACTGTGGGCGCCGGCACTTATTTTGCCGCTCTATTATCTGATGGATGCCACCCTCACTCTGTTCCGCCGGATATTCCGGGGCCAGCGGCCCTGGGAAGCCCACCATGATCATTTCTATCAGACCGCCACCGGGCGCGGCTGGAGCCATGCCAGGGTGGTGCGTCTGGTGTGTCTGGCCAATTGTTGCCTGATTGGATTGGCCCTCCTGGCCGTTACGGTTTCTCCCTGGCCGGCCTTGGCGGGCACCTTTTTGGTGGTGATTGTCCTGCTCGCAGTTTTGGCCCGCCCATGAACATCCTGTTCCTGACCGAAAATTTTCCACCCGAAACCAATGCGGCGGCGACCCGGGTTTTCGAGCGTGCCGTCTATTGGGCCCGGTGGGGGCATCAGGTCACCGTCATCACCTCGGCGCCCAACTTCCCTCAAGGCATATTGATGTCCGGTTATGCCAACCGTTGGTATCAGAGCGAGGAAATGGCCGGCATCAAGGTGGTCCGGGTCAAGACCTTCATTTCACCCAACACCGGCGTTGTCCGCCGCGGCCTGGATTTTCTGAGCTTCCTGCCAAGCGCCTTCCTGGCCGGTATTTTCCAGCCCCGTTTCGATGTGGTGGCCGCCACCTCGCCCCAGTTTTTCGCGGCCGTTGCCGGCTGGCTGGTGGGGGGTGTCAGACGCCGGCCCTTCGTCTTTGAGCTGGGCGATCTCTGGCCCGGCTCCATATCCGCCGTCGGCGCCATGAAGCGGGGCATGTTGCTGGGGCTTATGGAGAAGCTGGAATTGTTTCTCTATCACCGCTCGGCATTGGTGGCCGCACTCACCCAGTCTTTTAAGGAGGATTTGGTGGGCCGGGGCATCGCACCGGGAAAGATTTCGGTGGTGATCAACGGTGTCGACCTGCCCCGTTATGGGCCCCGCGACGCCAAAACTGATCTGGCCCGTGAATGGGGGCTGGAGGGTAAATTCACC
>CAZBQG010000347.1:0-3564 GCA_964493945.1 uncultured Rhodospirillaceae bacterium
CACCCCTTCAAGGGCGCGGTGTCAGATCAAGTCGGAACTACTTCACATTATCGGCCTCTATACCGATCCGCCTCACCATGCCATGGTGTTTTCGGTCGATGAGAAAAGCCGCAAGCCGGATCACCGAAAAACTGAATCATCTGAATGAGTCAGTGCGCTAGCTCTTGCGATATTCTTATCCATCACACTCCCTAACGGCGTTGGTGTGAAATAGATTTCATGCTTTTTGTTAAATCTTTCTTTTGCTTCTTCTCTTGTTTCCAATAGCCGATTAATAATTTGGGTTCGTATCCAGCACCAGTTTTCCGGTAGTGCGCCTACCTTGCAGATCAGCATGGGCTTCCGCCGCCTCGGCCAGCGCATAGGCACCGCCTTGATGAATTATGAGATTCCCGGCTTGCCAGAGATCGAACATTTCATCGGCCCGCCATTGGATTTCTTCTTTCGTCTGGACGTAATCCTTGAGCGTGGGGCGGGCCAGGGACAAGGATCCGTTGGCCCCCAGGATCGAAGTATCGAAAGCCGGCACCGGACCGGAAGCGGCGCCGAAATAAACCACCATGCCCCGCGTCCTGGTGCATTTGATGGAACCTTCCCAGGTGGCGGCGCCGACCGCGTCATAGGCTACATTTACCCCTTCACCACCGGTCAGATCGAGCACCGCCTGGGCGAAATCCACATCATCGTAAAGAATGGTTTCATCGGCGCCGAGTTCCCTGGCGCGGGCTGCCTTTTCTTCGTTGCCGACGGTGGTCAGCACCCGCACACCCCGGGATTTTGCAATCTGGATGACGATCTGGCCGACGCCTCCCGCGCCTGCATGAAACAAAAGCGATTGGCCTTCCTGCACGGGGTAGGTGGAGCGCACCAGATAATGGGCGGTGAAACCTTGCAGCATGAGGGCGGCACCCGTGGCGAAATCCATGGCGTCCGGCAGCTTGACGGCGCGAAAGGCGGGACAAAGCGCAAATTGGGCATAGCTGCCCATGGCCGGGTTCCAATAGGCGACCCGGTCACCTTCGGCCAGACCCTCTACGCCCGGGCCTAATGCAGCGATGGTGCCCGCACCTTCCGATCCGTCGATAAACGGCAAGGGGCCGCCCCGCTTGCCTTCCCGCCAGCCGATATCGGAATAATTGATCCCCGCCACCGCCAGCCTGACCAATACCTCGCCCTCGCCGGGAACGGGTTCGGGCAATTCCACCTCTTCCAGCACCTCGGGCCCGCCGAAGCTGGATATTTGTACGGCCCGCATGGTTCTAGCCCGCCGGCTTGATGAATTTCATGGTGAGCCGGTCGCTTTCGCCGATGGCCATATATTTATCCCTGTATTTATCCTTCATCCTCAGGCTGGGCGGCAGGGTCCACACCCCTTCGGGGTGTTGGGTCATATCCCGGTAATTGGCGTTGATGTTTGATTTTGCGAGGAAGCGGAAACCTGCTTCCTTGGCGTATTCCATCATTTGGGATTCGTGGACATAACCCGACAATGCCTTGGGATCCACCGCCAGCTTGTCATTGGCCCGGTGATCCACCACGCCCAAAATGCCGCCCGGTTTGAGGACCTTGAAAATAGCCTTCATATAACGCTTGCGGGTGCCGCGCTTCGGCCAGTTATGCAGGTTTCGGAAGGTCAGCACCATGTCCGCGCTGCCGGGCGCCGCGAAATTCAATTTGTTTTTTGCGAATTCCGTGACCGTCACGCTGCCATAAAGGTCGGCGCGCGAGGCAACCTTTTTCTTGAAGCGTTTGAGAAACCCACGGTAGCGCTCACGCGGATCATCATTGGCCCAGTTGGCCCCGTAATAGCGCCCCTTTTGTTTCAGGAATGGCGCAATGATTTCCATATACCAGCCGCCGCCCGGAAGGATTTCGGCCACTGTCATATCCGAACGCAGGCCCATGAAGGACAAGGTTTCAAAGGGATGGCGAAAGACGTCCCGGCTTCTGTTCTTGGCCGAACGGTGATCGCCGGCGATGACCTTGCGTAAAGCGGTGGCATCCTTGTCCGACATGGTCTTTACGCCCGCATCCGCCCAGGCCTGGCCTTGCATCAAAACCAGACCGGCGAAAAGAATGGCCAAGCTTTTCATGGTAATCCGGGATTTAAGATTCATTGCTTCTCTCCCCTTTATTTGTCCATATGATAGCAGTTTCGTTGGTCTGGGAAAGAGAAATTATCCGATGTCGATTAGGCCATGAAAAGGGAGGACAGGGAATGGATTTGAATTTGGCTGGGCGCCGGGCCTTGGTCACCGGCGGCTCCAAAGGCATCGGCCTGGCCGTCGCCCAGGGGCTGGCAGCCGAAGGGGTCGATCTGCATCTGGTGTCCCGCACGGCAAGTGATCTAGAAGCCGCCGCCACCCAAATTATGAACAGCCATCAGGTGGCCGTCCGGACGCAGGCCGCCGATCTGTCCGACGCGGGCGCCCGCGCCCGGGTCATCGAGGAAGCTGGCGATGTGGATATCCTGATCAATAACGCGGGCGCCATCCCGGGCGGCGGCATCGAGGAAGTGGATGATGATATCTGGCGCGCCGCCTGGGACCTGAAAGTATTCGGCTATATCAATATGACCCGGGCCTATTACGTGAAAATGAAGGCACGCAAGGAGGGCGGCGTGATCGTCAATGTGGCGGGCATCGCGGGCCGGTTGGCCATGCCCGGCTATATCGCCGGCAGTTCGGGCAATGCCTCGCTGATCGCCTTTTCCAATTCCCTGGGGCAGGAAAGCATCAGCGAAGGCGTGCGCGTGGTTTGCGTCAATCCGGGACCCATCCTGACCGAAAGGCTGATCTATCTGACCAAGCTTCGGGCCGAACGGGACCTGGGCGATGCGGCCCGCTGGGAGGAACTGGGCGATGATTACCGCCTGGGCCGGGCCGGCGAGCCCCATGAAGTGGCTAATCTGGTTGTCTTTTTGGCATCCGAGCGGGCATCCTACATGAGCGGCCTATCGGTCGATATCGGCTGAAACCGGGGAGAAAAATGATGAGATCACTAGCGGCTTTCTTATTCCTGATCCTGCTTTCCACTCAAAGCCCGGCCCAAACCGGCATGGCGCCGCCGCCTTTGAACGCGCCACCGCCAGCCCCGGCGATACTGGGCACCACCTTGTTCAGCGAGCTGGAACGCCAGGTCATCGGCCGCCTTCTGAACGCGGCCCAGACGGGCGAGGCCCCCAAGGTGTCCAAACCCGACGTAAAGGGAACGATGGAAACCATCCTCAAAGAGACCAACCTGAAAACCACGGCAAAACCCGAAGACAAAAAGGATGAGGCGGAGGAAGAAAAAGAGGAAGAGGCCGGGGACGGGGCCAGGAAAAGCACAAGGGCAAGGGTTTGCCGCCCGGACTGGCCAAGCGGAAAAAACTGCCCCCCGGGCTGGCCCACCAGCTGGAGCGCAACGGCAAGCTGCCGCCCGGATTGCAAGAACGCTCCCTGCCCGACAATGTGAAAGCGGAACTGCCACCGGCCAAGGAAGGGACCGAAAGGGCCATCGTCGGCAAGGATGTGGTGCTTATCGACAAACAGACCAACCAGATCCTGGATATCATCCATGGCG
>CAZBQG010000348.1:0-3538 GCA_964493945.1 uncultured Rhodospirillaceae bacterium
GGTCAAACTCGCCGCTATACGGGTTTGGTTGCAATCAATTGAGCCCACGGCCTAGCAAATATGGAAAACCGCCCACCTTGATGGTGATCACATAATCGCACAAAAAATGGGGCTTTTGCCCTGGATCAGGCGCCTAATGAAGTGCGGCGCGGACCCGTTGACGGAGAAGGTCTATGGAATGGAGTTTCCCCTTCTCGGCGTAATACCAGAATTGCCAGCCATTGCAGGCCGGCGCCCCCTGGACGCGGGCCCCCACCTGATGGATGGAGCCCCGGTGATCGGCGCTGATGATGGATCCATCGGCCCGCACCTTGGCCGAATGGCGCTTGCGTTCGTCGCACAAAACATCGCCGGGGCGCAAAAGCCCGTGCTCCACCAGCCAGCCGAAGGGAATGCGCGGCTCATCGCGCTTGGTTGGGGTTTTCAGCAGGCTTTCATCGGCAGGCTCCGGAATGTTTTCGATGCGGGCCTCCGCGATATCGATATATTCCTCGTCCTGTTCCATGCCGATGAAGCGCCGGCCCAGGCGTTTGGCCACGGCGCCCGTCGTGCCGGTCCCGAAAAAGGGATCCAGCACCAGATCGCCGGGCTCGGAAGCCGCCAGGATGACCCGGTGGAGCAAGGATTCGGGCTTTTGCGTGGGATGGGCCTTGCGCCCGTCTTTTTTGAGGCGTTCGGCGCCGGTGCAGATGGGCAACAGCCAGTCCGAACGCATCTGTAAATCCTCGTTAAGGGCTTTCATGGCCTGATAATTGAAGCGGTATTTGGACTTCTGGTCTTTGGCGCACCAGATCAGCGTTTCATGGGCATTGGTGAAACGCCGGCCCCGGAAATTGGGCATGGGATTGGTCTTGCGCCAGATCACGTCATTGAGAATCCAGAACCCCATATCCTGTAAAGCAGAACCGATGCGGAAAATATTGTGGTAGCTGCCGATGACCCAGAGCGTGCCGTCATTTTTCAGTGCGCGCCGGGCGGCGCCCAGCCAGGCGCGGCTGAAGGCGTCATAGGCGGCGAAATCATCGAAACGGTCCCAATCATTTTCCACGCCTTCGACTTTGGAATGGTTGGGACGCAAAAGCTCGCCGGCCAATTGCAGGTTATAGGGCGGATCGGCAAAGACCATATCCACCGAGCCCTCGGGCAGGGCGTTCATCAACTCGATGCAATTCCCGTCAAGAATCTGGCCCACTTTTTTCTTTTTGCTCCCAGTCATGGCGGGCATCCTGATAAACCCGCGAGTCCGCGTCAAGAAATAAATGGATTCAAGGGCTTACAGGTGAGTCCCTCAAGCAAGATGTAGGATTCAGCCGCCTCGGGCGCTCAATATCTTGTGTATGGGCGCGAAACTTTCCCGGTGATGTTGCGTCACGCCAAGCTTTTCCAGCCCGGTCTGATGCTTTGCCGTTCCATAACCCATATTGGTTTCCCAGCCATATCCGGGATGCAGGGTGGCCAGGGTTCCCATCAGCCGGTCGCGGGTCACCTTGGCGATAATCGAGGCCGCCGCGATGGAGAGCGATAGCTGATCGCCCTTGACGACGGCATTAGCCCGGCAGGCCAGGCGCGGCTTTATTCTGCCGTCAATCAGCGCGTAATCGGGCAATTTGTCCAGGCGCTCGATGGCCCGGCGCATGGCCAGAAGGCTGGCCTGGAGGATGTTGATTTCATCTATCTCAGCCACTTCGGCATGACCGACGCCGATCTCCACGCCGCCGCCGGACCGGCCCAAATCACTCATGGTTTCGTATAATGCGGTGCGCCGCCTGGCCGTCAGTTTTTTGCTGTCATCCAACCCAGCCAGCAATTCATCAGGCAGGCGGGCTGGATCGAAGATGACGGCGGCGGCGAATACGGGCCCCGCCCACGGGCCCCGGCCCGCTTCATCGACGCCCGCGATTCGCTTATGGCCCTCGGTGCGGGCCACATCTTCCAGGCTGAAATCAGGCATTTTTTTCCGGCTCCGCGTTTTCCGTGCCGAGCTCTTTTTCCTCAGTTGGCGCTGTGCCCGTCTTGGCATTGGTCCGGAGCCGGCCTGCAGTTGCCTTGGCTGCGCTGCTGCCCATCCGGGCGCAGTATAGAAATCCTCTTTTAGCGCTGGACTGACTTTTGCTCCAGATCTCCCGCAGGCGCTTGAAAGCAAGGGCTCCGGCTGGTCCGATGCGGGAAAACCGGGTGGCTAGGAAGTTGGCTTCCTGGGCATATACCGAGCGCATGAGTTCACCGAAGCTGGAAATCCCGACGGCGGTCAGATCATGCAGGCGTCGGGCCGTGACCACCCAGATGGGGCTAAGCGCCAGGCTCAGCGCCGTCACCGCCAGAACCAGACGCATCACATCATCGCCGATCAGCCCGGTCTCCAACCCGGTGCGGGTCAGAAGAAACGAAAACTCGCCGATCTGGGCCAACATGACGCTGACCAGGAAGGCTTGTGTCCAGGATTGGCCGAGGGCGCGCAGGATGCCCGTATTGATCGCCGTCTTGAACACCGTGACCACGAACAACAATGTCAGCACCCGGGCCAGGTTTTCCCAAATGTATGTCAGGTCGATGAGCAAGCCGATGGACAGGAAAAAGACCATCATCAGGATGCTCAAGATAGGCCGGGTGCTACCCAGAAGGGCTTTTTTCTGCGCGCTGTTACCCAGCGCCAAGCCGGCCAGGAAGGCGCCATAGGCCGGCGACAGGCCAAGCAGTCCGGAAAGGGCCGCCGCACCAAAACAAATGGCCAGCCCGCCCAGGGGCGCCAGTTCCGCATTGCCGGCGAGGGAGCCGGCAAAGGGCAGGCGGATGGCGCCGCCCTTGGCCAGATACCAGATCATCCAGCCGGCCACGAACATGGAGGCGATGAGTGCCGCCAGCCCGCCGAAATCGGTTTGCCCGACGGCGGCGATGCCCAAAATGACGATCATCGGCACGAAGGCCAGATCCTGGGCGATGAGCACGCCCAGGGATATGAGCCCTGACCGGTTGCGCTTTTCCCCCGATCCTTCGACGATCTTGAGGGCCACGGCGGTCGATGACAGGGCCACCACGAAACCCAGCACCAGGGCCATGCCCAAATCCCAGTCAAACAGTTGGGCCAGCAAAATGGTGAGCAGCATGGCCGCCGCGATCTGCATGAGAGTGGCGAACAAGGCCAGGCGCCAGAGCCTGAAAAAGAGCCTGAGCGGCAATTCCATGCCGATAACGAACAAAAGCAACAGCACGCCCAGATCGGCCAGGGCGTCTATTTGTTCCCGGCTTTCCACCAGGGCCAGGGCCGATGGTCCCAGCAGGACACCGGCCAGGATATATCCGACAAAGGCGGGCTGGCGCATCTTCTCCATGGCGATGCCGCAAAGCAGGGCGGCCAGGGCGACCAAGGCCGCGCCGGTGAAATCGGAATGAAGCGCTGTCTCCATGGCTTTATTCTAGAGCCCCTGGCATTAAAATCACTACAGTGAATTTAGCCGCATCGCTTATGGAACGCGCACCCTTGATCTAGTGGTTTCCACCTAACGGAAGAGCCCGTTTAGGGATTCCCAAAGCGTCGCGC
>CAZBQG010000349.1:0-3537 GCA_964493945.1 uncultured Rhodospirillaceae bacterium
TCTTCCTCGTCAGCGCGGTCATCTGGATGCGGTAACTGTCAACAGGACCTAGTGGTTTGTAATCGGACCCTTCATGCGTTAGACAAGTTGGCATACAAAAAATCGGGGAAGCGCGGTCATGTTGTTCGGATTCGAGATATTCGATCTCACCATATTCATCCTCATATCCCTGGCCATCTGCATCACGGTATGCACCATGGCCATGGAGGCCTCGGTACTGTTCACGCCGGCCTTTTTGTTTTTGTTTCCGCTGATCATTACCGGTTTTCCGGAGGTCAGCGTCAACGAGGCCATCGGGCTGGCCATCACCATCGAATTTTTCGGATATACCTCCAGCGTCACCGGCTATTGGCTCAGGGGCCAGGTAAATTTCCGGCTGGCGGGCAAGGTTCTGGCCTATACGGTGCCCTTCGCCATCGTCGGTGTTTTTCTCCGTTTCATTGTGCCCCAGGGCTCTTTGCTGATCATCTTCGGTGTGGTGCTGATCGGATTGGCCTTTATCATTTTCCGCGCTTATCAGGGCGAAATTCGCCATACCTGTCTGCTCTGCGGTGATTCCCTGGCCATGAAATTCATGGAAAACGAGGACGGCGAGGGGCCGGTGGATATCAAGGCCGAAGGCGACAAGGCAGCAGCCAACCTTACCTATAACCGGCTGGATCAGTTTATCGTCAGCATCGCGGGCGTCTTCGCGGGGCTGGTGGGGGTGGCCATCGGCGAAATATCCAATACATTCTTAAGCGTGCGCAAGGGGATGCCGGTGAAGGTGGCGACGGGTACGGCGGCGCTTATTCTGCATGTCACCATCCTGTCGGCCCTGGCGGCGAATTTGCTGATCATCTGGAGCGAATCCGAATTCCTCCATGCCGAAGCCATCGATATCCCGTGGCGCATCGCCTTCATCATCGCCCCGGTGGTGGTGGTCGGCGGCCAGATCGGCGCCATGATCAACAGCCGACTGTCGGACAAGGCCCTGGTCCGGGCCCTGATGACCGCCTATACGCTGGTCGGGCTGTTTGTCATCTATTCCATCGGAACCCAATAGAGGCGGGCAACTCGGGGGGAGGACCATGCGAGCCATCGTCGTCCGGCAGGCAGGCGGGCCGGAAGTTCTCCAGATCAAGGAAATACCCACGCCCAAAGCCAAGCCGGGCTGGGTGCTTATCCGCATCCGGGCCTTCGGGCTCAACCGGGCTGAAGTCTATACCCGCCAGGGCCTGTCACCCAACGTCAAATTTCCCCGGGTAATCGGCATCGAGGCCGTGGGCGAGGTGGTGGAAGACGGCGACGGCATTCTTGCCCCGGGCCAGAAGGTGATCGCCCTGATAGGCGGCATGGGGCGTGATTTCGATGGAGGATATGCCGAATATACCTGCGTTCCCCGGAAACACGCCGTGCCCATTGATGCCGATCTGGATTGGCCGGTGCTGGCCGCCATCCCGGAGACTTTCGCTACCGTCTGGGGGGCGCTACATGTTGGATTGGAGTTGAAGCCGGATGAGAGCCTGTTTGTGCAGGGCGGTTCATCCTCCATCGGCATGGCGGCGATCACGGTTGCCCAGGATATGGGCGTGCATATCATCGCCTCCACCCGCCAGCCCGAAAAAGAAGCCATGCTCAAGGATCAGGGCGCTAGGGATGTGGTCATCGGCGGTGATGAATTATCCGCCCAGCTGCGCGCCATTCTGCCTGACGGGGTGGACAAGGTTTGGAGCTGGTGGGCATCCAGACCCTTGAAGATTCCATGGCGGCGACCCGCATCGGCGGTATCGTCTGCATGACCCGCATGCTGGCCCGGAAATGGGTCTTCGAGGATTTCTCGCCCATGGATATGATCCCTTCGGGCGTCAAGCTGACGGCGGCCGGCGGCAATGCCCTGTTCGCCCGGTCAGACGCCCCGGAAATAATGACCGGGAATTGCCGGGCCGTGGCCGAGGGGCGCTACCGGCACGACCTGCACAAGCAATTTGCCTTTGAGGATATCCAGGAGGCGCATCGTTATATGGAATCGGATCAGGCCACCGGGAAGCTGGTCGTGATGGTCGATTGAGACGGAAGGGGCAGGGGCATGCTGGAGAGGATTTCGAAAACGGCGAGCGATTGGCTGGTGGGCATCGCCTGCGTCATCATCGTTGCCATGATGGCCCATATCGTGGCCGATGTGTTGGGCAATTTTTTTCTACGTGCCCGTCGAGGACACGCTGGAGATCGTCGAGATCTATTACATGGTGGCCGTGGTCTATCTGCCCTTTGCCTATGTGGCCAGGGGCGAAGGCCATATCATCATCGAATTGTTCACCCGCAATCTGGCGCCCCGCAATCTGGCCCGCCTGGAAACCCTTATTGGCATGGTTACCCTGTAGGTCATGGTGGTCCTCATCTGGAAGACCGGCGAAGATGCGGTGGCCAAGACCGTCTTGGGTGAAATCCGCGAAGCCGGGGCAGGCGTGATTACCGCCTGGCCGTCGCGCTGGTTGCCGCCCTTTGGCTGTGGCGTCATGGTGATTGTGGTCGCCTTGCGCCTGATAGAAGATGCCAAGCTGGGGTTTGGCTCCGGCCCAGGGGAGGCGGGTTATGAGTAACGTAGCCCTGGGCTTCACCGGCATCGGCGTCGTTCTCGTCTTGCTCGCCATCCGCATGCCCATCGGTATCGCGCTGGGTCTGGTATCCTTTACAGGCATCGCCATCTTGCGGGGCTTTGACGTGGCTTTGGGGCTGCTTATGGCGGTGCCCTATGATTTCGCCGCCAATTGGTTGTCATCTCAACCGGTCGACGCAACACACGCGTTAAATTTCTCAGCTGGTGTTTCAAATTTCAATGTCTTTCTGGGCCGTTCGTTTAACTGACGGGCCAAACACGCGGCCGATCGAACTCATCGACTCACCACGCTGCCAGCGATCCCATATCTCGGACTTCTGATCACTCGTGAAATAAATTCGACGTCTGTAGCTCATGACAACACTCCATCTTTTCATCAAAGATTAAAGTGTTGCGTCGATCTATTGAGACCACCGCCAAAAACGGTCATTCCCATGTTCCTGTTGATGGGCGCCGTCGCCCATCATGCAGGGATCAGGCTGACCCGGAGCGTGATCAAGAATTCCCTGCTGGAAGCGGTCGGCAGCACGTCCAGGTTGCTCTTTGTCGCCGTTGGCGCCATCTTGCTGACCAAGTTCATGGGCTTGTCGGGCGTTGCCGTCTATCTCGGCAATTTGATGGGCGATTGGGCGCTGGATCATGGGCGCCTATTCCCTGGCCGATATCGCCATGGCGCCCAATTTCTACCGCATGGAGCGGCTGGGCCGGAGGGGGCTCTGGGACGACGCCCATCCGGCGGTGAGAGATTGGTATGGCAGGCTCTTGGCCCGGGCCGGGGTGGGCGAAGCGGTCTCCTTCGCTCCGCCCGACGGCAAGGGATATGGCGAAGTCGGTCTGGCGGCGGACAGCACCCTGCCCTGAATCTCAATCGGGTTTCTTAAAAGGAAGCATGGAGCGGGCGATGGGAATCGAACCCACGACATTCAGCTTGGGAAGCT
>CAZBQG010000350.1:0-3497 GCA_964493945.1 uncultured Rhodospirillaceae bacterium
TACGGGACCGGGATTTTGATGATCGTGCTGGGGCTCAGCGGTTGGGTCCGCCGGGCCATGGAAAGCTTCCCCATGCCCATCGTCATGGCCATGGTGGCGGGCGTCTTTTTGCAATTCGGTCTGGGGCTGGTCACCGCCTTCGATGACGGACCCTGGATCGCCGCACCCATGACCCTCACGTTTTTATTGGTCACCGCTCTGCCCGCCCTTTCCAACCGGTTGCAGCCCTTGATCGCTGCCCTTCTGGTGGGGATCGGGGCCATCTTTGTGCTGGGCGCCTATGCCCCGGACACGGAATTGACCGCCAGCCTGGCACAGCCACATTTCATTACGCCCGCCTTTTCCTGGGCCGCCATGGTGGAATTGGTCGTTCCCCTGGCGATTACGGTTTTGGTTGTTCAAAACGGGCAAGGGTTTGCCGTGCTCGATGCGGCCGGCCATAAACCGCCGATCAACAGCATCGCAGTTGCCTGTGGCGTGGGGTCGTTGATTACGGCCACGGTGGGTGCCGTGCCCACCTGCCTGACGGGGCCGGTGAATGCCATCATTTCCAGCGCCGGCAAAAAAGAGGGACATTACACGGCGGGTATTCTGGTGGGCATCTATGCCATTCTTTTTGGACTGTTCGCGCCACTCTTCACCCATTTGATGCTGGCCACGCCCGCCGCCTTCATCACCACCCTGGCCGGTCTTGCCATGTTGCGGGTTTTGCAGGGCTCGTTCGTTACCGCTTTTGGCGGGCGCTTTTCGTTGGGCGCACTGGTCACTTTTTTGATAACCGTCTCGGAAATATCTATTTTCAATATAGGCGCGCCCTTCTGGGGTCTGGTAATTGGGTTTGTGATATCGTGGATTCTGGAGCGGGTGGATTTCCAATCCTCCTGATTTGAGCCGAAAGGCGGGAGAGCTATGTCGGAGAGAGCTAGACTTGTCTTGCTGATCTCCATCATGGTGGTGGTCGCTCTGGCGTCTTCGATAGCGGCCAGGGCCTTCCTCTATAACGCGGCGTTCGATAAACAGCGGGCCCGTCTGGTGGAAGCTGCCCAAAGCCAAGCCCGCCTGATCGAAAGCATCGCCCGGTTCGATATCAACTATAGCCAGGGTTATCCCGGTGGGCCGCTGGCCGCCACGATGAGTCAGATCAGAACCGCCCATAAAAACTATGAAGGTTTTGGCGAAACCAGTGAATTTGCCCTGGCCCGGCGCCAGGGAAGCCAAATACGGTTTATTCTCCGCCACCGCCATCATGATCTGGACCGGCCGCTGCCGGTGCCGTTTTCGCCGGGGCTGGCCGAGCCCATGCGGCGTGCTCTATCCGGTAAATCAGGCACGGTGATCGGGCAGGATTATCGGGGCGTTCGGGTCCTGGCGGCCCATGAACCGGTGGCAATTTTGGATATCGGGCTGGTGGCCAAGATCGATCTGGCTGCAATCCGCAAACCCTTTATCACTGCGGCGGTCTTCGTCCTGGTCATCATTTTGGTCCTTACCGTCATCGGTGCGGTTCTTTTTCTGCGCTTGTTCAATCCCGTGATTGACCGGTTGAGCCATACGGTGACGGGCCTGGCCGACGCCCAGCAGATTGCCCGGCTGGGCAATTGGAATTGGGATTTGACCAGCAACCGGATCTTGTTTTCAGACGAGGCGGCGAAAATTCTGGGTCTGCCAAGCGGCGAATCCGACGCTACCCGTGACTTGCTTTTGACCAATGTCCATCCGGAAGACAAGGCCAACCTTGATGTCGCCGTGGTCAATACCATCAAACAGGACACCCCCTACGAGCTGGATGTGCGCGTCCTTATCCCCGGCGAAGAAGAAAAGCTGGTTCACGAGCAGGGTAAGGTAACCAGGGACAATGGCGGTAATGCGGTGACCTTCAGCGGCACGGTTCAGGACATCACCGAACGCCACCGGGCCCAATCCCGGGCGCGCGAGGTGGAGGAAGAACTACGCCGGGTCGACCGCATGGGCGATATGGGCCAGATCACCTCAGCCATCGCCCACGAATTGGGCTAGCCGCTGACCGCTGTCGCCAATTATATTCAGGCGGCCCGGCGCACCTTACAAAAAATTGGCGGTGACGGGATGGAGAAGGTCTATGAAAATATGGACAAGGCCGTTGCCCAAGGGGAACGGGCCGCGCAGATCATCCGCAGTCTGCGGCAATTCATTGAAAAAGGTGAAACGGAGCGAGCCCGGCTGGATGTCAATGAAATCGTCGATGAAGCGTGCACCATGGCTTTGGTCGGAACCCGGAATGACGGCTTCAGGATTACCAGCGAAATGGCCGTGGATTTGCCGCCCATTATGGCCAATAAAATTCAAATTCAGCAGGTGGTGGTGAATTTACTCCGCAACAGCGTCGATGCCATGTCCGGTGATTGGGTCTGGCGCGAGATCAGGGTCGCCACCTCGCTCAATGGGGATGACGGCGTGGAAATAATGGTCAGCGATACGGGGTCGGGCCTTCCGGAAATTGTCGCCAAACAGCTATTCAAGCCCTTCGTAACCACCAAAGCCGACGGAATGGGTGTCGGGCTTTCCATTTGCAGATCCATCGTTGAGGATCATGGCGGGCGCCTCTGGACGGAGCCAAATCCGGGCGGTGGAACCATTTTCGCCTTCAATATTGCAGTCGCCGCTTTAGAGGAAAATATGGATGCCTGATGAACAGACGGTTTATGTGGTGGATGGTGACGAGGCCGTGCGCGATTCCCTGGCGGCCCTTTTGGAATCCGGCGGCCTGACGGTGCAAGCCTACGGGTCCGGCCAGGAATTTCTGGATGCCCAACCCGAACGGGTGGAAGGATGCCTGCTGCTGGATGTGCAGATGCCCGATATGGATGGGTTGCAGGTCCTTGAAAAACTGGAATCCACAGGCATTTTAGGCCCGGTTATCATGATCACTGGACATGGCGAGGTGCAGATCGCGGTTAAGGTCATGAAGACCGGCGCCATGGATTTCGTCGAAAAACCCTTCGCCGGGGATGCCATTCTGGACAGCGTCCGGGGCGCCCTGGAATTGGATGAACGGGATAGGCGCAAAACGGAAACCCTGGAGGAAGCCCGTACCGGCCTCACCCGCCTGACGGCCCGTGAAAAGGATGTTCTGGAGCAATTGGTTGTCGGCCAGCCCAACAAGGTGATTGCCTATGAGTTGGGCATCAGCGCCCGGACCGTGGAAATCCACCGGGCCCGGGTCATGGAAAAGATGGGTGCCAGGAACCTGTCCTATTTGATCAGGATGGCCTTGGCCCTGGGCATCGACCCGGATCAGGATTAGGTTTTTTTTAGGCTCACAGCCATCTTTTCAGGTTAGGCATATCTCCTTATTTATCGCCACCGGAAAGAGGGTTATTGATTATTCACAATAAAAAAATATTTTTGTTGATACAGGAACGTTGCATGCAACCGTGCCAAATATTCTTTCCGCCCTACAGTGTGAGGCCATGACCGTGCCGGCCGGCTCCAAGGTTTTCATCGTCGATGACGATGAA
>CAZBQG010000351.1:0-3487 GCA_964493945.1 uncultured Rhodospirillaceae bacterium
GGTCTTCGCCGGATCCAGCTCCGGATCCTCGAATTCCTGGGCGAAGGTCTTGATATAGGCGATCACCGCCCAGCGCTCGGCCTCCGAGAGGCCGTTCTTGATGCGGTCGGAATCAAAGGCCTGCATGGCCGTCCCGGTCAGGCCCCGGCTGACCGTGCGGAACAGATCCGCATCGGTGGGCAATTCGCCGGACTGGGTGGTGCGGAACTTGAAGGTGCCCAGCGTGAAGTCCCGGGGGCGGGGATCCAAAAACTTGGCCGCCGGCCCTTCGCCGTCACCCAGCAGACCGTGGCAGAAACTGCACCGCTTGATATAAATCTCGCGCCCCTTCTCAACCTGGACCGGAGTCTCTGCCGGCTTGGCCATGGAGGACACGTCTGCTGCAATCACCTCGCCCGGCGCAAGGGTCAAAAGAACGCCCAGTGCGGCGGCCATGATCAGGCCCATAGCGGAGGTTTTGGTCATTTGTGGACCTCCGGTATGCGTGGCGTTTTTTGGGCCAGATCGTATTCGGCCATGATAATCTTCCATCTTTGATCGTCGGTCAGGTTCAGTTTCCATTGGGGCATGGCCGAATCCCAGGGCGTTGCCTCTGTCGGCAATCCGACGCCGCCATTGGCCACCCGCCAGAAGGTGTATCCCTCGACGATGGTTTCGATGGTCCCGTTATCGGTGAAATTGATCGGGCGCAGCTTGAAACCGTCGGCCATGGGGCCATCGCCAGCCACGCTGTCGCCATGGCAGGGTCGGCAATTCATGGCGTAAAGCGCCCTACCCTCATAGAGGTTCTTCTCGATCAGCGCGGCCTTCGCCGTGGCCCCGTCCACCTTGCCCGATTTCAACGCCGCCAGGAATTTCTTGACCGGTGCCTGGGGCAGGAATTCGAGCATATGTTTGGGCTCCGTCTCCTCGGCCCAGCGCTTGATATCCTCTTCAACCTGGGGAATGAACTCGATCTTGTTGGCCTTGGCCTGTTTGACGAAGGCATCCACCACCGCCTTGGCCGGATTGGCGAAGGGGTTTTTCAGTTTCTCGAAACTCTGCGGGAAGTTCGATGATGGGTGCTGGATACGCAGAGAAGATGGCAGGTCCTGTTTGGGCACGGTCACGTCATAAATCTGCCAGCCGGCGATCAACGGAATGATGACAAGGACAACGGCGCGCAGCGGCTTGCCGAATTCGCCCAGCAGGAAGCGCCGGATCGGGCGGGCAAATTCCTCCAGATATTCATCGGAAAAGGTGACCAGCATGAACAACGCAACGATGGTCAATGTCATATAGATGAAGATCAGCGCCCCCGGCACGGGAAGCACCAAATCCTCCATGCCCGTCACGGACCGCGAAAGCCACGGTATTCCCCATTTGACCAACCCGAAAATAATCACCAGGGTAAGAACAATCGACCAAAAACGATTTATTTTTAAACTTCCCATTTTTCTCGTCCCGCCGGCCCCTATTTACCCTTTTGCATCATCATGAAGGACAGCACGTCCCGGAAGTCCTTGACCGTCAGGGCTTCGGGCAAATCCTCGGGCATGACCGATGCATTCTTGTCGATGGTCAGTTCCTTGACCTTGTCCTTGGTGATGGTCACCACATCGCCGTCCGCCTTGGTGATGTCGATCTCGTTGCCCTCGTCGCGGGTCTTGAGGCCGACGGTCTTGCGCCCATCCTTGGCCACCAGCACATGGGTCTCGAAGCCGGGCGTGATTTCCTGGGCGGGCTTGAGGATGGCATCGGTGATAAATTTCAGCCCCTTCTTGCCGGCGACCGTAAGGTCGGGGCCCACCTCGCCGCCCTCGCCGCCCAGCTTGTGGCAATCGGAGCAATTATCCTCATAGACTTCCTTGCCTTTGGCCGGATCGCCGCCACCGGCCGCGGCAGCGGCCTGAATGCGCGTATAGAATTGCTGGGATACCTCGCTGGGTTTATTGATCGCCTCGATATCCAGATCGCCGCCCTGGGTTTGCAGATAGGCGACGATGGCCTTGATCTCATCCAACCCTAAGGAAATGGGCGGCGCAAAGACCACGGCCATTTCGTTTTTGTAGCCTTCCACCACATAGGCGCCAGGATCGGCCATGCTTTCCACCAGATAATCGACGGCGGTGAATTTCTTACCGGTCTTTTTGGCGCGTTCTTTTGCCCGTTCCACCGCCCGGCTGCCCATGGCCAGGGGGAACTTGGCACCGAACTGGCCGTGGTTGGGGCCACGCACGGCGCTGCCCCGATCACCCATGCTGTGGCAGGTAAAGCAGCGCCCCTTGCCCCAATAAAGACCTTCGCCGAATTCGGGCGTGACTTCCACCTTGCCCCCGGTCGATGCCTTTTTATCGCCGCCGGTCATGGAGGTGATGGTATAGCCGATCCAATTGAAAGCGCCCAAGACGATCACCAGAAAAATAAAAACCCGGGAGATGGTTTTAGCCATTCAACCTTCCCCCGCTTTTTCTTCAGGCGCGTCGTGATCCGCCTTTCCCTGGGCCGCAATGCCGCCCAGCCAGAACATGAAGGCGACGCCGATCATGAAGACGAACACGGCCAGCCCGACCATCTGGGTCATGGTGAAATTGCTGGGCGTGAAGGCCCACTCAGACGTGTCGCGCATGATCCCGAAAATATGCCAATCGCCCCTGAGCCCAGAGCGGATGAAACCCATCAGGCCCATATTCATGGTAATCACGAAGGTCAGCAGCAACAGAGCATATTGGCTGCGGATGGCCATCTTTCCCCATTGCAGCTTGCCAATTTCCCGAGCGCCTTTGAACATGAAGGCGTCGATGGCGCTGACCAATATGAGACAACTGATCAATTGCAGGAACTGGGCGACGGCCACGTTGCGCAGGAAGGGCGAAGCCTGTTCCATGACCACGAAGCCATAGACCCCAAGAAAAATCACCACATTGAAAGCCGTGACGGTCAGGTAAACGCCCTGGGCCAGCTTGCCGTAATCCTTCAGCGCGAGCCCTACGGCGGCCACTGCGGCCAAGCAGTTGAACACCAATAGATATCCAACCGTGCGGAAAAATTGTGCCCGGTCCGCCGGCAAATCCAATTCCTTGGGATCCATGGTGAGCAGAATCTGGGCGTAATTGCCAACGATGGCGATGGCCGCCAGGCCTGCCAGGGGAATGATAATGCGGGGCAGTGTGCCCTGGCCGGTAATGGATACCGCTTCCTGGCGGTTGCCGCGGCGATACAGCAGGAAGGAGAAGAAGGTAGCCAGGATGATCAGATTGATCACCGCGTTCTTGGCCGGCATGAGCCCCAGAAATTTAAGCATGGGATGATATTGGGAGCCGCCCATCTGCCCCACCTCGGCCGAAGTCAGCGGCAGGTTGTGAGGCGTCAGCCAGACGGCAAATGAGATGATGATGGCGCCCAATATATATTTGATGAAATTGTAATAGCGCTCGGCCCCCGGGATGCGGGTCATACCGCTCCACAGATAGTAATTGGATATGAGGAACAGGGACCCCACCAAAAT
>CAZBQG010000352.1:0-3454 GCA_964493945.1 uncultured Rhodospirillaceae bacterium
GGGCTCAAGCCGGCGGCGGCGCTGGTCTTCGTGGGCATGATGGTGCGGCTGACCCCGATTCTCCAGGAGATCGCCATCACCTATCAGGGCGTGGTCACCACCTTGCCGAGTCTGGGCAAGATTTTTGACCGCATGGAAAGCCTGTCGGCGGCCCAGGAGGTAGATAGCGGGACAATTCCTTTCACCGGGCTGGAGCGGGGAATCCGCCTTGAGGACGTTTCCTTCACGTATGAAAGTGGCACGGTGCTGGCCCTGGAAGCCATCAACCTTGAAATTCCCAAGGGAAAATTCACGGCCCTGGTGGGGCCCAGCGGCGCTGGGAAATCCACCTTTGTCGATCTTCTGCCGAGGCTGCGGCGGGCAACTCACGGCCAGATCTGGTTCGACGATCACCCGCTGGAAGACTTCACCCTGACAAGTCTTCGCAGCGGCGTTTCTTTTGTCCCCCAGTCTCCCGATATCTTTAATGTCACGGCGGCGGCGCACATCCGTTACGGCCATCAGGAAGCCACCGATGAAGAAGTGGTCGAGGCCGCAAGGCTGGCAGGGGCGACGGAATTTATCACCCAGCTTCCCCAGGGCTATGACACACTGGTGGGAGAAGATGCTGGTCTGTTGTCGGGGGGGCAGCGCCAGTGTCTCGATTTGGCGCGCGCTTTGTTGCGCAAGGGTTCGGTCCTGATTCTGGATGAACCCACCAGCGGCCTCGACGCCGATTCTGCGGAGGCCTTCCAGAAGACCCTGGTTCGTATCAGGGAAGAAACCGGCACCACGATCATTCTCATCGCCCACGGATTTTCCAGCGTGGTCGGTGCCGATCAGATTGTTGTTCTCGAAAGGGGGCGCATTTCCACCGTCGGTGTCCATAAGGACCTTATGAAGACCGATAATTGGTATTCCAAGGCCTTCCGCAAACAGTACTGGGCGGTGCTGGACTCCGAGGCGGGATGAGGCTGTTGCATCCTTCCATGGGACATCTTCTGTAACAATGCCTGCTAACATCCGCATATTTGAAAATATTGGCATGGAGATTCAGCCTGCCCAGGTGGCCATGTTTACGTCTCTGGCGCGGTTGCTGAAAGAACGCCACGGCTCGCGGATTCATCTCTATGTGCGCAGCCGCGTGGAAGAGACCGCCTACAGGAAAAACAACTCCGATGGCCTGTGGGATACGGTAACTAACAGCAGCGTCTATATTCCGGCCCTTCAGAAGGAGGCGCTGGACGAGACGGAAGTGACCGCACGGGCGCGGCGCATGGAAGAACTGGTGGGCGAACCCATCAACCGGCTAGTGCTTCCCAACCGGCAAATGGGACACGCCTTTGCCGCCGGTGCCTGGCGCCATCCCGTGGCCCCCTATGTGGTGCGCGCCTCCAACACCCAGTTATTGCACGCCCTGGCCGAATCGGTGGCCTTCTGGGAGCGTGAAATCAGGAAAAAGAATCTGGGCCTGGTCATGGACGGCAACAAATTCATGGCTGCGACCGCCGGTTCGATGGGGGTGCCGTACCGGCGGCTGACTCTGGCCCGTTTCGGGACCTATTGTTACTGGGCCATAAATGACTTTTTCGACCATCCCGGTATCGAGAAAGCCTACAACGCCCTTGAAGATTGGCCGGACGCCGAAATCGAGGGAAGTTATGCATTGGCGGCGCAGAAATACGAAATCGAGCGTCATGCCAGGTCATGGTGGCGGATCGCCGCTTCCCTGCCCGAGAGCATCTTGCGCCATTTCTATTACAAGGTGAGGAAGATGGAGAAAGGCGATTCGGTCTTTTTGTCCGACCTCGTCACCTCGCCGTTCCGCATCCGTAACGCCCAGCGCCATCTGGACCGACTGGCCACTGCGGGGCTGGAAGACTTGGCGGGAAAAACGTTTGTCTATTACCCCCTGCAAAAGGAGCCCGAGGCCTCTATCATGCTGACGGCCCCGGAATGCCTCAGCCAGCACGCCACCATTCTTTCCCTGGCCCGCGACCTGCCCGCGGGCGTGCTGCTGGCCATTAAGGAAAATACCTCAGCCGTCGGCCGCCGCACGGCAAGCTTCTACGACCAGATCGTAGCCCTGAAAAACGTGGTGATGTTGCACCCCGACACGCTCTCCCTTGAGGCAGTCAAACAGGCCGTAGCCACCATCACCATCGCTGGCACCGCCTCCATGGAGGCGGCGATTCTGGGTAAGCCAACGCTCACCTTCAGCGAACACATTAAATGGAAATTCCTGCCCCACGCCCGTGTAGTGACATGCGAATCGGAATTGCCGTCTCTATTGCGCTGGGCGGCATCCGGGCCTTTCGACGCCGATCAGGCGCGCCAGGATGGCGCCCGCTTTCTCGCCGCCCTAAAGGCCTCGTCCATGAACCTGAAGGGATTCGGGCGCGACCGCAAGGGCGGCTATGTGAGTGACGAGAAGGATACGGACATTCTTTATACATCCCTGTGCCAAAGCCTCGACGTGGCGCCCCTAGAGGCATCGCAGACGAAGGTGGCCTGAATCCCGTGAGCCTGTTCCCCGGAATCGAAAGCTGTGTCGTCATCGCCGAAGTGGCGCAATCCCATGACGGCAGCCTCGACGCGGCCCACGGCTACATCGACGCTATCGCCGGGGCCGGCGCTCACGGGGTTAAATTCCAGACCCATCTCGCCGCCGCCGAAAGCACGCCTCACGAACCCTGGCGCGTGAAATTCAGTGCCCAGGATGAAAGCCGCTATGACTATTGGAAGCGCATGGAATTCAGCGAGGAGGAATGGGTCGCGCTGCGCGCCCATGCGGCCGAGAAAAACCTGCTTTTCATGAGTTCCCCATTTTCCGACGAAGCTGTGGACCTGTTGGACCGCGTCGGCATAGACGCCTGGAAGATGGCCTCGGGCGAGGTGGGCACCCTGCCCATGCTCGGGAAAATCGCCGCCACCGGGAAACCGGTACTATTGTCCACGGGCATGTCACCCTGGGCCGAGATCGACACCGCCGTGGAAATGCTGCGCGGCGGCAAGGGGACATTCGCGGTGATGCAGTGTACGTCGATCTATCCCACGCCGCCGGAGAAAACGGGGCTTAACGTCATCTCTGAACTACGCCGCCGCTACGAGTGTGCCGTGGGCCTGTCGGACCATTCGGGAACCATTTACCCGGCCCTTGCCGCCGCCGCCCAAGGCATCGACGTGCTGGAGCTTCATGTCACCTTCGATCGTGTATCGCCGGGGCCCGATGTGCCGGTCTCCGTCACCTTCGAGGAGCTGCACCAGGTCATGGAGGGCATTGGTTTCGTGGAAACCGCGCGCCGCCATCCTCTGGACAAGGACGCCCAGGCCCGCGAGCTGGAAGACCTGCGCGCCATCTTCAACAAGAGCATCGTCGCCGCCACGGACCTTGCCGCCGGGACGGTTCTCGCCTCCGGGCATCTGTGTCTGAAAAAGCCGGGGAACGGCTTGCCCGCCGCGCGTCTGGATGAGG
>CAZBQG010000353.1:0-3448 GCA_964493945.1 uncultured Rhodospirillaceae bacterium
CAGCTTGGGAAGCTGACGTTCTACCTCTGAACTACGCCCGCCATGTCGCCACTTGGGTTTTCCATGCCCATCCAGACTATCGGTCCCACCAGTTCCAGGCAAGCGGTCGATTTCAATTGATTGTATTATAATTAGGTCCGAAACTGGGTATGTAAGCAGTTGGTCAAAAGCAGAGGAATAATGGCAGGCGAAACAAAAACCCATTCCGGCGGAAGCTGGGAGGTGATGGGCAAGAAGCACTATCACCGCGTCGAGATGATCTTCGAGGAAGGCGAGATGGGCCTGGCCACCTATATCATCCAGACCGGCGCCGTCGAATTGTTTAAATTGGAAGACGGCGAAAGGGTCAGCCTGGCGACGCTCCGGGCTGGCGAATTGTTTGGTGAAGCGGCCATCCTGGAGGACAGCGTGCAGGCCATATCGGCCAGGCCCTGATGGATTCGGTCATTTTCAGGGTTCCCCGCGGGATCATGGAAAGCCGCCTCACCAAATATGACAAATTCCTGCGCGGCTTGATCCGGGTGCTGGTCAACAACTTGCCCAATATGCACAAAATCTACATGAAGCGCCCACGCAGCGTGGAGGACAACATAAATGCCATCAGCTTCCACCTGTCCAATCTGCGCCACTATATGGGTATGCCCCGGACCAAGGATATCAGCGAGGAAGGCCTCACGCGCTTAGGCGTCATCAGCGATGAAATAGAAGGCATGAAAAGCTTGTTGAAGGGTCACCGGGACAGGCGGGAAAGCGTGCTCGACCGTTCCGATCTGACCACCCAGGGGAGACCCGATCCCATGCCCGAACACAACCCGGATTGGGACGAAGAGTCCCACGATGACACGGAAGAACCCTAAGCCGGGCGAGGCGTTCATTCGGCCCAGCCCCATGCCGGCCATGCCCGAAAGAAGCGCCAAAATGGTTATCGGTCATTGTTTATGGATCAAATTTGGCCTTAATCTGATGATCTGGGCCCCTATTACGGGGCGCCCCTGAAAACTGGATTAGCAATCAGTGGCGAACATCAAGATTTTTTCCGACGGCGCCAATCTGGTGGAGATGGTCCGGGCCAGGGATTCCGGGACGATCCAGAGCTTCACCACCAATCCTACCCTCATGCGCAAGGCGGGTGTGACGGATTTCGAGGCCTTCGCCAGATCGGTTTTGGCCGAAATCAAGGATTGTCGGGTCTGCTTCGAGGTCATCGCCGACGGGTTTGCGGATATGGAGCGCCAAGCCCGCCAGATCGCCTCCTGGGGGGATAATTTCTATGTCAAGATTCCGGTTACCAACAGCAAAGGTGAGAGCGCCGGTGGGCTCATTTCCAGGCTCGGTGGCGACGGCATCAAGCTCAATGTGACGGCGGTCCTAAGCCTGGATCAGGTGCGCGCCGTCGGGGCCGCCCTGGCCCCGGATGTGGCGGCCATCGTTTCAGTCTTCGCCGGGCGCATCGCCGATACAGGGCTGGATCCCGTGCCCCTGATGAAAGAGGCTTTGGAAATACTTAAAGCCCGGCCCCGGGCGGAACTGTTATGGGCCAGCCCACGCGAAGTGCTGAACCTCTATCAGGCCCAGGAATGCGGCTGTCATATCATCACCGTGACGCCCGCACTTTTGGAGAAAAAGGAGCTTCAGGGCATGGATCTGGGCGCCCTATCGCTCAACACCGTGCGCATGTTTCTTGGTGACGCCCAGGCCGCCGGCTGCCGTCTTTAACGGGTGCGGTGCGCGGGCGAAATGCCTTGTTTCCATTGCTAAAAGAATAGTGTTACCTTGCCCACACATCCAATTAAACGTGGTTTGGCTTAACTCTGAGAGGATACCCATGCAGCTCCGCCAATTGAATATTCCGCTTGCAGCTGGTCTCGGCCTTGCCTTGGCTGCGGCGCCGGCCTTGGCGCAGAAATCGAAAAACACCCTGCGCATCGCCATCAATGATCCCTTTTCCAAGGTCGACAGCTATCACGCGCCCCATGAAGAGGTGGGCTACTTCGCGCGCAACATGTACGGCAAGCTCATATTGTTCAACGAGCACAAGGGTGAGTTCGTGCCCGAACTGGCCAAGTCTTGGAAACGGATCAACGACACCACCCTGGAATTCAACCTCCGCGATGACGTGATCTTCCACAGCGGCAACAAGTTCACCGCCGAGGACGTGAAATACACCGTCGGCTATATCAGTGATCCCAAGGTCAAGCTCCGCTTCAAGGCCCGCTACAATTGGGTCAAGCGAGTCGAGATCGTCACCCCCTACAAACTGCGCATCATCACCAAGAAGCCGAAGGCGACAGATCTCAGCACCATCGCCTATCGCTTCCATATGTTCGATTCCAAGATCCACAGCACGCTCAAGCACAAGGCCGATTACGGCACCGTCTCGGCGTCCTCGACGGGGCCGTTCAAGCTGGTCTCGATCAACAAGAACACGGGCGTGGTGGTCGAACGGTTCGACAAGTTTTTCGGCTCTCCCCACCGCCGCGCACCGATTGCGCGCATTCATGGCGTGCCCATGCCGGACAAGCAGACCCAGTTGGCCAATCTGTTTACCGGCGGCGTCGACGTATTGCGCTCTGTCCCAAAGGAAACCATAGACGGGCTGAGGAACAATCCCAATGTGGTGATCACCCCGACCAGTTCCAAGCGTATCATGTATCTGTGGTTCGACGGGCTGGGCCGTTCGGGTAAGAACTTCTTCAAGGATGTCCGCGTGCGCAAGGCGGCGATCATGGCCATCGACCGCCAGGGGCTGATGAAGTTCGCGGTCGCTGGTGGCGAGTCGGCCGAATTGCCGCACAGCATCTGCTTCGAACGCACGGTGGCTTGCGCGCCCACCTCATCTCCCTATAAGTACAATCCGGCCATGGCCAAGAAGCTTTTGGCCGAGGCTGGGTACCCCAAGGGCTTCGACGTGACCCTGTCGGTTTACCTGCCGATCAAGGATATCGGCGAGGTGATTTTGGGCGATCTGCGCAAGGTGGGCATCAGGGCCGAGCTGGAGCCGCTGCCCCTGTTCAACTATGTGCGCAAGCGGGGCAAGGGCAAGCTGACCATGTTCAACGGCGTCTATCCGACGGCCGCCCAGCCGGATACCGAGAACCTGCTCAACTTCTTCTTCGGCTCCAACCGGGACTATTGGAAGGACCCGCTGATCCACAAGCTGCGCAAGGCGGGCACCACGGTGTTCGACCTCAAGAAGCGCACCCAGACCTATGTTGCGGCGCTCAACCGGATCAACGAGATGGCCTATGTCTTCCCCGTCTCGGAACTGCCCAACGTCTACGTCCATACCAAGGAGGTGCAGATCAAACCCAACCTGATCAGTGCCGGCGAGACGCGCCTGGGTGATTTCTTCTGGAAGTAGCCGAGTCTGTTGAAAAAGTCTGATTTGAGCCAGGGCTGGATTCTCAAATCAAGTGCAACACGTGAGGTTATGGAAGAAAGCTTCGGC
>CAZBQG010000354.1:0-3439 GCA_964493945.1 uncultured Rhodospirillaceae bacterium
TCGGGCTCGCCCATGCCGTCTTTCGTCAAGGCCCTGAAGGCGGAAGACCGCTGGTTCCTGGCCAATTTCATCAAATCCCTGCAACGCAAGCTGACCGATCATCAGGTGCTCAAACCCTTGCGCGTCGAAGGTGAGGTGCCGGGTGGGCCGGAAGACGGTAATTGGGCCAAAGCCCAGCCCATGGATGTGCGTCTCGCGGGCCAGGTGGTGGTCGCACCCCGCTGGCAAAACCCGTCCATCGATCTGGTTACCCTGAAAGCCATCCGCAACGATAAGGAAATCGCCTTCCTGCTGGAATGGGACGATCCCTTCAAAGACGTTACCCACCAGGCGGATAAGGAACTGAACACCAAGGAAATCGCCAAACTGGGCGCCTTCAATTCCTATGTGGGAACCGTTGATATGGTGCCCCGCAAATTGAAGACCTTCCGGGATTCCGTGGCCCTTCAATTCCCGATCAAGCCGCCGTCGGGGACCAAGAAGCCCTATTTCCTGCGGGGGGGGTCATCGGACCCCGTCCATCTCCTGGTATGGAAGGCCGATCAGGCTGCCACCGAGGAAGCCATCGCCCGGGGCTGGACGCAAAAGCCCAGGCCCCAGCCCAAGGCCGGCCAGCAAACCAAAAGCAAAGCCGTCTGGGCTCAGGGGCGCTGGCGGGTGGTCATGAAACGCGCACTTGTTACCGAAGACCGCAACGATGTGCAGTTCCGGGAAGGTCAATTCGTCCCCATGGTGGTCAATGCCTGGGACGGCTCCAACGGCGAACACGGTCTTGTGATGAGCGTTTCCACCTGGTATTTCGTATTTATGGAAGCGCCCGTGCCCATGAGCGTGTATATTTGGGTGATCCTGGTCGTCATCATCGTCGGCGGGCTTGGTGTCTGGCTCATGCGTAAGGCGGAAAGAGGAGAGCTGGGTGGCGCGGGCGCTTGAAACCTTGCCACTGCGAGAAGGCCAAGGGAAGTAAAAAGACTTAAAGGAGAACAAAAAATGAGAATTGCCATGACCCTTTTTCTGGGTATGGGCTTGCTTGCCTGGACCACAGGCCAGGTCAGCGCCGATGCGGCAGCCGGCAAGAAACTGTTCCAGGACAAAAACTGTCAGCAATGCCATTACACCGACGGTCCGGCCAAAGAAAAGACCATCGATGACCAACTGGCCAAGAAAGGCCCGGAACTGTGGTATGCGGGGTCCAAATTCCGCAAAGCCTGGCTCGGTAAATGGCTGGCCGATCCCAAACCCATCCGCCCGCTTCAGTATAATACGCTGGATAAAAAGAACCCCGGCGATCATCCCAAGCTGGCCGGCGGTGACGCCGCTTCGGTGACGGATTTTCTCATGACCCTGACCTCCAAGGCGGTCACGTCCGGGAAGATCAAGCCCAAGAAGAACGCCAAGGGGCGGCTGATCTTCACCAAGAAGATGCCGTGTTCGGGCTGCCATCAATATCCGGCCCGCAAAAAGAAGATCAAAGGCGGCATGTCGGGTCCGTCATTGGTGGGCGCCAAGAAGCGGCTTAATCCGGATTGGATTTTCGCCTATCTCAAGACGCCGACCACCTTCAAACCGGTGCGCGCCATGCCAGTATTTGCCGGCATCCTGAAGGAAAAAGACATGAAGAGCGTGGCGGCCTATGTCGCCAACTTCAAATGATGGCTTGGGAAGGGGTCAAGACAATGTTGAATGCAAAGCTTATCGCCATACTTCTTCTTCTGGCCGGCCTGATGGGTGCCACGCCGGCAACGGCGGCACCGGCTGAACAGGCCTTTAAATTCTTCTGCGCCCAATGTCACGGCGTGGACGGCAAGGGCAAGGGACCCAACGTCACCAAGGATTTCCCGGTGAGCCCCAGGGATTTTTCCAACAGTGCCGAGATGAATAAGCTGAGTGACGCGGACCTCAAAAACGTCATCCTGGATGGCGGTCCGGCGGCCAGTAAATCCCCCATGATGCCCCCTTGGTCCAAGACCCTGACCGCCGCCGAAGTGGACGGGCTGATCAAGCATTTACGGGGCATTTGCAAATGCAAGGGTAAGCAGGGTTAAACCTGTTCAGAATACGAAGTAGATCAGAATCAAAACGATGACAATGACGTTGACCACCATGCCCGCAAAGATGAACCAATCGGCGGTGGTTGCTTTTCTGCCTAGCTTCATGGCCGGCAATCTAGGGATTTTGCGCCCAGCCTGTCAACGCCTGGCCTGGGGGGCAGGGTTCAAATGAATACGTCAAGCGGCATGGACAGATATCCCTGGGCGGGACCCACCCTGTTTTGCACTGTGCTGGCCGGGTTGACCGTTTTGCTCTGGTGGTTCCTTTTCTAGGGGCAGTACCTCTTAACCGTCGGGGGGGAGATTGAAGAAATGAAAGATTTTCTGGCGCCGTTTTGCATGGCCTTCGTGGCCTTTGCGCTGGTCTTCTTCGCCCTCGATTGGGTGATGATGGATGTGCAGGGATTGCCCCTGTTCTTCGAAGGATGAGGCGGCGATGAAGCCAACTGTAAAACGCCGCTTTAGGATTCTGCCCCTGCTGGGATTGGCATTCCTCGTCTTTTCCCTGTTGGCTCTGTCCGGGCTATACACCGGAGACAATACCGGCTGGGCCGCCGAGCCCGCTGCCCAAACCGAAACCGCCGCCGTCATCGCCTATCCGCCCGCCCCCCAGACCAAGCCAAGCGATTATCCCTCCTTTGGAGGCATAAACACGCGGGTGGCCGTCTGGCTGGCGGCGCAACTGCATCTGTGGTTTGCGGCCTTTGTGCTGGCCGTCCCCATTTTCGTCTTCATAATCGAAGCCATCGGCATGAAGACCCGGGACGAACGCTATGACAAGATGGCCTATGAATTCATCAAGGTCTCCATCACAGCCTATTCCCTGACCGCCATCCTGGGCGGGGTGCTGCTGTTTTTCCTGGTTCTTTTCTTTCCCCATCTGTTTGGCTATCTCACCACCATCTTCCGGGAAAGCATGTTCTGGTATGCGCTTTTGTTCTTCGTCGAAAGCGCTACCCTCTATCTTTATTATTACGGCTGGCACTGGATGCAGGGCCAGTTCGGGAAATGGGTCCATTTGACATTGGGGCTTATTCTCAACGCGGCGGGAACGATGTTGATGTTCCTGGCCAATTCCTGGGTCACCTTCATGATGAGCCCGGCGGGTGTCGATCCGGCGGGTGTTTTCCAGGGCGATATCTGGCCCGCCATCCAGAATTTCCTGTGGAACCCCATCAATATCCACCGGGTGGTGGCCAATATCGCCTTTGGCGGGTCCGTCGTCGGTGCCTATGCCGCCTTCAAGTTTCTCACCGCCACTAAGGCCGAGGACAAGGCCCATTATGATTGGATGGGCTATAACGCCAATTTTATCGCCATCGCGGCTCTACTGCCCCTGCCCTTCGCCGGCTATTACCTGACCGTCGAAATCTACGCCTTCAGCCAGC
>CAZBQG010000355.1:0-3437 GCA_964493945.1 uncultured Rhodospirillaceae bacterium
ATACCGGTGTTGCAGTTGAGATGAGAATCTAGCATGTTACAGGGCTATCAACATTATCTGGGTTTTTAGCAACCATCGCATTTAAACTTCTCGAGTAATATTTTGATGAATACTTTAACAGAAGTTCTAGGAATGATGGGCCGAAGGCCCGCAGGTGAGGGTTAAGCGGAAGTGGTTGGCGCCTCTGATTTTGGACTGTTCCGATCCAAGAACGGACATCAGCCTTCGAGCAGCCCGGCTTTGTGCAGTCCGTCGAGAAAATGGTCCATGAAGGTTTGATGAACAATTGGTATTTGTTTTTGAACAAATGCAATGTTCGCGGAGGGCTGCAACTCTCGTAGCTCTTCAATCACGGCTTCAGCCTCTTGATGACGACCGAGGTGGCCCAGCACCGAAGCAAGGTAGGCGCGAGAGGGCCAGGGCGCCCCCTTTTGCATGGCTGTTCGCCCATATTCGACCGCTTTGTCATACTCCTCCAGACAAAGATAGCCTGTCAAATGCGGGAGTTCGAGAGGCTGGCCCATGACAGGCCGAATGTCCGAGTTGGGTCAAAGCCGCTGCCAGCACCAAACCAAAATTTGGTTTGGTGCTAAAAGCAAAGCAGACTCCAAATCCAGAAAGCGGGCTTCACTACAAGGCCATGTTGCGGTCCTTCCGGTATGCCGAGCGCGTGCTGTTTAACAAACCCCTCCGGTTTATACATAACGTAAGCCTCAGCTTTATCTGGGAACTGAAAGGTAAAATGTGTAGGTTCCGCGCCATGGAAACCGCCGAATTCGACTTTCATCTGCCCGCCCGACTGATCGCTCAGCGCCCAGCCAGCCCGCGCGACGGGGCCAGGCTTTTGCATGTGAGCGATACACTCGGCGATTTCGGCGTCAGAGATCTGCCGGAGCTTTTGGATGAGGGAGACCTCCTCGTTTTCAATGACACCAAGGTTCTGCCGTCCCGCCTTGCGGGCAAGCGGGGCGAGGCGGGTATCGAAGTGACCCTGCACAAAAATGGCGGAGGTGAGGCCTGGTGGGCCTTTGCCAAACCGGCCAGGCGGTTGAAACCCGGCGACCTGATCCGATTTGCCCCCGGACTGGCGGCAAAAGTCCTGCAAAAAAAGGATGGCGGCGAGGTGGAACTGGAATTCGACCTGGATGCCCCTGCCCTAGCGAGCGCCCTGGAGGCCCATGGGCAAATGCCCCTGCCGCCTTATATCAAGCGCCCCAAGGGCGGTGAGCAGGCGGACCGGGCGGATTACCAGACCATGTTTGCCCAACAGCCCGGTGCCGTGGCGGCGCCGACGGCGGGGCTGCATTTTACGCCATCACTGATGGAAGCATTGGCGGCCAAGGGCGTGGGTCATGTGTTCGTCACCCTGCATGTGGGCGCCGGGACATTTTTGCCGGTTAAAGTGGCCCGCACCGAAGACCATATCATGCAGGCAGAATGGGGCGAGCTGGATCAAGCCAGCGCCCGGCGCATCAATCAAACCCACGAGAATGGCAAGCGGGTGGTGGCCGTGGGTTCAACCTCCCTGCGCCTGCTGGAGACGGCCGCCATGGATGATGGATCGGCCGCCGCCTACCGCGGAGAGACCGATTTGTTCGTCACGCCCGGCGACAGGATCAAAGTGGCGGATTATTTTCTGACCAATTTCCACCTGCCTAAATCCACTTTATTCATGCTGGTCTCGGCCTTTGCCGGCCTGGCCAACATGAAGGCGGCCTATGCCCATGCCATCTCCGCCGGATACCGTTTCTATTCCTATGGCGATTGCTGCCTTCTGGAGCGCAGCCCGTGAGCGCCTTCGCCTTTGAGTGCCTGGCAACCGACGGGGCGGCCCGGCGGGGGAGATTGAGCACGTCCCATGGCGTGGTGGACACCCCCGCCTTCATGCCCGTCGGCACTGCGGCTACGGTCAAGGCCATGACGCCCGAAGGGGTGGCCGCCACGGGAGCCCAGATCATTCTCGCCAACACTTATCACCTGATGCTCCGCCCCGGCGCCGAGCGGGTTGAGCGGCTTGGCGGATTGCAGAAATTCATGAATTGGGACGGGCCCATTTTAACCGATTCCGGCGGCTATCAGGTGATGTCTTTGGCCAAGCTCCGCAAGCTGGACGAAGATGGGATTACCTTCCGCTCCCATATCGATGGCTCCAGCCATCAATTGACGCCCGAGCGAGCCATGGAAATCCAATATTTATTGGGCTCCCAGATCAGTATGGTCCTGGACGAATGCACGTCTTTACCCGCTGAGCCTGAGACCATCGCCTCCTCCATGCGCCTTTCCATGCGCTGGGCGAAGCGCAGCAAAAAGGCGTTCCGGGAACGCCCGGGATACGTATTATTCGGCATCACCCAGGGTGGCACCAATCCTGAATTGCGGGCCGAATCCGCATCCGCGCTTAAAGACATTGGCTTTGACGGCTACGCCATCGGCGGCCTGGCCGTGGGTGAGGCGCGCTCGGCCATGTTTGAAACCATCGAGTCCACCATCCCCCACCTGCCCCATGATAAGCCTCATTACCTGATGGGGGTGGGCAAGCCGGCTGATCTGGTAGCGGCGGTGGGCCTGGGTGTGGACATGTTCGATTGCGTTCTGCCCACCCGCTCGGGGCGCACCGGGCAGGCCTTTACCCGGCGGGGCCAGGTCAATCTGCGCAACGCCCGCCATACGGACGATCCCCGCCCTCTGGACGGGGAATGCGCCTGCCCGGCCTGCTCGGATTACAGCCGTGCATACTTACATCACCTGATCAAATCAGACGAAATCCTGGGGGCCATGCTGCTGACCGGGCATAATCTTCATTATTACCAGGAATTGATGGGCGGCATGAGGACGACCATTGAGGCCGGCGGGTTTAAAGAGTTCGTAGCAGGTTTTGGGGCCCAACAAGAGGCCGGCGATATTGAGCCTCTAGCCTGAGATCAGGCGGCGGCCAGTTCGCGCCGGCGCACCAGCCACCAGACGATACAGGCACCCAAAAGCTTGCTGGCCGTCATGGCCAGCACACCGACCGGCGACAATGCGCCCATCAATCCCAGAAACACCACGCTGTCGATGGGTGTGCCCAAGGCGCTGGACAGCAAGATGCACTGGGACAGGGGCCAGCGGGTGAAGCTGTAGACCGCCCAATCGGCGAATTCGCTGATGCCGAAGGCCGCGGCGCTGGCCAGAGCCACCTGGGGCCCGGCTATGAAATAGCTGAGCGCCACGCCCACCAGCATGGTGCCGATGGCCCAATGACCAATATCGCGCTGGGCATAATCGCGGGCGACGAAGACGAAGACGACCAACAGCGAGACCGGCGGCCAGAGCGTACCATCGGGCAGGGCCATGAGCGGCACCTTGGTGAAGGCGTAATTCACGGCGACGATCAGCCCGACATCTATAAGCCGACATTTCCCAGATAGCCTTCAAGTCCATGGCGATCATATCCAGAT
>CAZBQG010000356.1:0-3398 GCA_964493945.1 uncultured Rhodospirillaceae bacterium
GTGGCGCCGCTCACCTGTGGCATCGATTTCTTCGGCATCAACAATGTTGTGTTCGCCTCCGATGCGCCCTTTGCCAATATCCGCAACGAATTGGACGCCATCGACCGGCTGGAGCTTGAGCCCCATGAACGGGAACGCATTCTAAGTGGCAATGCGGAAAGGCTTTTGGGGATCGGACAATAAACCAGCCGGCTGATCCACAGATGGCGCAAGCGGACCCACAAAAATTTCCTGCCCGGTTGCAGGCCTCGATTTATTCCTTGGCATTCTTCGCCGGGGATCTGAATTCCATGATGGCCGTGGTGCTGCCGCTTTGGGCATTGGAATTGAACGCTTTGCCGTTGTTCATTGGGATCATCATTTCCAGCCGGCAAATCCTGGCCGTAACCCTGTTGATCCATTCGGGCACCCTGATGGACCGCCTGGGGCCGCGCCGGGTGATCATGGTGCTGGGGCTGGTGGGTGCGGTGCTGTTGCTCACCTATCCGGCCTTGCCCTTCATCTGGGCGGTGATCCTGTTGCAGATCATGTAGGGCTTCATCGAGACCTCCAACTGGATTGGCGCCCAGACCCTGGTAGGCCGTTTGCTCAAAGGGCAGGCCGTCCATGCCGGGCGGATGACGGCATCGGCCCGCACCGGCGGCTTTTTCGCACCCAGGCTGGTGGGGCTGGCCTGGCAGTTCCAGGGACCGGTGGGGGCCTTCGGGGTGGCCGTCCTTTGGGTGTCGTGCAGCGTGATAGCGGCCTTCTCCCTGCCCAATGTAGCCGGTTCCGCACCCACGCCAGATGACAGCACAAAAGTACGGACCGCCGACGTCATGCCCAAATTGTCCGATTACAAGGCGGCCTTCCGCCTGTTGGTCATTCCCGCCGTCATCCTGGTCATCGCCGCCACCACCGTGCGCCAGACCGGATCGGGCATGCAAAACGCATTCTACGGAGTGTGGCTCAAAGAGATCAGCTATGCCGGCGGGACCATCGGCTTTCTGATCGGGTTGGGCAATATGGTCTCGGCCGGCGCGGCCTTGAGCATCGGCCCCCTCAACCGGCGCATGGCCAGCCATTGGCTTTTGTTGCTGACCGTGGCGCTCTCCATCGCGGCCATCGCCGTCACCCCCATGCTGGAAGGTCTGGTAGTGCTCATGCTGTTCATATCGCTTAGGGGTGCGGGGCAAGGGCTCAATTTGCCGCTGATGATGTCCATAGCGTCGCGCTTCGTCGGGCTTGATCTTCAAGGGCGGGTGGCGGCGCTCAGGATTTCCTTCAATCGCCTGGGCAGTCTTTTGGTGCCCATCATCATGGGGGCCGTCGCTGAAATTGTGGGGCTTGAATATGCATTTTATATCATCGGCGGCTCGGGGGTTTTGCTCATCGGCGTCCTGGCAATATGGGTTGCCGGCCAGAAGTTGGAATGAGCGAGTGTGTTTTAAGAAAAATACCTTAGCCACACATAAACATGGGCGATGGCCACGCTGAGCAGCATAAAAGGCAGGCCGATCTTGAGGAAAGTGAAAAAGCGGATGGGATATTCGGCACGCTCGCCCATGCCGAAGACCATCACATTGGCCGCCGCACCTATCAACGAGCCGTTGCCTCCCAAACAGGCACCCAGCGCCAGCGCCCACCAGACCGGTTCCATGGCTTCCTTGCCGCCCAGGCTGACTTCCATGGATTCCACCAAGGGGATCATGGTGGCGACAAAGGGGATATTATCCACCGCCGCCGAGATCAGGGCTGAAAGCCACATGGTCGCATAGGCCGTGGTGGCGGGATCGCCGCCGGTGAAATCAATCAGTTCCTTGCCCAGAATGGTCAAAAGGCCAGAATGTTCGACGCCGGAAACGATGACGAAGAGCCGATGAAGAAAAAAAGCGCGGGCCATTCCACCTCCTGCAATGTTTAGTGCAACAATTCAGCCTGATCTTTTTCGCTCTCCCCCCAACTGGCCACCACGAGCAGCAACGCCGCCCCCAGCATGGCCGTGGTACCAGGCCGGATATGGAACTGCTCGCCGATGATGAAGCCGGCGATCACCAGAACGAGCACCGCCAGCGATTTCTTGAGTAGCTTCATGTCCTGGATGCTTTCGCTTTCCCGGAAGTGCATGACCCGTTCGCGGAGCTTTTCGTCGGCGACCATCTGGCCGCCCCGAATCAAACGGAAGATAATCACCATGACCACGAGCACGATCACCGCCAGGGGCCCCAGATTGTCGATGAACTGCATAAAGGTGAGCCCGGTGACCGAGCCGATCAAGATGTTGGGCGGATCACCAATAAGGGTTGCCGTGCCCCCCACATTGGCCGCCAGGATCTTGCTATAGAGGAACGGATAGGGCGAGATTTCCAGGTTCTCCGTGATCAGCAGGGCGACGGGAACCACCAGCAGAACGGTGGTCAGATTATCGAGAAAGGCGGAAAAGACGGCGGTCACTATGCTGAGCACAATAAGAATTCCCATGGGATCGGCCTTCACCTTTTTGGCCGACCAGATGGCGACGAATTCGAAGACACCCGAAGACCGCGTGATGGAGACGATGATCATCATGCCGGTCAACAGGGCGATGGTATTGAAATCCACCCCGGCAATGGCCTGGGTCTGATTGATCACGCCGAAGACGATCATCACGCCCGCGCCCAGCAGGGCGACCATGGTGCGGTTCACCTTCTCCTACAATAAAACGGCGTATGACAGCACCAGGATGATAGTGCTCAGCCAAAGGGGATCCAGGCCGAAGATGACTGCCTGACTTGCCGCTTCGGCGCCGCCATGGCCAGCGCCAGCGGCTAGGGCGGTGCTCACCCTTGGCCTCCCTCTCCTCTTCTTCTTTTGCGAGTCGCCTGGCTTCGCGCTCCATTTCCCGGGAGCGTTGCACCACTTCGCGGTCATAGGCGTTGTCCAAGCCATAGAGCACGGAGAAGAAGGAAATGGCGCCCACCAGCTTGTTATCCTTATCGACCACCGGCACCACATACTGGTTTGACGTGATCAGCATCAATGCCTCGATCAGGGGCGTGCCCAGGTTGGCGGTCTTGACCGAGCGGTCCACCAGATCGCCGATTTGCTTGTCGCGCACCCCATAGAGGCGCTCATGCATTTCCTCGGCCGATTCGTCCAGATAAGCGGCGTGCTTCATGCCGTCCTTTCCGTGGCTTAAACTGGAGACCGTCTTGGCAGCAGATACTGCACCAGATTTTCGCCGCCCAGCAGGCCCGCGAAGGTGCCATCCCGTTCGATCACGGGCACCAGACCCATATGCCGCTCGGCCATGAAATCGATCGCCGTTCAGGCCAGATCGTCGGAATACAGGCTGTTCCTGATGGGAGCCATCACGGTGCTGCAATAGACCTGTTGCAAAAGTACGGTGAATCTTTGTTAACCCGCATGTGATTCAAAGA
>CAZBQG010000357.1:0-3391 GCA_964493945.1 uncultured Rhodospirillaceae bacterium
CCAATTGGGTTCTTTTGGGCGATAAGTTAACGGTCCCAGTGGTTTCCCTGCCTACTGGTGATTAACCTAATGATCGCACAACCGTGGGAGGGTGTCTAATGGGGCATCTGTCGGATAGGAGTATTCCCGTAAGCTTTGAATAATCAGCGGGGCGGTCAAGGGTCAGCCACGGAAATTATCTAGGCCACTTCTCAAGGTTTCCCCACCCCTCTCCCTTAATCCCCGCAGATGGACTGGTTGACAGACCCAATTCCCACTTTCCCGATCCCCTCCGCAGGTACATATCCGGGAGGGGGTGGTGGCCCTTGCCCCGGGGGTGGTGGCGCGGGTCATCCTGTCCCCTGTGGGTGAGGTTAGTTCCCCTTCAAGGTCTCCCCTTTGCTTCCCCGACACGACCCTGCAGCCTACCTGCTCCGACCCCGCAGACGAGCTGGGAATCATCTGTGGAGGTGCGGCCACGGATGAAGGGGTGGGGGGATTATTTTAGGTGGTTCTGAAGAGGGGCTGGGGAGCCACGCCACACTCAGGCCACAGTTGATCTTCAGAATACCCTTGAAACGCAACAAGAGGCACTGCAGAATCAGCACGTGATAAATGCTTGTTTTCTTAGGGTTTCTAAGCCTTTAGGAGATAAAGGAAATGGAGCGGGCGAAGGGAATCGAACCCTCATCTAAAGCTTGGGAAGCTTTCGTTCTACCGTTGAACTACGCCCGCCTGGCGTTACCCATACCTTAATAGGGAACTCGGGAAAAGTCTCAAGCCTTTGCTTCGCCGCATACGGCACTGTTCACGAACCTTTGACCGCGACGTTGGCGGTTTCGTCGGGTTTTTGGTTGGATTGTCTTCGCCGGAAGGCTAAACAGTCCTCTTACCAACGGATAAAAAACCGGCACAATGGAACCCATGCCCGAAGGCAACGCATTCCCGAACAAGTCCCTGGACCCGCGCAAATTCCAGGACCCTCTCGTCACCGCCGAGGGCGTTCAGCGTGCCGTCGTCGCGCTGACGCACCTGAGAACCCTTTGGTTCAACACTGGTTCGCTGTGCAACATCACCTGCCAGAACTGCTACATGGATTCCAGCCCCACCAATGACCGGCTCTCCTACATGACGGTGGCCGAGGTGCGTGCGTTTTTGGATGAGATCGAAGACGAACGCCTGCCGGTCGAGGAAATCGCCTTCACCGGCGGCGAGCCGTTTATGAACCGGGAATTGCCGGACATGATCGAGCTGGCGTTGGCCAAGGGATACCGGGTCCTGGTGCTGACCAATGCCATGAAGCCGCTATTGAACAAGCGCCCCCGGCTGCTGGAAATCCTGGGCCGCCACGGCCAGGCGCTGACGCTCAGGGTTTCAATCGATCACTATACCAAGGCCAAGCACGAAGCGGTGCGCGGCGAGGCGTCCTGGACGCCGATGATCGAAGGCCTGCGCTGGCTGGCTGAAAACAATTTTAAGATCACCATCGCCGGGCGAACCTGTTGGGATGAAAGCGACGCCGACGCGCGCCGCGGCTACCGTGACCTGTTCGAGGCCGAGGCCATCCCCGTCGATGCCGATGACCCGGCGTCTTTGGTTTTATTCCCGGAAATGGATTCCGCCGCCGATGTTCCCGAAATTACCACTCATTGCTGGGATATTCTTGGCGTCGCGCCGGAAACCATGATGTGCGCGACGTCGCGCATGATCGTCAAACACCGCGGCCAGGACAGGGCCTCGGTGGTGCCGTGTACGCTGCTGCCCTATGACACCGCTTTCGAACTGGGCCATGACCTGACCCAGGCGGCGAAAACGGTGCAGCTCAATCATCCCCATTGCGCCAAGTTCTGCGTCCTCGGCGGCGCATCCTGCAGTCCTGAGGGCAGCCCCGAATGACGACCCCCGCCGAAGAAAATCACGTGCTCGACCTTGGCCGGCTGGACGGCCCGGTGCTGTGTTTCGGCGGACCTTATTCCAACGCCCAGGCGACCGAGGCGATGTTGGCGGAAGCGCTCACCCGGGGCATTCCGTCCGAGCGCGTGATCTGCACCGGCGACGTCGTCGCCTATGGCGGCGACCCGCAAGCCTGCATCGATCTTGTCCGCGAAGCCGGAATCCGCGTGGTGATGGGAAATTGCGAGGAATCGCTGGGCTTCAATGCCGCCGATTGCAATTGCGGATTCGAAAAAGACAGCGACTGCGCGGCCTGGTCCACCGATTGGTTCGCCCATGCGGCGGCGGTTCTGGATGGTGACGCGCTGGCGTGGATGCGCGCCCTGCCCCGTCAATTGCGGTTCACCATGGCCGGGCGCAACATCGCCGTCATCCATGGCGGTGATCAAAACATCTCCGAATATGTCTTCGCCTCAACCCCCGATGCGGCCAAGGCCGAAATCATCGACCGCCTCGATGCCGACGCCGTCATCGGCGGCCATTCGGGACTGCCGTTCACCCAGGTTCTTGGCCCGCGTGTTCTGAACACGCAAAATATAGGAGGCCGTCTCTGGCATAACCCCGGCGCCATCGGCATGCCCGCCAACGACGGCACGCCACGGGTCTGGTACTCGGTGCTGGCCGAGACGCCCGATGGCCTCGGCATCAGCCACTTATCCCTCGACTACGACCACGCCGCCGCCGCCCGGGCCATGCGGGCCGGTGGCCTGCCCGAGGCCTACGCGCGGACCATCGAGGACGGGCTTTGGCCCAACATGGACGTCATGTCGCCGCCTGGGCGCGCCCTCCGCGGCCGCCGCATCCGGCCCTGGACGGCCCTCTGGCCCGCTGGTTAGCGCCCTAAAAACACCGCCGGCGCCCTTAAAAGACCCCCGTATGGTCCCATTTTCGCCCCAATAGGCCACTTTCAGGCCACAGTCCCCGTTTAAGGACTCTGGCCCATGATGTCCCGGCGCAACCCGATTTCCCCTTCGAGCCAAAAACGGCCCGGCCGCACACCCAGCCATCGGGGACCCGGATCCCGGAATGGCTGGATCAGCGATCCTCCGGGCAGCCGGACCCTGTCCCGGCCGTCCGCCCCAGCGCCCCAGGGACGGGGACGTGAAAGTTCCCCGCCCCATCGCCGGGGGCCGGGGGAAAGCGGGAAGCCATGACCATTAGCCCCGGCCGCCAGCCGGGTGAGAGGAACGGCACCATGCGCACCATGATTCTCGGCGCCTTCCTGGCCGCCGAAACCGTGTTCATGTTGGTTCTCGCCGGCTGCGGCGCCGCCTTCGATTACGGGGGCCTGCGCCGGCTGGAAGCGCCCGGCGACGGATTCGCCGCCCGGCTCGGCCGCGAATACAAGGACTTCGCCCTCTACGAGGCGGACGAGATGTACGACTGGCCCGATGCCGCCCACTTCGGGAAAAAGGCGCTGGCCGCCGCTCATGGAGAAGCCCCGGGGCCGGAACCGGTC
>CAZBQG010000358.1:0-3363 GCA_964493945.1 uncultured Rhodospirillaceae bacterium
AAATCCTCCGTTAGGAAACTGGATCAATTGTCCCAAATGTTTTGACGACGGACAAATATCCGTGGCTGAGGGGCAAGCGGAAGTGGTTGGCACCTCTGATTTTGAGCTGTTCCTAGCCGAGGCTGTTGAAAAAGTCCTCTGCAGGCGCAAATCGCGAAATTTCTTGCCCACTGGCTGGCTTCATGTACCTTCGACACGAAGGAACCGGCAGAGGAACCCAAAACCTCGTCCTGACGTTGCGTAGGGCCGTAAAGACGACCACTGGTGCCATTCGTCCTTTGCAAAATTAAATCTGGCAAATCCTCGCACCACCTATCAACGGACTTTTTCAACAGCCTCAGCCAAATCCGGACATTTGAATTTTGTAATTTACACCACCATTATAGCCCCCCGGGCGCCAGCCGATGGTGCGCCGGCCTTGCCGCGAGATCGAAATTTTTTGGCCCAAGGATCGGGCAGATGCTATCGGGTTTCTCTAATCCTTCGCCGCAATGGCCTCGACTTCGATCAGCAGCTCGGGGATTGCGAGGCCGGCGACGATGAGCAATGTGCTGGCCGGCACCACATTCCCGAAGGCCTTCTTTTGCGCCTCGCGCCAAGCCGGTATGTCATCCGAGCTGACAAGAAAAGTGGTGGTCTTGACCAGATTGTCGAAGGTCATGCCGCATTCCTTGAGGATCTGCTCGATGTTTTGGTAAATAAGCTCGGCCTGTTCGTTGAAGTCCTTGCCCATCTTGCCGTCGGGAGAAAAGCCGGTTTGACCGGCAAGGTGATAGAGCCGCGCGCCCGGCTCGGACTCTGCGACGTGAGAGTATCTCCCGCCCGGCGACCTCACGCCCCCCACATCATACCTTTTCACCATGGCCAACATCTCCCTTCCTTCAAGCTACAAACTGGATCACGGATTTATTTCGTACCATAACATCCTAATCCGTATTGGCACTGGAGGGAATGATGACCGTCGAATTTTTTATGAAAGCCTCGCTGGCTGGTTTTTTCGCCACTTATGTGCATATGCTTCTCGGTCTCTGGGCGCCCCATATCGGCCTGCCCAGACTGGATTTTGCCGGAAGGATGGCGTCGCTCAGTTTCACCGATTCCTTCGAGGAACCGCCGCCTTACACCTTGGGGCTGGCCATCCTTTTCCTCAACGGCATTTTCTTTACAATCCTCTATGCCACAGTGATCGGTCCCTTGCTTCCCGGTACGCCTTTGATGCGCGGCATGATGATGACCGGAATTCTGTATATCGCCTCGCAGGCCTTTTTCGTCCCCTTGTTCATGCATGCCGGCTTCTTCGGCTCGAAGAACAAGGAGCGCACCTACATCACTGTAATCATCGTCTATGGCGCGTTCGGCCTGGTGCTGGGCTGGCTCAGTCCGGTCCTGGGCGTCACCCAATAGTGCCGTCCTGGTGGGTGATCTTTCCGCCGACCATGGTCAGCTCCGCCCTGATTTCGCGCAGGCCGTCTTCCGGGCAGCTCAGCGGGTCTTTGGAAAGCACGGTCAGATCGGCGAGCTTGCCGGCCTCAATCGATCCCCTGATGTTTTCCTCGAAGGTCAGATAGGAGCCTTCCAAGGTCGAGGCCTTGAGCGCCGCCTGGCGCGAGATGGCCTGTCCGGGGGCAAGCGGATTGGGTCTGTAGCGGTTCTTGCGGGCCACCGACAGCCACAGGGGATTGAACATGGATGTGGGCACATTGTCGGTGCTCAGCGCGACATGGATACCGGCATCCATCGGGCTTTTGATCGGAACGATTTCATTTTCATCGGCGGCGGCGATCTCTTCGATGGGCATGTCGTGGATGTGCTGGTTGGCATGGATGGTCAAGACGATCCCCAATTTTTGGATCAGATCGATCTCGGCCGGGCCTATGCGCTTGGGATGGGCGATGACCCAGCGCTTGCCGGACAGGAGGATGACTTTGTTCACCTGTTCAAAAATATCGAGCAGTCCGAGCCCAATGGTGGTGAACCGAATACCGTTCCGCGCCACTTCGATTAGGTAGTCCTTCATCTGTTTCCGGGGTAGCCCCGAATCATAATTGAAACCGGCCCAGCCCGTGTAGGGGGCAGATTCCGCGCGCAGCCGGTCATCGGATGATATTCCGAAGTCTCCAAACACCCCCGCGACCCGCAGCCAACCATCGCCAAGTCCCTGGCCGCCATCAAGGAGTCCATGCGCATCTATTCGGCGACCGGACTAGGAGTAGGTTCAAGAATGATGCCGTTGATATCTCCTGAGATGGGATCCTTTTGGAACTCGATTTGCTGGCTTGGCGGTACCGTATCCCGTCCCACCCCGGCGCTTTCGAGAGCCAGCGAATTGGCCACCGAGACAATCGGCAGAATGTGACGCCAAAGCCCCCAGATCGGACGGATATAGACCGGATTCTTAGGTGACACCTCGTCCAGCTCCCAACGTGTGGGAAACCGCCTTTCCCGAAGATTATTGGGAACATCCCGGTAATCGGGCGGCTCGCCAAGGGGCAAGGTCACCACCCAATCGCCGGGTTCCCGCCTGACGACCAGGGATCCGATGCGTTTAAGGACATCGTCGATGCAGGTGGCTCCGGCGAGGGAGGGGAAAACCGATTTTAAACCCTCGCGGTCCATATGCGCATGACCGTCGATCAGTCCCAGAACCACGGTCCAGCCACCCAGGTCTATGATCCGCGTATCAGGACCCGAGAGCGCACGGATTTTATCGTTGCCACCCGCGGCGGCGATGTGCTCACCAACTACCGCGACAGCCTCGGCAACCCCGAATGCCTGGTCCATTTTGAGTACTCGACCGCCGATTAGAACCATGTCGGCGACCATAGCTTCAGCGATTGTCATTTGCTCGAAAGCTCCTTCCAACCGGGTCAACCTTCACCGGATGACTGTTACCTTAAATCAAGATAAATAGGCATCACCAGGGTTAGAACCGATAGGCCCAGAATCCCTGGTTGGCAGCGCACCTTGTGGGTTAATTTCCCCCTAGGCCGGACCGTCCGGCTACTACTGAGGGTGGGGGTAAACCCGACATCTCTTAGTTGGCGCCAATTCCACGCGATTAGCCCACGGTTGGGCGCCCTTATTGGAGGCTATTCTAGAGGAAGCCGGCAGTGTGACAATCCCTCACTCCGACCAGCCTCAAAGGTCGGCTTTGGGTTCACGAGCGGTCCTGGCGAATTGCGGACATAATATCCTAAGCGTCGGCGCTCCCATATTTAGCCGACAAAGAATCGCTAGTTTTGAAAATCAGAAAATTTTTGTGACTCGGGCCTATGGCGGTTCCCACTTTCTGCGTCGAGGGGATAGCGGGTGTCAACGCCGGAGTAAAAATCCACCACTGGCCGGAGTAAAAGTACACCACCC
>CAZBQG010000359.1:0-3305 GCA_964493945.1 uncultured Rhodospirillaceae bacterium
GTGGAGATCGTTGCCTGGGCCGTTCACGCGGAGGCATGAGCACTAAGATATATGCCGGGCGGGCTGGATGACTTTGTTGATCTGGTAATCCCGGAACTACAGCGCCGGGATATTTTCCGCACCGTTTATGAAGGCTCGACTTTGCGCGAAAATCTGGGGCTCAGGCGGCCCGGAAGCCGCTACCAAGCCTGATTTCAACTCATGCTCAGATTGATCCCCTTGCCCTTGAGGGAGAAATGGCTGAGATCGTCCCGCCCAAGCAATCCGTCGATGAGGGATTTGAGGGGCGCATCCGTTCCCGCATAACGGCTTTCATCCAGCGGTCCGGCGGCGCGCATGACCTGAATGTCTTCGTCATTGCCCATAATAAAACGTAGCAATAATTCATCATCGCTGATATCCGGATCGCCGAATTTTTTGCGGATTTCCTCCACTGAATCCTCAGACACGCTCCAATCGGCCAGTTCCCGGGCGCGGGGCAGGGCCAGCACCTGTTCGCGGATGTCGGGCTCGATGGCGGCGGCTGCACCTTCACCCCAAAGGCCCAGCGAATAATGGATCATATCGTCCACCACCTGCTTGTAGCGTTCCCCGGCCACCACATTGAGGGCCGCCTGGGTGGCCATATATTGGGAAAAGGGCGTGACCATGATGGGATAGCCGAAATCCTTGCGCACCTGGGTGGTTTCCTCGATCACCTGGGGCAAAAGATGGATCACCTTTAGCTGGGTAAGCTGGCGCCTGAGATTGGCGATCACGCCACCCGGGATCTGGTGCACGTATTGGTAGCTGTCATATTCCAAAGGCCGGCCCACGGGCCTGTCTTCGCGTGCCGTGATCCAGTCGAAATGCTCCGATACCCGCTTGACGGCATCTTCATCCAGCACCGGATCGAATCCCAGGGTGCGCAGATTGGATGCCATATTGAGCACCGAGGGCTGGGCCGCGCCATTGGCCAGGGGCGGAATTGCCGTATGCAGGGTGCGCACCCCCAGTTTCACCGCCTCGATATAACATAAGGGCGCCAGACCGGTGGTGCGGTGGGAATGGAGCTCCATGGGCAGCTCACCGATATTTTTGAGCATGGCCGGCACCAGGGTCTGTATCCGTTCGGGTGTCAGCAATCCGCCCGGATCCTTGAGGAAAACCGTATCCACATCCAGGGCCGCGGCGGCCCGGGCCTTTTCCGTGAAATGTTCATCCGTATGTTTGGGGGAGATGGAGTAGATCACGGCCAAGGCCACTTCCAGCCTCGCCTCCTTGGCCCAGGCCACATAATCGGGCACGCGCAGGTCAAAATCGTTGGATGCCTCCATCAAATGGATGCGCCCGATGCCGTTGGCCTTGAGGCGCCGCATCCATAACTGGGCCATGGATTTGGGCGTCACATTGAAGCCCGTAATGCTGCATTGCTGCATCATGCCCACCGGCGCCCCCGGCAGGCGGGCCGAAACCAGACGGATCCTTTCCCAGGGATCGTTCAGCACATCGCGCACGATGGCCTTGAAATGAGCCGGAGCGCTTAGATCGACGCAGGAAAAGCCGGCATCGTTCAATTGCCCGGCGATGGGCAGCATCATTTCGGTCGACATCAGCAACGCCCAGAGCGATTGGTTGCCATCGCGTAAGGTGGTATCAACAAAACGGACTTCCGGGGACGGACTCATGACGAGGGTTCGATCATGAATAAATCCTGTTCAAATTCGATGAGGGAGCCGTTTTCCACACAGATGCGCCGCACCGTTCCCTTGATGCCCGCCTTCACCGGGGTGAACATCTTCATCACTTCGATCAGGGCGACGGTGGTGTCTTCGTCAACCTGGCTGCCTTCTTCCACATAGGGGGGCTGGGTCGGCTCGGGGCGGCGGTAGAACATGCCCAGCACCGGCGCCTTGATGGGGACCATACCATCTTCGTTACCTGCGGCAGCGGTGACATCCGATAAGGCGGCGGCGGCAGGCGCCTGGGTTGGGGTCAGGGGTTGGGCGGCACCGGGCTCGCCCTTGGCCACCTCCAGCTTCAATTCACCCAGTTCCAGACTGAAATGTCCCATGGGCGCCTCGTCGATCATTTTCAGGATGTTGATCACATCCGCCTGTGTCAGCTCCATGTCCCTATCCCCCTTTTTCCGGAGAGTATTATAGCCGATGCAATGAGCGGCCGCCTCAACGGTTTCTCACTGTCCGGAGAATAATTTCTATATTTATGGTTGAAACCACATGCCGATCTGATACGGTCAGATTAAGCCGAATAAATTAAAACCAAATACAGTGGAGGAATTGAAATGAAAAAATTACTTGGGCTCTCCCTTTCCGTCGCGATTGTTACATTCGCAGTTCAGGCCCATGCCCAGGCCGTCAGCATCGGCGCGCTTCCCCAGGGATCGTTGTCCTATGGCGTCGCCGCCGCCGTCGCCAAGGTCATCGGCGATAAGACCGATATTACGACGCGGGCCATCGGCATCGGCGGCACCAACATCTATATCCCCCAGGTGGATCAGAACAAATTGCAGATGTCCACGGCGGCCGTAACCGACGCCATCTTCGCGGTCCGGGGCACCGGAAGCTTCGCTGGGCGTCCCCACAAAAATCTGCGGGTCCTGGCCCGGCTCCTGGAATTCCAGACCGGCTTCATGGTCAAGAAAAGCTCCTCCATCACCAAACTTTCCGATTTCAAAGGTCAGAAATTCCCCTCGGGCTTCACCGCCCAGAAGCTGGTCGGCACCCTGGTCACCGCCGCCTTCGCCACCGAAGGCATGAGCTTCAAGGATGTTAAGGGCGTGCTGGTTCCCAATTTCGCCAAGGCAACCGACGCCATGGTCGCGGGCCGGGTGACCGGGTCTTATTTGGCACCGGGATCGGGCATCGTGCGCAAGGCCAATGCCAAAGTGGGCATCCGCTTTATCTCCATGCAGGCTGATCCATCCAAACTTGGCATCCTGCAACGCATCGCGCCGGGGGCTTATTTCACCACGGTCAAACCCTCGAAGCGCCTGCCTTACATCACCAAACCGGTTAAAATGATAGGATTCGATTATCTTATTCTGGTCGGAGCCAAGGTGCCCAACGACGTCGCCTATAAATCGGCCAAGGCACTGCACACCAATAAAAAAGCGCTGGTCGGCGCCCATGGGGTGTTCCGGGGATATAATCCCAAGCTGATCGCCAAGAAGCTGGATATCTCTTATCACCCGGGCGCGCTCAAATATTATAAGGAGGCCGGCCTGAAATAAGCCGCGTCCCGCGCCAGGCCTGGAAACATGACAGACGGCGAAACAGACCAGACCGCCGGGCGGCTGAACAGGC
>CAZBQG010000360.1:0-3299 GCA_964493945.1 uncultured Rhodospirillaceae bacterium
CAGAGAAACCGCAACGCAGATCAACAAAAATCAGGTTTTTCACGGAGAACTATTTCCGCCAAAACCGGGATCGCACCCGCTTCGGCGAATGCCTTAGCATAGTCCCGCCCGATGCCCTGTCCGGCACCGGTAATAATCACCACCCGTCCACTGACATCAAAACGATTTTCCGTCATCTCCAGGCCTCCCCCAGTTCAATTAATCTTGAAGCTCAAGCCTATCATCGCTATTGGACAAAAAACGGCAGGTTTCCCCGCCGCTTTTCAGTGCTTATCGGTTTCGAACCTAGGCCGCTTCGCTGAGGCGGGCCAGTTTTTCGTGGCGGAAGGCGCCCCAGAGGGCGGCGCCTATGGCGCCGGCGAAGATGCTGTCGGGATGGCTTTTGACCATCACATTGACCTTGGATTTGGGGTCCTGGATGCCTTCTTCCATGGCCGCGATCAGCCCTGTATCCATGGCCAGACCGCCGGTAACCATGACTTCGCCATCGACCACCTTGGTCGCGCGCAAAAGTTTTAGCAAACGTTGCGCCATGGAAATATGGATGCCCTTCAAGATATTGGGCGATGAGATATTGCGCGACACCATGTTGATCACGTCGGTTTCCGATAATACAGCACAGATGGAGCTGACCACTTCCGGCTCATCGCCCTGTTGGGACATTTCGCCCACTTCTTCCAGGGCGATGCCCAGATAGCGGGAAATGTTTTCCAGGAACTGGCCCGAGCCCGAGGCGCATTGGCTGGTCATGCGGTATTCAAGCACCTTGCCCCGTTCATCGATGCGGATGGCCCGGCCGTGCAGCGCGCCCACATCCAAAACTGAACGGGCTTCCGGGTCCAGATAGATGGCGCCCCGGGCATGGGTGGTCATGGAATAGAAATGACCGGTCTGGAATTCCAGGCTTTCCCCTTCGCCGGTGGTCGCCACATAATCCATATCGTCGGGATTTTTGCCGCCGTCCTCGACCACGCCCAGATAGGTTTCGTGGGCCAGCTTGAAGGGATCGCGCTTGCGGATGCGTTCCAGGCGCTTAGCCAGAAGCTGATGGTTTTCGCCGTCACCTTCAAACAATACGGCCTTCACCGCACCCGTGCCCACATCGACGCCCACGCTTATGGTCATGCCGCTTCTCCTTGATTTTCCGTATCGCCCTCGAGGGCCGCGCGCCGGGCGAATTCCGCACCGCCGAGCGCACCTGTGTAAATGGAATCGGGGTCGATATTGATGGTGTTCTCGCCGTAATTTTCCTCGATCAGTATTTTCAGCTCGCGGACAGCCGCTTCATTATTGGCGACGCCGCCGGTGAAGGTGAACTGATCCGTAATCCCGCCGGACCGGGAAATGATCGACATGGCACGCAAGATGATCGCCCGGTGCAGCCCGGCCAGCACATCTTCGCGCCGCTCGCCCAGGGCGAGGCGGTCACGCAACTCGGCGCCCGCAAAGACCGTGCAGGTGGAATTGATCCTGGCCACCTTGTTGGCCTTTATGGCCAGGGGGCCCAGCTCATGCACACCCATATTCATCTCATCGGCGATATAGCCCAGATACCGCCCACAGCCGGCGGCGCAGCGGTCATTCATCTGGAAATTCTCGACGATACCTGCCCCGTCCACTTGAATGGCCTTGGTATCCTGGCCGCCGATATCGAGCACGGTGCGGGTTAAGGGATACATGATATGAGCGCCCAGCCCATGGCAAAGAATTTCGGACCGGATATGTTCCTTGGGGAAGGGCAGACGCACCCGGCCATAACCGGTGCCCACCACATAGGCTTCTTCCAGTTCGATATCCAGGGCCCGGGTCATGGCCGACTTGATGCCCTCGGCCAGAACCGCCAGATCGGGTGCCTCTTTCATGAGAAGGTCCAGCGCCGCCAGGAACTGCCCGCCCATTTCACTGCTCGGCGGGCGGTTTTCCACCTCAATGATGGATTTGTCATAAACATTGAGCAGCAAATCGTAGGAGATATCGGCGGCTTCGGCGACTTCTTCCGAGACACGCATGAAGCGCCCGCCAGCCAGATCGCGGAAGAAATCCGATTTGCGTTCGGCGCCCGGTGCAAACATTTCAAGGGATTCGTCACCAACCCGCTTGAAGGCCCCTTCCAGGGCCTCGGTAACCGTGCCTTCCAGCCCTTTGAAACGGGGGCCGGTGACGAAGGAAATGCAGGTTCGTTCCAGATCCTGAAGCTGTTCAATATATTGCTGCAGGCGCACATTGCGTTCCAGATCACCCAGGAACCCTTGCGTATCCTCCAGCCCGTCGACGCCTTCAAGTTCGCGTTGCAACAAGGTGAAGCGGGTTCCGATCAGGGCTTCTTGTTTGGAAACGGCGGCGGCGGTATCGTAATTGGAGCGGGAATTGGTGATCCCCTGACCCAGGACCTCCTTGTCCGCATCCATGAGCACCGCCTTGGTGGTGGTCGATCCGAGATCGATACCGATGAAACATTTCATGTGACCGTTCTCCTATTCTCAGGCAGCCTTGGAGGCGCCCTGGCGTTTTTGTTCGATCATCTGGAAGTAGCTTTCCAGGCGGTTCTTCACATTGGCCGGCGAGAAATAGCGGGGATCCACCAGATCGGTTTCGATGAAGGCGCCGGGCTTGCCGGTACGCTTTTCCACCTCGCGCAGCATGAGAAGCTGACCGGCCGAAAAGCTGTTGCATGATTTTATGGAATTGATTAAAAGCCCGTCGGCCTCATATTCCTCGATGTAATTGACGATCATGTCGATGCGCTGGGGCAGGTTCAGATTGGTGTAACAACCCAGGCAGTAATCGGCCAAGGTTTCCAGCGGATTGTCCGGATCGTGGCGGAAGCCGGAATCATAGACGCCACCCACTTTCGTGTAGGTGCTGGCGACACAGACCGCGCCATCTTCGTAGAACATTTTCCAGAAATCGCGGAAACTAGTCCAGTTGGGCGGGCCTTCGGTGATCAGCCTGTATTTTTCGGTGGGCATATCGCCTTCGGGGGTGACCGGCCCCAGACCCTGATCGATCCGCTCTTGAATTTCGCCCCGCAAAAGGCGGTAATAATCCATCGCGTCTTCCGTGCCCCTGAAGGCCGTGAACATGGGGCCTATGTAATAGACGCCGCCGAAGTAGGCATCGATGGGCGAGGGTCTTTTCTTGCCGGTTTGCAGAACCCAGACCAGATCATCCTCGGCCTTGGCCGATTGTTTGAGATATTCGCGCAACCGGTCGACATCGAATTTGACGCCGCTCACCCGTTCATAGGAGCGTGTGAAGGAATTGCTTTTGGGCGTGGTTTGTGATTCTGTCGATTATGG
>CAZBQG010000361.1:0-3239 GCA_964493945.1 uncultured Rhodospirillaceae bacterium
CAGAACGTATACTGTATTATACAGGCCGCACGCATCGAATCGGTGAAGTCCATGATGGTGCAGCGACCATGGATTGGATGGAGCAGGAGCAGGAGCGTGGAATCACTATCACGTCGGCGGCTACTACCTGTATGTGGAATGACAGTCGGATTAATATCGTAGATACACCCGGGCATGTTGATTTTACTGTAGAGGTTGAAAGATCATTGCGTGTGCTGGATGGTGCCTGTGCCGTATTTTGTGGCGTGGGCGGGGTTGAGCCCCAGAGTGAGACCGTCTGGAGACAGGCAGATAAATACAAAGTGCCCCGCATTGCCTTTGTTAATAAAATGGATCGTGTGGGCGCCGATTTTTATCGCTGCGTTGAGATGATTATTGACCGCCTTGGGGCAACGCCGCTGGTCACCCAGCTTCCCATTGGCGCCGAAGCCGAGTTCGTTGGCCTTGTCGATCTGATTAAGATGCAGGCTTTAATTTGGCGCGATGAAACACTGGGTGCCGAATTCGAGGTCACGGAAATTCCCGGCGAACTGGCCCAGCAGGCCCAGGAATACCGGGAAAAGATGATCGAACTTGCTGTTGAGCAGGACGATGACGCCATGGAGGGCTATCTGGAAGGCAACGAGCCTGACGAAGAGGTCTTGCGCCAATGCATCCGCAAGGGAACCCTGGCCAGGGCTTTCGTGCCGGTGCTTTGCGGTTCTGCCTTCAAGAACAAGGGCGTGCAGCCCCTGTTGGATGGGGTGGTCGATTACCTGCCGGGCCCGATTGATGTGGAAGCCATCAAGGGCGTCAAGGCGGGCACGGACGAGGAAATCACCCGCTCCAGCACCGATGATGAGCCTTTCGCGGCCCTTGCCTTCAAGATCATGAATGATCCCTTCGTCGGAACGCTCACCTTCATCCGCATCTATTCCGGCGTTCTGGCTTCGGGCACGGGCATCGTTAATCCGGTGAAAAACAAGCGCGAGCGGGTTGGCCGCATGTTGCTCATGCATTCCAATTCCCGTGAAGATGTGAAAGAAGCTCGGGCCGGCGATATTCTGGCCCTTGCCGGGCTCAAGGATACCACCACGGGCGATACGCTTTGCGCCGTCAATGATCCGGTGATCCTGGAGCGCATGGATTTCCCCGACCCCGTCATCGAGGTCGCCGTGGAACCCAAGACCAAGGGCGATCAGGAAAAAATGGGTACTGCCTTGTCCCGTCTGGCGGCCGAGGATCCGTCCTTCCAGGTGACGTCGGACCCGGAAAGCGGGCAGACCGTGATCAAGGGGATGGGGGAGTTGCATCTGGAAATCCTGGTGGACCGCATGCGCCGGGAATTCAAGGTCGAGGCCGATGTGGGCCAGCCCCAGGTGGCCTACCGGGAAACCATTTCGGCGGCGACCGATGTGGATTACATCCACAAGAAACAAACCGGTGGCGCGGGTCAGTATGCGCGCCTCAAGATCAAGTTCGAGCCGCTCCCCTCGGGGTCGGGCTTCGAGTTCGAAAACAGCGTGCGTGGCGGCGGCGTGCCCAGGGATTTCATTCCGGGCATCAAAAAAGGCCTGGACGGCGCCCTTCAGTCGGGCCCCTTGGCGGGCTACCCCGTGACCGATCTGAAGGCCGAGCTTTATGACGGCGATCACCACGATGTGGATAGCAGCGTGATGGCCTTTGAAATTGCCGCCAGGGCAGCGTTCCGCGAAGGAATGCTTGGCGCCAAGCCGGTTCTGCTGGAACCCATCATGGAAGTCGAGGTGGTGACGCCCGAGGATTATATGGGCGATATCATCGGCGATCTGAATTCCAGGCGGGGCAATGTGCGCGATATGGATCAGCGCGGCAATGCGCGGGTGATCACGGCGGCGGTGCCGTTGGCCAATATGTTTGGCTATGTGAACAATTTACGGTCCATGAGCCAAGGACGGGCTCAATTCACTATGCAGTTCGCGAATTATGAAAGAATCCCGGCATCCGTATCAGAAGATGTGCGCGAGCGACTGGCCGGCTAGGCGATAATTTTAACCGAGATAGATGTGAAGATAGGGCGGAGGCAAAATTCATGGCGAAGGAAAAATTTGAACGGACCAAGCCCCACTGCAATGTTGGGACGATTGGGCATGTTGATCACGGCAAGACGACACTGACGGCATCGATCACTAAGGTTTTGGCGGAGAGCGGCGGTGCGAGTTTCACGGCGTTTGACGAGATCGACAAGGCGCCTGAAGAGCGCGAGCGGGGCATCACCATTTCGACGGCTCATGTTGAATATGAGACGGACGCCCGTCATTACGCCCATGTGGATTGTCCGGGCCATGCGGATTATGTGAAGAACATGATCACGGGTGCGGCCCAGATGGACGGCGCCATCTTGGTGGTTTCGGCGGCCGATGGCCCCATGCCCCAGACGCGGGAACATATTCTGCTGGCCCGTCAGGTGGGTGTACCGGCCATCGTTGTCTATATGAACAAGGTGGATCAGGTCGACGATGAGGAGCTTCTGGAATTGGTTGAGCTTGAAGTGCGCGAGCTTTTGAGCAACTACGATTTCCCGGGCGACGATATCCCGGTGATCAAGGGCTCGGCCCTGGCCGCCCTTGAGGGCGGCGATGAGACGATGGGTTCTGCTTCGGTTTTGGAGCTGATGGCGGCGGTGGATGATTATATCCCGCAGCCGGAGCGCCCGAAGGATCAGCCATTTTTGATGCCCATCGAGGATGTGTTTTCGATTTCGGGCCGTGGCACGGTTGTGACGGGCCGGGTTGAGCGTGGCATTCTGAACACGGGCGATGAGGTGGAGATCGTCGGCATCAAGGAGACGCTTAAGACGGTTTGCACGGGCGTTGAGATGTTCCGGAAGATTCTTGATCAGGGCGAGGCGGGTGACAATATCGGCTGCCTTTTGCGGGGCACGAAGCGCGAAGAGGTTGAACGTGGCCAGGTGGTCGCGGCGCCGGGCTCGATCACGCCCCACACCCAGTTCAATTGCGAGGCCTATATCCTGACCAAGGAAGAGGGCGGGCGTCACACGCCGTTTTTCGGTAATTACCGTCCGCAGTTTTACTTCCGGACGACGGATGTGACGGGCACGGTTGAATTGCCTTCGGGCACGGAGATGGTCATGCCCGGCGACAATGTGACCATGAAGGTGACGCTGATTGCGCCCATCGCCATGGATCAGGGTTTGCGTTTCGCGATCCGCGAAGGAGGCCGCACCGTCGGTGCCGGCGTCGTCGCGGAAGTCATAGATT
>CAZBQG010000362.1:0-3227 GCA_964493945.1 uncultured Rhodospirillaceae bacterium
TCTACTGAAAATCTACTCAAAAACCGTATTCCTTCACACGCTCGAAGGCGGGGGTGACGAAAGGTTGAGGTGGGGGTGACGAGACCGATCAATCATGCACAAATGGATTAGACGCCCGCTCCTGCCCAAAAGTAGAAACCGGACCGTGGCCCGAAATAAAGGACGTGTCATCCCCCAACGGCCATAATTTGTCCTTGATGGAGGAGATCAACGCATCATGGTCCGAGCGGGGGAAATCGGTGCGCCCGATGGAACCTTGAAAAAGAACGTCGCCCACCAGGGCGATCTGCGCCTCCGGATGATGATAGACCACATGGCCCGGCGTATGGCCCGGGCAATGCAACACATTAAGCGTAATGGTCCCAAAACTGACGCTATCGCCGTCGGCCAGCCAGCGTGTTGGTTCGAACCCTTCGGTCTGGGACAGGCCGAACTTGGCGCATTGATCGGGAAGGGTCTCGATCAGGAAGCGTTCTTCCTCATGGGGCCCCTCGATGGGAATGCCCAACTCGGCAGCCAGCTCCCCTGCCCCGCCCACATGATCCAGATGACCGTGAGTGGCCAGAATAAGAGCCGGCTCCACCTCGTGCTCAGCGATCATTGACTGGATCACATCCAGATCACCGCCGGGATCGACGATGGCGGCTTTCATGGTTTCTTCGCACCAAATTAGAGAGCAGTTCTGGGCGAAAGGGGTAACGGGCGAAACGGCGATTTTCATTTTTTGTCTCCGGCATATTGAATGCCGGCAAGATCGACCATTTCGCGCTTCCAGGCAACCAGATCATTTGATGAGAATTGATTCAGATGATCGTGGCCGCAGGCGCGGGCCAGGACTTTCATCAAACTGGTCGCCGCGCCCAGGAAGCGAGCGAGGCGTTCAGCCGCCTCATCGACGATCAGCCGGGCGCGGAGATGGGGCTTTTGGGTTGCGGTACCGACCGGGCAATTATCCGTATGGCAGGCCCGCATGCCCAAACACCCAATGGCCTGCAAAGCGGAATTGCTGATGGCCACCGCATCGGCGCCCAAGGTGAGCGCCTTGGTGAAGTCAGCAGGCGTGCGAAGACCGCCGGTGATCACTAGGCTCACATCCGTGCGCCCACTGTCATCCAGGTGACGCCGGGCGTGGGCCAGGACGGGGATGGTGGGTACCGAGATATTGTCGCGGAAAATCAAGGGCGCCGCCCCCGTTCCACCGCCCCGCCATCCAGGATGATGTAATCGACGCCAAGCTCAAAGGCCGCATCCATATCGGCCTCAATATGTTGCGCCGACATCTTATAGCCGATGGGAATGCCACCGGTGGCGCCCCGCACCTAGCCCGCGAAATCCCGCAGGGCGGCAAGGTCATCCCAATCGGGAATGCGCGACAGCGAAACGGCCGCCTGGCCCACCTCCAACCCTCTGACTTCGGCAATTTTTTCTGTCACCTTATTGCCCGGCAGATGGCCGCCGGTGCCCGTCTTGGCGGCCTGCCCACCTTTGAAATGGAAGGCCTGGCAATCATGTAATTTATCCATGGAAAAGCCGAAACGGGCAGAGGCCAGCTCATAGAGATATTTGGAACTTTCCACCTTTTCTTCGGGCAACATGCCGCCTTCGCCCGAACAGATGGCGCTGCCGGCGGAATCCGCCCCCCTGGCCAGGGCCACCTTGGCTTCCTGGGACAAGGCGCCGAAACTCATATCTGAAACGAAAATGGGAATATCCAGACGAAGCGGCTTGGCGGCTGCCGGGCCGATCACCACATCCGAGGCGACCGGTGCATCATCCAGCAAAGGCAGCTTGGCAAGCTGGGCCGTAAGAAGATGAATATCATCCCAATCGGGCAGGTTCTGACGGGCGACGCCCATGGCACCCACGGGTCCGTGATGGCCCACCGCCTCCAGCCCGCCCGCCGCCAGACTATGGATCAGCCCCACATGGGTTTCCTCGGGCGTGCCATGGATATCGGCATAATCGCCTTGATAGGCGTCCCGGTTGAAGGGCTGGGGATTGTCCGAATGCCAGGCGGCCAACTCGTCGCCGTTGGCCAGCATCCGGTCATCCTCGATCCAGGCATTGAATTTTTTCAAATCCTCTTCGTTGTTATATTCACTGACCCCGCTTTCATAGCGGAAATCCCAAAAATGCACACCGCAAATAAGATTATGTCCGTTCACATGGCCATCGCCCAGCAGTGCGCCCCGGTGAGGGCAGCGCCCGAACATGACCGATACTTCATCACCGTAACGGATGACCACCAGATCCACATTCTCGATCAAGGCCCGAACCGGTTTGCGGCCCTCCAATTCGCTCCAGACGGCAACGGGTAATTTTTTCATGCCCCACCCCCTCACCCGCCCGGAACGGACAGGCAGCAATCCACGGCGCCTTCAAGCGAGGCGCGGAGCGTTTCCTCCTGCCCTCCGCATCTTCGGTCTCGATCAAGGCGGTCCCTTCGATCACCGCGCCGGCCCATCCCTCCGTATGCCAGAAGGCCGGCTCCCTCAAGGGCGGCAGGGAAGTCGCACCGGGATATGGCCAGGGCGTCACATAGAAATATGGCTGGGCATATCCGCCGTCGCCAGGTGTCATGCCAACCCCCACGGAGCGCGTCTCCTCGCCACCACCTGCATCCAGGCTGATCAGGGTGGCAATATCGAAATGATGGGGCCAGCAGCGGACAGGTGAGGGGCTGGGCTCCAGGCCGGCGTATTTTTCGCTCAAGCCCCCCAGCACGGCATGGGCCAGATCAAACCAGATTGGAACTTCGGGCAATGCGGCGGCCTGGATGGCAGCCTCATAGGCGCCGCCACCACACATCGGATGATCCGGCAATTCATAAGGCAGATCATCATCAAGACCCGACGGGTCCAGGCCCCTGCCCCCCGGTTGGTAAGATCGTCCAGATGGAGCACTTCCATCCCCCCGTCGTCGCCCTGGCGGATCAGGGAGAGATCGGGAATGCGCAAGCCAAAACGCGCCTCGCCGCCGTCCACCGGGATGGGTTGGATGAGCTCTACCAGGAATGAGCCCTGACGGCGCTCAAAAGTACCCCTGTTATATTGGTCGGATCGCCCTCTAAGCCAAGTAACAATCGCGAGTGTTGCGCCTGGAATTTTGTGCCATTTTGATTAGTATTGAGGCCCAGCCAGACAAATCATCCCAGGGGAGCAGCCAGATGACCAGTGCGGGCGAGAAACAACTTCCCCACCTGTTTCAAAAAGGAAAACTGGGAAAAT
>CAZBQG010000363.1:0-3189 GCA_964493945.1 uncultured Rhodospirillaceae bacterium
CGAATGGCGAGGTGTAGCTGACCGCCCGGTAGGTATTGACCCAGACCGTACCGGCCCGCAAGCGGTCCGACATGCGGATGGCGCGCGGGATGCTTTGGGTCCAGACGCCGGCGGCAAGGCCATAGACGCTGTCATTGGCAATGCGCAAGGCGTCGTCTTCATCCTTGAAGGGGATGGTCGCCAAAACGGGGCCGAAGACTTCTTCCTGGGCGATGCGCATTTCATTGGTCACGCCGGAAAAGATGGTCGGCTCGACAAACCAGCCATCGCCGCATTCGGGCCGGGTCGCGGGCCCGCCGCCGAGTTCGCAATTGGCCCCCTCTTTCATGGCGATGTCGATATAGTCGAGTATTTTTTCATATTGCGGCTGGGTGGTCACCGGCCCGACCTGGGTTTCCATCTCGGACGGATCGCCCATGCGGGCGGTCTTGGCGAAGGCGACGAGTTTTTGCAGAAATTCATCATGGATGCTTTCCTGGACAAGCAATCTGGAGCCCGCGATGCAGGTCTGTCCGGTCGCCGCGAAGATGCCGGAGACAACGCCCTTGACCGCATCATCCAGGTTCGCGTCATCGAACACGATATTGGGGGATTTGCCGCCGAGTTCCAGGGTCACGCGCTTGATGCCGCGGGCCGCCCCCTCATAAACGCTGCGCCCGCCCGCCTCGCTGCCGGTGAAGGCAATCTTGGCGACATCGGGATGTTCGACAAGGGGCGCGCCCACCTCCAGACCGAAACCGGTCACCACGTTGACCACGCCGGGTGGGAAGCCCGCCTGCTCGACCAATTCGATGAATTCGAGGGCGGAGGCCGAGGTATATTCCGACGGCTTGATGACAAATGTGTTGCCCGCCGCGATGCCGGGGGCGAGCTTCCAGGCGATGAGCAAAAGCGGCGAGTTCCAGGCGGTGATCGCGCCAACCACACCGAGAGGCTCATGGCGGGTATAATTAAGGGTATCGGGTTTGTCGGTGGGGATGACCGATCCCTCGATTTTGTCGGCCAGGCCGCCATAGTAATAGTACCATTGCGGAATATAGTTGAGTTGGCCCAGCATCTCGGCCATCAGCTTGCCGTTATCGCGCACCTCGGTGGCGGCCAGCGCGGCGGCTTTTTCGGCCACCAGATCGCCCAATTTACGCAGCAGATGACCGCGTTGACTGGCCGTCTTTTGCGGCCATTCGCCCGTATTGAACGCCTCGTTCGCCGCGGCGACCGCCCGGTCCACGTCCCGGGCGCCGCCTTTTGGGATCAGCGCCCAGGGTTTGCCGGTATAGGGATTATAGGATTCGAACCACTTGCCGCCGGCGGGATCCACCCACTGGCCGCCCATATACATCTGGTACTTTTGCATGAAGCCGTCCCTTGAACAGAGTTTTTTTTCCAGCCAACAGCCGTGCCGACGCGCCATTAATTGTTCGGACATATTAGGTGCATTCGCAAGCCGAGTCAATATTGGTAAAGGAGTGTGGGGCCCGCTAGCTAGATTTTTGATCCTAAGAGTTTTAATATTGTCCAGACAAATTTTGCTGCTATATTTGCCGCTCCCCGGTTCAGGAGGAAATCCGATGGTCGTTGTAAGAAAGCAGATTGGTCCACAGCGATACCGCGAAATTTTTGGCCGGCACTACGAGGATTTCGAAGTCGGCGACGTCTACGAACACCGGCCCGGCCGCACCCTGACGGAATCGGACAATATTAACTTTACCCTTTTGACCATGAATACCCATCCGCTCCATTTCGACGCCAATTACGCGTCAAAAAGCGAGTTTGGAAAAATGTTGATGAACAGCACCCTGACCCTGGCCATTGTCACGGGCATGAGCGTCAGCGATGTGAGCCATTTGTCGATCGCCAATCTGGGTTGGAAGGAGATTAGATTGCTGGCGCCGGTTTTCGCCGGCGAGACCATTTATGCCGAGACCGAGGTGCTTGAAAAACGCCTGTCAAAGTCACGCCCGAATGCCGGAATTGTGGGCGTCGAAACGACCGGAAAAAAGGCGGACGGAACCGTGTTCCTGGACTTCCAACGCACAGTTCTGGTGCCCAAACAGGGGCATGCCGTCGAAGACCTGATAGAGGATTGAGCGCCCGGCGGAAGGGAAATCGAACTTATAATGAGCAAACAATTTTTTTCTTTCGAGAGGATTTTCAGGTGATGGGATTAAGATCTATGCGGCCCCGGCGCAGCGTCCTTTTCATGCCCGGTTCAAACAGCCGGGCCATGGAAAAAGGAAAAAGCCTGGCGGCGGATTGCCTGGTGATGGATTTGGAAGACGCCGTCGCCCCTGAGGCCAAGGCGGAAGCCCGCGAATTAGCCTGCAAAACGGTTCAGGCGGGGGGCTATGGCGGGCGGGAACTGGTCATCCGGGTCAATGGGGCTCAAACCCAGTGGCATGAAAAGGATGTGCGCGCGGTTGCCCGCTCGGGCGCCGCCGCATTGATGCTGCCGAAAGTGGAAAGTGCGGTCCAGATCAACGTTCTCGACGGGCTCATGAAGTCCTTGGGTGCACCTGACGGGATGGACATCTGGTGCCTTATAGAAACCCCCATCGTTCCAATGGACCACAGGCAGGTCATGCACTAGCATTCAACCTGGACCACTCAATGGGGGCCTACCATCACCTGTAATTTTTTCTTTTGGTCATTTTTCCAATGCCCGGATTAAAGCTATTGGTGGGGTCTATTGATTTGTAAAAATCTGCTAATTCAGATTTGGCTTCATACAGGTGTCCCACATTGTGTTCCGCCGGATATTCCGCTCCGCGCTTATCTAATATTCTTAGCATTTCCGCTTTCAAAGTTTCAGGATCATGTCCTTTTTTTATAATGTAATCCTGATGCAAAACGTGACATAAAAAGTGACCATAATAGAGTTTATATATTAATTTATCTTCGATTTCTGGGGGTAATTTTTCGAGCCATTCAAGGTCACTGCGCTTCAGGGCGATATCAAGTGCTAGTATATCCTCGACTTCCTTTGCATAAAGCGCTTGATACCTAATAGCTGCACCTGCTGCGGCAAATCGATGTAGACTAGCGATTTTTTCTTCCCTTTCTGTGCACTCGAAAAAGTCACCAGATTTATTTGAGAAATACTCGATCAAATATTTTCTCGCTTCTTCAATCCCGTCACCGTGCATTTTGAGAATTAGATGATGCTCGAAATTCTTTCTCCACTCTTTTATG
>CAZBQG010000364.1:0-3152 GCA_964493945.1 uncultured Rhodospirillaceae bacterium
TCCTGACGGCGCCCTGGCCTGCCTCGATGCCGGCGCTAACGACCTGGGCGGCACGTTGATGAACGAGAGCATCACCCGCGTCGCCGGGGCCAGTCACGGCCAGGAGATGCCCGTCCGGCAGATGGAAGCGCTGATCGAGAAGGCCGGGCGCCGACCGGTGCAGCGCACCACTTTCTACGGCGCCGTTCCGGCCGAACGCAGGGCCAGCGTTTTCGCCGCCAAACCGTTACTGCCGTCTGTAGACACGCCGCTGCCGCCGCGCCAACGCCACCACGGCCGCGCGCCGTTCCATGGCTGAGGCGGGCTTAAAACGACGCTCCTGACCCGGAGGAGACATCATTTTAGTGTGATGTTATAGATCCCACCAGATTGAGCAAAACCAACCCACGGTGACTGAATTTGCCCTGTAAAAGGATCGAAGGGGTCCTGTTGGTGTTAGGTCTTACCAATATACTTCCTTACACAAATCGAGAAATTTATCACACACTGGAACTCGTAATGGGGAATCAGGCATGGATATCGAAACATTACTACCGCTGGGGAAAGTCGATCCTGGCCTACGTGCACCCGATCAACCGCTTGACATTCGGAGCGTCGGTTCACAGGCGAAAATCGTAGAAGAGTGCGGTTATGACGCCGTGATGATGGAAGAAACCAAAGATGACCCATTCACGGTCTTGGCCCTGGCAGCGCAAGCGACAACGACACTGGGAATCGGTACAGCCGTTACCATTGCATTTCCCCGCAGCCCAACAGTTATGGCCATGAGCGCATGGACCATCCAGAAACTATCGGCCGGCCGTTTTACCTTAGGCCTCGGTTCTCAAGTGCGGGCACATATCCAACGCCGCTATGGCATGGAACCTCATCCCGCCGGTCCCTGGATGCGGGACTATATCAAAGCCGTGCGGGCGGTTTGGAATGCCTGGCAAAACGGCACACGGCTGAACTACGAAGGTGATATATATAAAATAGACCTAATGGTCCCATTGTTCGACCCTGGCCCCATCGAGCACCCGGACATTCCCATCCACGTTGCAGCCGTTAATATGGTGATGTGCAAAGTTGCGGGTGAACTGGCGGACGGCATTCGGCCTCATCCTGTATGCACCCCGTCCTACATCGAAGAAGTGATGTTGCCCGCGGTGCGTGAAGGGGCGATAAAAGTTGGCCGGAGTTTGGAAAACTTCAAGGTTTCTATGAAGCCGTTAGTTGCCACCGCATCGAACGAAGAAGAACTGCAGCCGAAAATTCGTGATGCCCGGGCTCGGATCGCTTTTTATGCATCGACACCTGCCTATGCTGCTGCCTTTCGGCACCTGGGTCTCGATGAGTTGGCGGACAAAGCCAAATTATTATCCCGTGCTCAAAATTGGGAAGAGTTACCGAAACTCATATCTGACGACATTCTCGAACAATTTGCCGTAATCGGCACATACGACATTGTCGGTAAGAAACTTGTTGAACGATTTGGCAAAGTTGTGACCAACTCTGAGTTCTCCATTCCGGTGCGCAATGAGCTGGAGAAAGAAACACTGAAACAAATAGTAAGCGATGTGCGCAGTCACAGTCTTGCGTATGCCAAGGCAACCATTCAAGGTGGGGCACAGTAACCTTCGGTGATAGATGGGCAGGGCGCAAAACCACCAAATGTCCGCATGCTCCGGGCGCGGAGTACGCCAATGTGGTATGATATTTGAAACCGCCTTTTTGGGTTAATTGCAGAGGGTATTTGGACAGTAAGTTGGGAGGCTAAGCGCCCGGTGCAAAGGCCGCCAGGGCATCATAATGGGGCGATGACCCACCAGCGGGATTAAAGAGTTGGATTGCGACTTGGTCCGCACCCGCATCGAAATGAGCCTGCAGATGGGCGCGAATGGCATCTTCCGTGCCCCAAGCGACCATGGCGTCGAGGAAACGGTCGCTGCCCCGGCCCGACAATTCATCCTCGGAAAAGCCAAGGCTAAGCCAGCAATTGCGGTAATTGGGCAGGCGCAGATACATGGCTAGCTGTTCTGCTGCAACCTCCCGCGCTGTCGCCGCATCATTGGTCAGGCAGATTTTCTGCTCCACATAGAGCGCCTTGCCAGGCCCGAGGATTTCACGGGCCCGGGCGGTATGTTCCGGCGTGACGTTATAGGGATGCGCCCCATCGGCCATTTCGCCGGACAGGGCCAACATCTTCGGTCCCAAGGCTGCCAACACAACCCGGCGTTTGGGCACGGTAATCTGGACAGGTGCGGCATACATGGCTTCGAGATAGCTCCGCATGGCGCTAAGAGGTTTGCCATACTTATGGCCCCGTGCGCCTTCGACGATGGGAATATGAGAAACCCCAAGGCCCAGAATAAACCGCCCGCCATAAAGGGCGTTCAGACTGTTGTGCCCTTGAATGGCCGCCGTCGGGTCCCGCCCGTAAATATTCGCGATGCCGCTGGCGACGTTCAATTTACTGGTTTGGCTCAAATGGTATCCGCCCAGGGCCATGGCTTCATAGGCCATCGCCTCCGGGTACCACAGCGTGTCATAACCGTGCCCCTCGACCGTTTGGGCCAGCTTCGCCGTCTCTTCTACAGGCATTCTATTAGGCGAAAACCACACACCCCATTTTCCAATTGTCATTTTGGCGTATTCCCTCAATCGCTATTTACCCGATTTTCCCCAAGTAGCGGTGGTTTCGAGCGAGGTTACATCCTCAAATGCATTGCGACAACGATACCAATACCTTTTGTTGGTGATGACCCATCATCGATCCAGTCTCTCGAAAATCACTCGAAAGATGGAATCACGGCCTCAGAACATAGGCAAGGCAGAGTTTTGCAACAGAATCCACCCAAAAGCAGGCGCGGCGGGGGAGGGGCAGAAATGACGTGAATGGTAGAGTCGGGATGTGGCGCGGTGGCAGGGCGTCAGCGATCTGGCCCATGTGCTCGTCGCACAGCACCCGCACGAAGTTGGTCTTGATGTCGACTTCGGGCAGGCTGGCTTCAAACTTTTCCGCGAACAGCTTCGCGGCGATGGAGCCGAACACTGTGTTGCCCGAGGAGGGAAAGCCCATCACCGCCAGGCCGGTGGGGAAGCTGATCTTGACGTGGTGCTTGATGAAGGCGGGGTTCAGCACCGGGCAGTTGAGCTACCACTTGTTGACGATC
>CAZBQG010000365.1:0-3128 GCA_964493945.1 uncultured Rhodospirillaceae bacterium
GGATGCCGGGGAAGATGCCGCCGATGAACAGCGCCGCGATATCGGTCTCGGTCAGGATGCCGTAAACGATGAGCGCAGCGGACGGCGGGATGAGTATCCCCATGGTACCGCCGGCGGCTACCGTGCCGGCGGCCAGGCTGTCGTTGTATTTGTATTTGCGCATGGACGGGATGGCCACCTTGGCCATGGTTGCCGAAGTGGCGATGGAGCTTCCCGAAATGGCGGCAAACCCCCCGCAGGCGGCGACCGTGGCCATGGCCAGCCCGCCCCGGAAATGGCCCAGCCAGGCGTTGGAGGCATCGTACAAATCATCAGACAGCGCCGCCCGGTTGACGAAGGCGCCCATGAGGATGAACAGCGGCAGGACGGCGAAGCCCTCATTGGTGGCGATCTCGATGATCTCCGAGGCGACGACGGTAAGCGCGGGCTCGAGGCCGCGGATAATGGCTAGCCCGAAGAAGCCAACCAAAAGCAGCGCAAAGCCCAATGGAAGGCCGAAGAAGAGCAGCGCCATCAGGGCGCCCAAGCCGATAAGGGATGCGGTCATTCAGATTTCCATCGGCTTGCCGGTCGGGCAGGATCATCAAAGTTCCCCCGCCGGGGCCGGTTCTTCGCGTGATGCCAGATCAGCGGCAGCATCAACAGGAATGAGAGAAAGCTTAATATCGCCATGAAATAGACGAAATAAGCAAAGGGGACGTCAAAATATTCGAGCAGGGTTTCCATCTCCGCCATGTCGCCCGCCGTTCGCCACAGCCGTTCGGCGATGAAGCCGAGGACCGCGGCGCTGGCCATGGCCACCACCACCTTCTGAAACCAGAGTCCCCAGCCCTTGAACAGCCCTTCCATCAGGGTCACGGTGATGTGGCGTTCGTCCCGCGTCACCAAGGGCAGGCCGGAGAAGACCAGGATGGCCAGCAGGAACGAAACCACCTCGAAGGTGCCGGGAATGGGAGCATCGAAGAAATAGCGCCCCACCACGTCGATAAAGGTCACTGCCATCAGCGCGAAGACCAGGACGGCAATGGCCACTGTGAGCCCGATCACCATCCAGCGCGCCGGGCCGGAAGCGGGTAAGCTGCCGGTCCCGGAGAAGCTGAAATCGTCCAGATCGCCCATGGCCTAGTTGGTGGGCAGGCCTTGTTGCGATCGGTAATAGGCGAGCAGTGCCTTACCGTCGACGCCTCTTTTTGCCGCACCCTTTATCCAGCCCGCCTCGAACGGGGCGACGATCTTCTTGAGCTTGGCCATGAGGGCTGGGCTCGCAAACTGGGACTTGATCTTCCAGCCCGATCCGCGGGCCGCCTTGGTCTGCAGATCATAGGCGGCGCCGCCCGTGCGTGACAGATTGGCGCCGGCAATGCTCATCACGGCCTTTCGATCCTTGGCCGAGAGGCTGTCGAATTTCTTCTGGTTCATCATGATGGCGAAGGCGGCGTTACCCCATTTGCCCGGGATGCGGGTTTCATATTTGACGTATTTGGCGATCTTATAGGTATTCAGCGTGGACGGGTTGCCGATCATGGCATCGACGATGCCCTTTGACATATAGGGATGAAAATGCTTGCCGACGCCGACCACCGGTACGGCGCCCACGGCCTTCATGATCTTCGCCTGGACACCCGGCCCGGTGCGTATCTTGACGCCCTTGAGGTCGGCCACCGTGTTGAAGGGTTTGTTGCGCATATAAATATGCGTCCCGGTCAGCGTCGTCATGCCCAGCAGCTTGACCCCCTTGAAGGGATCCTTCTTTTTCAGGAATTTGATATAGGTCTTCCACATGGCCATAGAGGCTGCGGATGCATCCTTGGTAGCGAAAGGAAGCTGACTGAAACCAAAAATGGCCAGGCGTTTGCGTTCATAGGCGGTGAACATGATGCTCATATCGGCGACGCCGCTGGTCACCATCTTCCACATGGTGCGCGACGGGCCTAGGCCGGAATCCGACAGCTTCACCTTAAGCCGCCCCTCGGTCACCCGTTCGGCATTCTTTTTGAAGGGCAGGATAACGCCCAGGTAAAGGGGATGGTGGCGCGGAAACTGCACGTTCACCAGCATGAAAGTCTCAGCCAAGGCCGGTGTGGCGAGAGTGGCGAGGGCGAGGATCGCGCCGAAGGCCGCCAAGTTGCGTCTTTTCATCTGCTTCCTCCTATTGGATTTGAATTATCGTGTTTTTTGGTTTTGCCTATTTGACATCCGTTGCCTGCCGATTTCAAGGGCCGGGGCCGATTTGTTCCAGGATTGCGGCGCGCCAGGCCTCGGGATCGAAGCCATGGGGCCCGACGGCGCCGGGATAGCGTACGATGCCCTCTCCATCCACCACCACCAGCCGGTTGGGCAGAGCACCGTAAAGCTCGGCCGTGCTGTTTTCCATATCGTCGAGGACCAGCGGGATGGAGAAATCCATTTTCTCGATCAATTCCCGGGCGATGGCCGCGCGGTCATCGGGGGTCTTGGGCAGATTGAAGCAGATGCCTGCCTCCACATTGTTCTGAGACACCCAGCCATCCGCCGGATGGGCTTCGCGCACATAGACCGAGATGAAACGCATGCGGTCCTTGAATTCCCGATAGATCTCGTCCAGACGCACGGTCTGGGCCCGGTAGGGAGTTCAGGTGTAAGAGCCGAAGGTGAGCGCGATTGCCTGCCCCCGCGCCTCCGACAAGCGAAACATCTCGCCCGTTCTGATGCCTTGCGCCGACAGCATCTCGCCCGTGAAATCAGGCGCCTGCTCGCCAAGTTTGGCGACCTTCTCCTCGACGGCCAATTGCAGTGCGACCCGATCCTTATATTGCTCCGGCGTGATGTTCCACTTGCTCTGATATTCGGCGAGTACTTTTTCCGTATCCGGGGCGCCCGAATTGTCGGCGCTCAGGAATTCCTTGCCAAATTTGGCAGCCATTGGTGTCTCCCTTTTCTCTGTCTCCTTATCGCGGAGTCTTGCTACCGGGCTAGATAATCTTCCGGCATTTCCCATAAATCTTCAAATCGATCCCAACAGAATCTAATTTTCAACTTCATCGGTTGGCCGCGAAGAAAAATCCACTCTCTCGAGGATGGTACGGGGTAGGATTTCCATAATACAGAGTTTATTTGGAAAAATCCGGATTGTCCGGATTCAGGTGTAG
>CAZBQG010000366.1:0-3095 GCA_964493945.1 uncultured Rhodospirillaceae bacterium
AATCCTCTCTTATGCAATCTCGCTAATTTGTTCCATAGGTGCTGACGTTGGACAGCGCCACGGGACAGGTTCCTAAACCGCGAACAGGTACAAGCGCTCTTGGCCGCCGCGAACCATCCTCATAACCGGCTGGCCACGCTGCTCATGCTGATGACCGGCGCGCGAGTCGGGGCCGTCTTGGATCTCACCTGGGATCGGGTGGACTTCGAGCGCGGGACTTTGGATTTTCACAACCCGGAAAAGCCCGTCACCAAGAAGCGCCGATCGGTGGTGCCGATGAACGACACCGTGAAAGCGGCCTTGCGCGATGCCCGGCAATTCGCTACCAAGTGCGGCTTCGTGATCGAGTGGAATGGGAAGCCGGTGGGATCAATAAAGACGGCATTCAAGAAGGCGGCGGTGAGGGCGGGGGTGCCCTGGTGTTCGCCCCATGTACTCAAGCACACGGTGATCAGTTTTCTTGCCGAGGCGGGCTGGCCGGTGGACAAGATAGCCGACTTCACGGAGACCACGGCGGCAACCGTCAGGCGTGCTTACCGGCACACGAGGCCCGAGAATCTGACCGGCCAGGCCGACACACTGGAAGCCGTATTGTACCCAGAGGGCGCAAATGTTATTCTGGAGGAGTGTTAGAAAGCCTTTATTTTTCAAATATATGGGGCCGTAGCTCAGTTGGGAGAGCGCGACGTTCGCAACGTCGAGGTCAGGGGTTCGATTCCCCTCGGCTCCACCATCGAAAAGCCCAGTGGGAAACCTGGGCTTTTCGTCCATCCGGAGCTTATATTTTGGTCACGCCAGCGCGCTCGCAAAGATATTCCCAGCCCCTGTCGTGACCCTTCAGCGCCCGGCTTCCGGCTTCGTTTTTGAAATCGACCTGGGCCTGGTTCAGATATTTGATGGGTCCCAGCTTCAATCCATCCAGGATGGCGGTGGCGTTCCGTTTCATGGCCAGGGCAATATTCACCGCATCGGGAATGTTGGCACCCGCCACCGTCGCCCCGTGGGCCCGCATGATCACGCCCTTGCCCTGGCCCAGTACCTTGGACAGATCCTGGCCCTGATCATTGGTGGTCACCAGAAAATCCGTATCGCCGAACTTATCCGAAATGTCCCAGACCGGAATGGGTCCACCCAGGGCGCGGGCGTTGTGGATCGCCGGGCGCATGTCGGTGCCGGTCACGGCGAAGGGCAGAACCTCCTGGCAATGATTATGGATGACCGATTGCACATCGGGGCGCGCCTGATAGGCCATGCCATGGATGGGCCGCTCAATATACAGTGGCGTATCGGTGGGCTCGACCGGTGAATTGTCCAGATAGAATTCGATCAAATCCTCCATGCCCACCAAGCCCGGGCTGCGGGAACGGGACAGGAAATAGGTGTTGGGATTGTCCGGGTTACGCACGCTGATATGGCCCCAGGCATCGACGATCCCTTCATTTGAGAGAATACCGTTGCCCCGGACCAGATCCTTTTTCACGTCATCTATGGCGCTCATGATCTTACTCCTTCTTTGATTTGTGTTTATTGATCCCCATTGGGAAAGAACAACTGTTTGCCGCCTAGCTTGTAATTTCCAATTTCCCGCTGTCCTTCCGCCGAAATCACCCAATCGATAAATTTCTGGCCCCACTTGGCCTGAACATGAGCGTGGCGCTTTGGATTGACCAGGATCACCCCATAGGGATTGAACAATCGCCGATCCCCTTCCAGCAACAGGACCTGGCTCGACTTGTTTTTGAACGCGATCCAGGACCCCCGGTCGGTCAATGTATAGGCCCCCATGGCCGTCGCCGTATTCAGCGTCGCGCCCATCCCTGAGCCGATTTCCCGGTACCATTTCCCGGAATGTTTGCTTGGGTCCAGTCCGGCCGCCTGCCATAATCCCCGTTCTTTTTTTTGAGTTCCGCTGTTATCGCCCCGGGATACGAAGATGGCCTTCTGTTTGGCAATTTTGCCCAACGCCCGCACCACGTCCCGCCCACCCTTGATGCCGGCGGGATCGGCCTTGGGGCCGACAAGGACGAAATCATTATACATGACGGGATAGCGCTTGACGCCGAACCCGCCTGCGACGAATTTCCGCTCCGACGGCGGATGATGGACAAACAAAACATCCGCATCGCCCCGCCGGGCCAGGCTGATGGCTTGGCCGGTCCCCACTGCCACGATGCGCACCTGGATACCTGTTTTTGCGGTGAATTTTGGCAAAATGGCACCGAACAGCCCTGAATTCTGGGTCGAGGTAGTGGACGCCACGGTGATGGATTTATCCGCCGCCTGGAGAGGGCCGGCATGGGCCAGGGCAAGTGCCAAAAGCCCCAAGGCCCAACTGATTCCAAATCTGATCATGACGCTCTTCCCGTGCCTCCCTCGAGCGGCAGTATCTTATGAAGGGGCACCCGGATCAACCGGCGAGGGATTGGCCGTCCTGCGCCACCTAACCCTTCTTCACTGCTTCCAGGTTGAGGCTGATATGGATACCGTTTTCCTTATCCATATGGGGGTGGTAGGCCTGGGAGAAATCGTCGAACTGGCCGTGCTCGACCCCGCGCCAATCCCAGGGCTGGACATCGGTAAATCCGTGGGCTTCCAACAGGGCGCCGAGTGAGGCTCTATCGTAAACCGTTTTGTGAAAGATGGGCACCGTTTCGCCCGCCACTTCCAACCGGCCGAAGAGGGGACCCAGGATGCGATCAATATCCCCCGTATCGCCATAGACGCGGATCAAGGCCTGAAGGTCGGGCACGGCGAGGCGTAAAATGCCGCCGGTGGCCAGCACCCGCCACCATTCCGCCAAAACATCAGATGCCTCCCCGCGGTCGAAATATTCGAAGGCATGGCAGCAATAAATCAGCCCGGCGGTGGCGTCACCGAACATGGGCAGATGAGCGATGGAATGGCGATGGTCGAGATGGGGAAAATCGCCTTCATCTATATGGATGAAGCCGGGAATCTGGCGTTTCCCGCATCCAAGATGCAGCTTCAACATCATCCGGTCCCGAAAAAGGCACGGATTGAATCCGTGGCCCGCTCTATATCTGTCCGTCGTCATATAAATTGGAACAGTTAGCGGTCTGATCTATAGGAGGATC
>CAZBQG010000367.1:0-3094 GCA_964493945.1 uncultured Rhodospirillaceae bacterium
CGCTATTTCGACTGGGCCAAGGACGAGATCTGCAATTACGCCGTGGCGCCCTATGGCAGGGTGGCCCGCGACCGTCGCGGCCACCGCAACGCCACAAGCTGGCATGCGGAGAGATATCTTGCAGGCAAAGGGCTGCCCTACGATGGCCATCCTCTGGAGATTTTGGTCTGATGCGGGTGATGGTGGTGGCACGGCTCTTTACCGGACTCGCCGACGGGCTGGCCGAGGGAGTGTGGCAGCCCCGTGGTGCTCCGGCGGCCTATCGTCTGTTGGAGGCTCTTGCCGCCGATAAAGGCACGGAACTCCTTACGGTCTTTGCCAGCAAGGATGAACATGACCGCCGCTTTTCCCGTGGAAGAACGTATGACATGCCGCCTCTGGGCCGGGTTGTCATCCTGCCCTGGGCCCCGCGCCGCTGGCTGGCCCGCCTTAGGCTCGACGGTAAGCTGCGGGAGGCGAGCCATCTGCTGCGCTGTCTGTGGCTGTGGCTGCGTTTCCGCCCTCATGTGACCTATTTTACCAATGCCAGTTTTCCGGTGGCTGCCGTCTTTGCGCGTTTGCGCCTGAGCCGGGTGATTCTGAGACTGCTGGGGCTGCACCCCCATCAGTGCCAGGTGGCGGAAGCGGGAAGGGGGCTCCAGCACTGGTTCTATCAGTCGCCATTCGATCATGTGATTTGTTCCCTTGATGGAAGTGGCTCCGATTACTATCTGCCCCGGCTGATTGCGCCGGAAGTACCGCGTTCGGTTCTCCTCAACGGTGTTGATCCGCAACTTCCCGACCAGCAAGCCGTGGCGCGCATCGCTGCCGAGTACGGAAAAACCGGACGGCCCGTGGTTCTGTTCGTCGGCCGCCTGGAATGGAACAAAGGCTGTCGTGAATTTGTCGAAGGCGTTCTGGAGGTCATCTCACGCCGTCCGGGGTCGCTGCGCGCGGTGCTGGTGGGCGACGGCAGCCTTCGTCATGAACTGGTAAGCCGCATTACAGAGGCTGGTGCCGGGGATGCGGTGCGGCTTGTTGGGAGTGTGCCCCATGGGGAGGTGGCGGCCTGGCTGGGGCGGGCGGACATCTACGCGTCGCTCAACCATCTGGGAAATCTTTCCAACGCCAATCTGGAGGCGATTGCTGCTGGAAAGTGCATGATCATCCTTGATGGGGACGCCCGGACCCACACGGATATGGAGACCACGCGATTGATCCCCGATGATGCGGCCTTGCGAATCGGCCGTGACTCCATGGAGGAAAATCTGGCCAGGGCCCTTGAATCCCTGCTTGATGCGCCCGCAAGAATCACATCTTATGCCACCGCCGCCCGACGTCTGGCAGATGAGTTATTGCAGCCCTTGGATGCGCGGATCGCCCATGAACTCGAAATGATACGGCATATTGCTGAAGAAGAAGGCCCTGTTTTATGACGGACAACGGCACGTTAGGTTTTGCCCTTGTGGGCTGCGGCCGTATTGCCGCAAAGCATGCGCAGCTGCTGGGTGGAGGAGAGATTTCCGGCGCGCGTCTGGTGGCGGTCTGCGACATCGTTCCCGAACGGGCCGAAGCCATGGGCGCGAAGCACACTGTCCCCCATTTCACTGACATGCACGAGATGATGAAGGTCCATGGTGGTGATGTTGATGTGATCTGCGTTCTCACCGAAAGCGGGTTGCACGCGGAACACACCATCGCCCTTTCCCGCCATGGCAAGCACATGGTGGTGGAGAAACCCATGGCTCTGACGTTGACGGATGCCGACGAGATGATCCGGGTCTGTGACGATGCCGGGATCAGGCTCTTCGTGGTTAAGCAGAACCGCTATAACCTGCCCGTGCGCAAACTGCGCCAGGCGCTTGAGGCGGGACGTTTCGGCAAGCTGGTGATGGGTACGGTGCGGGTGCGCTGGAAACGGGATCAGGCCTATTACGACCAGGATTCTTGGCGCGGAACCTGGGCCATGGATGGCGGAGTCTTCGCCAACCAGGCCAGCCATCATATCGACCTTCTGGAATGGTGTATGGGGTCCGCCGCCACGGTCTATGCCAAGACCAACACCGCATTGGTGAATATCGAATCGGAAGATACGGGTGTCGCCATCATCACCTTTAAGAACGGCGCCATTGGCGTTATCGAGGCCACCACTGCCGCCCGTCCGAAAGACCTCGAAGGCTCCATTTCCATTCTCGGCGAACATGGCACGGTGGAAATCGGCGGCTTCGCGGTCAATGAAATGCGGCAATGGCACTTTACAGAGGCCCTGCCCGAAGACGACGAGATTCTCGGCACATACCGGGAAAATCCGCCGGATGTCTACGGCTTCGGCCATGTGGCTTATTTCGATCATGTGGTGGATGTAATCGTCAACGGTTCCCCTTCTCTGGTGGACGGCCCGGAGGGGCGCAAATCACTTGAGCTGATCACGGCAATCTATGAATCGGCGGAAATGGGATGCGAGATCTCTGTCTCCTCGCAAAAGCGCGATATTCGCCTGGGGCGGCGATGAGTAGAATCCCCCTGGTCGACCTACAGGCCCAGTATCTGGCCCACAAGCAGGAGTTCGACGCCGCCATAGCCGGTTGTCTGGCGCGGGCGAGTTTTATTGGTGGCCACGATCACGAAGCCTTTGCCGGGGAATTTGCCGACTGGTGCGGCGGCGGCCATGTGGCGCTGCTGGGCAACGGAACCCAGGCACTGGAGTTTGTCCTGCGCGAACTTTTCGGTCCCGGCGATGGTGTGGGCAAGATTATTACCGTCAGCCATAGCTTCATCGCTACCGGGGAAGCCATCGTCAATGCCGGTTATCGCCCGGTCTTCGTGGACGTGGACCCGCAGACATGTCTCATGGACGCCGCCGCGCTGGAGACCGCCATCAGGCCCGACACTCGGGCCATCGTTCCGGTGCATCTCTACGGCCAGATGGCGGAGATGGACAAGATCATGGCCATCGCCAAGCATCACGGGCTCAAGGTAATTGAAGACGCGGCCCAGGCCCATGGGGCCAAGTGGCAGGGTAAGGGACCGGGCCAGTGGAGTGACGCCGCCTGTTTCAGCTTCTATCCGGGAAAGAATCTGGGCGCCTGGGGCGACGGCGGCGCCGTGTTCACCC
>CAZBQG010000368.1:0-3085 GCA_964493945.1 uncultured Rhodospirillaceae bacterium
CCGGTCATGCACTAACATTCAACCTGGACCACTCAATGGGGGCCGACCAATCCCCGGATCACTTGACAGCGATCTTGAGTTGCTCCTTGATGATCTTCCGGGTCGGGCCGATGGGCATTTCCGCCAGGATCTCCAGGCGCTCGGGAAGTTTGTGCTTGGCGATCTGGCGCTCCAGCAGGTAGGCGCAGATCTCATCGAGGGCCAGTTCCTCGCCGCGGAACGGCACCGCGAAGCAGATGGCGATCTCGCCCATCACCGCGTCCGCCCCGGGGACGATGGCCACCTGCTCGATCTTGGGGTGCTGGAAGAGCAGGTCCTCCACCTCGCGGGTGCTGTACTTGACGCCGCCCCGATTAATGATGTCCTTGATACGGCCGCTGATGGTGACGTTGTCGGCCCCGTCCTGGCGGGCCAGGTCGCCGGTGCGGAACCAGCCGTCCTCGGTGAAGCTCGACTCGTTCGCCTCGTCATTCCCATAATAGCCGGCAAAAACATTGCAGCCGCGCACCTGGAGCTCGCCTTCCCCGCCTCGTGGGAGTTCCCGGACCTGAGAATCGACGATGCGGATTTCGGTGCCGGGGCAGGGCCGCCCGCAGCTCTCGGCAGAGATTTCCACGGGATCGCCGGGTCGGGTGAAAAGCCCCGCTTGCATCTCGGTCATGCCCCAAAGCTGGACGATCCGCGCATCGGGCAGTCTCTCGTCGAGGGCGCGGATCAGGGCGGGCGGCACGGCGCTGCCGGCAATGATGGCGAGACGCAATGATGAGAGTTCGCCGGGTTGGATCAGTCCCTCGTTGAGGCAGGCCGACATGTGAGCGGGGGTTGCGAACATCACGGTCGGCCGATGGGCGCCAATTATCTCCACCAATGCTTGGGGCCGGTAGCGAGGCAAGACCAGGACCGCCGATCCCGTACACAAGGAAAGGTGGGGGCTGAACAACGCATAGAGGTGGCTGTAAGGACCGGCGGCGAGGATCAGATCGTCTGCGGTGATCCCCAACTCGCCGGCCATCTCCTTGGTATGGCCGAGCAGGTTGTCGAAGGTGAGCGGGCAGGCCTTGGGCCGATCCGAGGTCCCCGATGTGTAGAAAAGCAAAAACGGATCGGGGCCTCGGGGCGGGCACTCGGGCGGTGCCCCGGGCATGCCCTCCATGAGGCTAGCCAGACTCGGTGATAGGCCTTCTTCCGGCCCATCCAGGCTGATCACATGCTCAAGGCCCGGCAATCGGTCGCGCATGTCGCGGGCCGCCCGGGCCGCCGGAAAGCCGCGCACTTCCTCATGGCAGATGATGGCGCGGGCCCCGCCATGGGCGAGGATAGTCTCGATCTCGTTGGCCCGGTAGGAGACATGGATGGCGGTCATGACGGCCCCCAGCCGGGCCAGCGCGTAATGGGCGATGAGGTATTCCGGGCTATTCTCGGCGTGGATCGCCACAACATCGCCCTTGCCCAACCCAAGCGTCGAAAAGGCGCTGGCCAGGGCTTGGCTCCGGTGCGCCGTCTCAGCGAAACTCATGGCGTCCCGGCGCCCGACGATGGCCGTTTGATCGGGATATTCGGCGGCGCGCGCACTGAGCCAGTCGCCCAGAGTCTCCCCCGTCCACCAACCTGCTTTCCGATAAGACCGGGTGAGTTTGGGCGCCGGCCTGCGCGCCTCGACAAACTGGGTGACGGTGTCGTTCATGGCTCCGGCGCCCCCCGTGCGATCCGGCCTTTCCTATTTCCCCTTGAGCCGGGGCAGAACTTCGTCCGCTATGCGCTTCATCATGCCGAACTGATCCGGATTGGCGATGACCAACTGGAAGAAGCTGACGCCCACATCGATATAGCTGTTGATGCGCTCCGCCACCTCCTCGCCGTTGCCCCAGGCGCCCCAACGGTCCACCAGATCGTCCGGGATGGGCGGCCCGTGGAAGTCTTCCAGATGGCTCTTGACCCCCTGCCAGGCCTTGCGGTTGTCGTCGTCCAAATTCATGAAGCAATTGAGTCCGATGGCGTATTTGCGGCCCGGATATTTCCCCTGCGCGGTTTCCATCATCGTGTCGTAATGCTCTTTGACCTCTTCCGGGTGGCAATGGTTGGTGAGCCAGCCGTCGCTGTGATCGATCATCGCCTTGGTTGCGCGCTCGCCGACGATGAATTTGCCCGCGACCTCTTCGTTCCAGATAGGGAAGTGGGCGCCCTGCTGCTCCTTCGGGATGAACATGCCGGCGGCGACGATCAGGGGCAGCGGATTTGCGGGCCGCGCGTGGCCGAGGGTCATCTCGTCGAAATCGTAGAACTCCCCGTGGTGGGAAACCTTGTCCTCGCGCCACAGTCGGCTGAGCACCTCGATGCATTCGGCGAAGTGGCGGGCCCGGCGGCGGTAAAACAGGTCGGGGTCGAACGCGGCGCCACGGCGCATCGCGGTCAGCGCCCCGTATTGGCGCTTGTGGATGGTCCCCTTGCCGCCGCCGGCGCCGGCGCACAGGATCGGCCGCCCCTCCGAGACCTCGTTGAGCGTCGCCCAAGCCTGGGCCAGATGGATCGGGTTGCGGAGATGGGGTATCAAGATGCCGGTGCACAAGCGGATGCGCTCGGTCTGGGCGGCCACGGCGCAGAGCACAGCGGGCGGATCATAGGCGGCCATGGTGCGCCGCCCGGTCATGCCGTCATGCACCCAGATGGCGTCAAACCCCATGGCCTCGGCCTCCCTGGAGGCACGCAAGAGGTCGGCGAGCTCGTAGCTCTTGCCGGTAATCCCGGTAACGTTGTTGATGGATACCCCGACGATGAGCTCACTACCGACTTCCATTTTTCGATCCCATACTGCCAACCAGGAGATTGCCGGTTCAAAGCCCGCGCCCTGGTTTCAGCTTTCCGTCGCGAGTGTGATGAAGGCCGGCACCTTGTGCAAGAGTATTTCTTAACAAACGACATTTCCCAGATAGCCTTCAAGTCCATGGCGATCATACTCAAATTGCGCTGCCGTTGTAATGGCTTTCTCTCCTCGCCCTTCCGATACTTTCCGCTATCCAGGCTTACCTCTCACTGGTCCTCCCCCCAAAAAGTGGTCCACCTTTATAGTTAGGAAGAGGAGGATCAG
>CAZBQG010000369.1:0-3071 GCA_964493945.1 uncultured Rhodospirillaceae bacterium
CAAACTCGCGTCACTGCGAATATGGCTTAGATTTAATGAGTCGGTGACCTAGGGCTTAAAGCCCTTGCCGATAACATAGATTTCCGAAGACTGGGCGCGGCTGGCGGGCGGCTTGGCATGACGCAGGCTGGTGAAATGGGGCTTCATGCGTTTGAGCAGGCCCTCCTCCGTACCCCCTTGAAAGACCTTGGCCACCAGGCAGCCGCCGGCTGACAGATTGGCCAGGGCAAAATCGAACACCGCTTCCAGGAGGCCCATCAGACGCAAATGATCAGTCCCGGCATGACCGGTCAATTGGGGCGCCATATCGCTGAGGATCACATCCGCCGGTCCGTCCAAAGCTTGTGCGATCAGCCCTGGCGCATCGTCGTCCATGAAATCCAGTTCCAGCACCGTGGCGCCGGGCAGAGCGTCCATTTCGGATTTGTCGATGGCCACCACCCGGGCGCCCCGGTCCAGCGCAATCTGGGTCCAGCCGCCCGGCGCCGCACCCAGATCCAGAATGCGCTGGCCCGGTTTCAGGAAATGAAACCGGTCATCCAGCTCGGCCAGTTTATAGGCGGCACGCGAGCGCATTCCTTCGCTCTGGGCGGCCGCCACATAGGGATCGTTAAGCTGCCGGCTGAGCCATTGGGTGGAGGAGGTCTTGCGCCCCTGGGCCGTCTTGACCCTTTGGGAAGGATCGCGGCGGCGGCCCGATTTTCCCTTTTTGCCGCCCCCACTGCCTTTGGAGCCATGTGGGCCTTTCCGGCGAATGCTCAAGACCGCCCGGCCGCGTTGGCCGCCGGCCTGGAGGCGACCTGCAGGCCATCTTCCATCATCAGATCGAGCAGGATGCCTTCGCGCAGGCCCCGGTCCGCGATGCGCAGCCGGCCCACCGGCCAGCGTTCCCGGATGGCCTGGACGATGGCGCAGCCGGGGATCATCAGATCGGCCCTCTCGGCCCCGATGCAGGGCATGGCAATGCGCGCCGCATGATCCGCCCCGACCACTCGCCGGATGGTTTGCTCCAGCCCATCAAACGAGATGGTAAAGCCATCGATGCGGGCCCGGGAATAGGATGGCAATTCCAGGTGAATTGCGCCCAGGGTGGTCACCGTACCCGACGTGCCCAGCATCTGGACCCGGCCTTGGGCAATCTCCTGGAGAATCTGATTGCGCTCACAGAATTCGGGTAGGCGGCCGGCGATCTGGGCGACCATTTTGCCATAGTGATCCTCATCCAGCACCCCTCCGCCATTGCTTTCGGAAAGGGTCACCACGCCCATGGGCAGGGAAAGCATGTCGATCACCGAGAAGCGGCCATTGGCCTTTCCTGACCCTCCATTTTCTCCACCGCCCGGTTCACCTTGCCCGGCCCAGACCAGCTCCGTGCTGCCGCCGCCAATATCAAAGACCAGGGCGCGGCGGGCACCATCCTCCATCAGGCCCTGACAGCCGGCTAGGGCCAGGCGTGCCTCTTCCTCACTGGAAATGGCTTCCAGCTCCAGACCGGTTTCATCCTTCACGCGCCACAGAAATTCTTCGCAATTTTCAGCCCGCCGGCAAGCCTCGGTGGCGATCACCCGGAGCCGGGTGACGCCGTGCTCATCGAACTTGGCGGCGCTGGTCTTGAGGGCCTTTAGCGTGCGGTCCATGGCCGCCTCGCTGAGCCGGCCCGACCCGGCCACCCCTTCACCCAAGCGCACGATGCGCGAATAAGAAGTAACCACCGACATGGTGCCGCGCCGGAGTTTGGCGATCAGCAGGCGGCAATTATGGGTGCCCAGATCCAGTGCCCCATAGACCTTCCGCCCGCGCCCCCCATTGCGCCGATGAAAGGGCGGACGCCGGCGCGGCCTGTGCCCCGAATGTTTTTTAAACCCCGTATGTTTATTGTTCATTGACCCGCTTACCCCTCTTGCCAATAAAATAGACCCAAACCGCCCCGGTGTGGAGTAACTTTTAGGCGAGCCCGTTCAAGCGGGTATTTTAGGGGGAAAAAGAGAGCAGGGATGGACAATCTGTTGGTCAGCGGCCTGTGCCAAGTGACCACGGCGGAGCTGGACCTCCAGTCTGCCCGCGCGGCTTCCGGGCTGGCCAGCCTGGGAATTGGCGAAGATGACGGTTTTGCGCTTTTTTTGAGAAACGATCTCGCCTTTTTCGAGGCCAGTTGGCCGCCGACCTGCTGGGCGCCTATGTGGCGCCCATAAACTGGTATTCCACGCCCGAAGAGGCGGCCCATATTTTGCAAAATTGCGAGGCAAAGGCGTTGATCGTGCATGCCGATCTGCTGCCCCTGATCCAATCCGCCATTCCCACCAGCCCTAGAAACCATCGTTCCAATGGACTACAGGCCGGTCACGCACTAACATTCAACCTGGACCACTCAATGGGGGCCGACCACTGGCGTGTCACGGCGTACGCGCGGTGCTTAACAGCCGCTCCTTGCTGGTCAATATCAAGCGCGATTTGGGCAACCAGATCCGTGGCCTGCTCAAGAACCTCGGCCTGGTCATTGGCAAGGCGCAAGGCAATGTCTTCACTCGCCGGGTGGAAGAGCTGATCTCTGGGCATGGTTGCACGCTGAAAGACTGGGGCCTGAGGCTGGCCAAACGCATTGGCTTCAAGAAAGCCAAGGTCGCTGTGGCCAGAAAACTGGCGGTCATTCTCCACCGCATGTGGTGCGACCGAACGGACTTCCATTGGTCAGCCAAGGAGGCAATGGCATAGAGAGAAAACCTCAAGGAATTCGGCGATAGCGGAAACGGTGTCCCTGCCGGGACGGTGGCGTCGGCGAGATCGACCGAGGCTTTGCGATGCCTCATCGAGGCAAGCGCGTTTTCAACATTGATCTGCCAACGTCCCCTAACGCCATTATGCGGAGGGCAAAGCCCCTACCGCGGAGAGAACAGTGGACCCGGCAGACGCACCTCGGAGAGCTTGGCAACCAACCCCGAGTTAGAGAACAGCCTCAGCTAGGCTCAGGACCCATTAATTATTCATTCAGGATTTCACTTGATGATGCTTTTAGGAGCTTTGGAGGGTATCAAAAGAAAGACTTATCCTGGCTGACGCAAACGCAATTGGAC
>CAZBQG010000370.1:0-3066 GCA_964493945.1 uncultured Rhodospirillaceae bacterium
CGGTGTTTGAATCACAAGCTGGTTAATCAGGCGGTAATTGAGTACAGAACCTAGTAAGGGTTTAGGTTTTTTCAAATGGGAAAGTAAGTGACCGGTTCGGCGCTAAATTTAAGGCGGGTTTTGACAGCGGGTTTGATGCTTGCCCTGCTGGCGGATCCCGCCGCCGCCAAAAGCGGTGACCCCCAGCCCAGCCAATCGATTTTCGGCAATTATTTGGCCGCGCGCCATGCCCAGATTGAACGTAAGACCAGGGCGGCGGCCGAGCTCTATCTGGCCGCCCTCAAAAAAGATCCGGAGAACCCCGACCTTTTGGTCCGCACCTTCGGGCTGCTGGCCAGCGACGGGCGGTTCGATCAGGCTCTGCCCCTGGCCCGCAAGCTGAGCAAAACGACCGGGCGCCGCGCTGAGCTGGCCAATTTGGTTCTGGCCATGGAACAGATAAAAAAAGGCAATTTCAAATCCGTCAAGGAAACCCTGGACGGGCTGCCGGCAACCGGTATCAATCTTTTTGTCCTGCCTTTGCTGAATGCTTGGACTCTGGTCGGCCTCAAGGATGTGGAAGCCGCACTCGCGTTGCTCAAAAAGGGATCAAGTAATTCGGGCATCGCCGTTCTCAACGGACTTCACGCCGGCCTTATCGAAGCCCATGCGGGGCGTCAGGCGGCGGCGGAGAAGCGCTTCCGGGCGCTCGCCAAAAAACGTCAAATTCCTGATCTCAGGCTGACCCATTATCTGGGCACCCTTTTGGAGCGTGCCGGAAAACCCGGAGAGGCCCGTGCCGTTTACAAGAAATATCTTGAACGGCGTCCCGACACGACCATGCTGGATGATGCCCTGGCTCGCCTCAAACGGGGCCACCGGCCGGGAGTGTTTTTGGCCTCGGTACGGAACGGCATGGCCGAGGCCTTTTTCAGTCTGGCCGGCGCCACCCGCCGCCAGGGTCCGGACGAGACCATGTTGTTCGTCCGTCTGGCGCTTTATTTGCGGCCCGATTTTCAAATTGCGCGCCTGCTTTTGGCCGAAACCCTGGAAAGTGACAACCGGCTGGAAGACGCCATTGCGGCCTATGAGAGCGTTGATGGGGAATCCCACTTTTCCTGGACCGCACGCCTGCGCATCGCCGGCAATCTGGATCAAATGGGCAAGACCGGCAAGGCGGTGGCCATGCTGGGCAAAATGGCCGATGAGCGGCCCGCCCGTTATGACGCGCTGGTCAGTCTGGGCGATATCCAGCGCCGCCACGAACGTTACCGGGAAGCCGCCAAGGCCTATACCAGGACCAAGGAACGCCTGACCAAGATCGAGACCCGCCATTGGACCCTGTTCTATTCCAGCGGCATCGCTTTCGAGCGGCTGAAGGAATGGCCCAAGGCGGAGGTGGATTTCCTCAAGGCCCTGGATCTCCAGCCGGATCATCCATCTGTCCTGAATTATCTCGGCTATTCCTGGGTAGAATTAGGCAGGAACCTGAAACGCGCCCGCAAGATGATCGAAAAGGCCGTGGCCCGGCGCCCCAGGGACGGCTATATCGTCGACAGCCTGGGCTGGGTGCTGCACCGACTGGGCGATCTCAAGGGGGCCGTGAAGCAATTGGAGCGTGCCGTCGAGCTGCGCCCCGAAGACCCCACCATCAACGATCATCTGGGCGATGTCTATTGGAAGGCCAAGCGGCGCACCGAGGCCCGCTTCCAATGGCAACGGGCCCTGACCCTGGAGCCAAACAAGGAAGACATCCCCAAAATCAATAAAAAGCTGAAACAAGGTCTGCCCGAGAAAAGAAAACCGTGACGCTAGGTGATCGTCAGACTCCGGACGGGGGGACAAGCGTTCACCTCGCCCCGGCCAAGGTCAATCTATATCTCCATGTTACGGGCAAGCGCGATGACGGCTATCATCTGCTGGACAGTCTGGTGGTCTTCGCCGGGCTTGGCGATACGCTCACCATCGGCCCCGCCAGCGAACTCCGGCTCAGCGTGGAAGGCCCCCGGGCGGATGGGTTGGGGGAGGTGGAGGATAATCTGGTCATGCGCGCCGCGCGCCTCCTGGCGGAGCGGAGAGGGTTGGCGTATGGGGCGGAGATGACCCTGGCCAAGACCCTGCCGGTGGGGGCGGGGCTGGGCGGCGGCTCGGCTGGGGCGGCGGCGGCTCTTAGCGCCCTCATCCGGCTTTGGAAGCAAAATCCTGGCCGTGCTGAATTGATGGAAATGGCCTTGGAGCTGGGCGCCGATGTGCCGGTATGTCTGGCCGGGCGGGCGTCACTGGTGAGTGGCATCGGCGAGAAACTGAGTGTGGCCCCCCCCTTGCCCGATGCCTGGCTGGTCCTGGCCAATCCGGGCGTAACCCTGGCCACCCCGGATGTGTTTGGCGCATTGGACCTGGGAGGCGGATTTTCCGACCCCAATCCTTTGATCAATGCGCCCAAAGACGCAGAGGGTTTGGGCCGCCAATTGGCCCTCCGGCGCAATGATCTGACCCGGCCCGCCATCAGTTTTGCGCCCGGAATCGCCCGGGTGCTGGATGAGTTGGAGGGGCTTGCCGGCTGCCGCCTGGCCCGCATGTCGGGCTCGGGAGCCACCTGTTTTGCCCTGATGGACGGCGCGCCCGAGGCGGCCGCGGCCAGCCTGAAATTGAGCCGGGATCATCGGGATTGGTGGGTCGCGGCGGCGCCCTTGTTGGCGGTTGCGGCGCCGGGCCTTACGGACTAAGTTGCGCGCCGCCGCCCAGGCAGGTACAAGGCGCTTAATGGGGCGTAGCCAAGTGGTAAGGCACCGGCTTTTGATGCCGGCATTCGCAGGTTCGATCCCTGCCGCCCCAGCCATTTTATAATAAATTGCTTACCATTTTGGGACCCAGGTGCAGTCGGGTGGAAGCCGTCCACTGCATGATAAGCGGTCATTCCTTCAACTGGTTCGGCCATCCAATTTTTTCCCTTGAATCTAAAATCCGACTAATTTGGTATGATAATTGAAAATACATGTTGGCTTTGTCCATGCCTGTTACCGGATATCGCTCCTTATACCCATTCCCAGAAAGTTTGACTCGTTAAGGTCCCGTTAGGCTTGATAT
>CAZBQG010000371.1:0-3053 GCA_964493945.1 uncultured Rhodospirillaceae bacterium
GCCGAAGCTTTCTTCCATAACCTCACGTGTTGCACTTGATTTGAGAATCCAGCGTCTTATTGGATTTCAAAGGAATAGATACTGTTGGGCGAGCGTTTATTGATGAAATCTTCCGTGTATTTAATAACCACCATCCTGGCACTGAAATATTATGGATAAATGCCGTTCCTGAAATAGAAAATATGACTGAGAGTGTTATGACGAATGATGGAAATCAACCTGAATTTTGGTTTGAAGACTGAATTTTTTTACGCAGCGTTCTATATACGTCCCTCATGACTTTCATCGCTTCTAGCGGTGACGCCTTCACCGGGTTGGTTTAGAATTGCGTCCTGACTCTCCTGACTGCACGAGGCATGAACAGATGACTTACCAATCCCAAAGCGGCGACCTGAATATGGTCCTGACCGGTGATACCATGCCGACCCGCAGTCTGACGCCTTTCACCGAGGAGCGCTATCTGGCTCTGGCCGAGATGCTGCGGGGCGCCGACGGGGCCTATACAAATCTGGAGACCACCGTGCGCCGGGACCATGAAGGGTTTCATGATCTTTCCCAGGGCACTCTGATGAGTACGCCGCCTGGGTTGTTGAAGGATTTGCAATGGCTGGGCATCAATCTGGTATCCACCGCCAACAATCATGCCAGCGATTACGGCCATGGCGGCGTCCAGGCCATGCTTAGCCATTTGGATGAGGCCGGGCTGGCCCATGCGGGTGCGGGCATGAATTTGGCCGAGGCCCGCGCACCCGGCTATGTGGATACGCCGGCGGGCCGCATCGGGCTGGTTTCGGCCAATGCTTTTTTTGAGCCCTGGCAGCGGGCCTCCACCCAGGGGCCGGATCTGGAAGGCCGCCCGGGGATCAATCCGCTGGGCTTCAGGACCCGCTACAAGGTGGATCAGCCCGCCCTGGAGCAGCTTTTACGCATGAGCGAGCAGTTAGGCTTCGATCAGGCCAATGCCAGGCGGCGGACTAATTTCTTCAGCGACAAGGAGGCGCCGGGGGCCAGCAAAAGCGAAGTGACATTTTTAGGCCGGCATTTTTCACTGGGAGACGAATGTTCCTGGACCACCCGGGCCGATCCCCTGGACGAAGAGGGGAATCTGCGCTCCGTCGCCGAAGCCTGGCGCCAGGCGGACTGGGTGATCTTTTCGCTTCATTGCCACGAATTCGGCCCGCGCAACGCGTTGCAGGCTGAAACCAATTCAGAGATGGAGGATCTGGCCCTTTTCGCCAGGGAATTTTCCAAAAAAGCGATCGATGCCGGGGCCGATATGATCGCCATCCATGGGGTGCATTTTACCCTGGGCGTGGAAATCCATGCCGGCAAGCCCATTTTCTACAGCCTGGGGAATCTTATCTTGCAGAACGAAACCGTGGCATATCTCCCCCGCGAATCATACCGCCGTTTCGATCTTGGCTGGGAGGCGACGCCGGCGGATTTCCAGGATGCACGTACCAACAATGACACCAAAGGCATGCCGGCCTATCCTGAATATTGGCGCTCCTTCATAGCCCTTTGCCGTTTCGAAGGCAGAGACCTGGCCCGGGTCGAGCTGCACCCCTTCAATCTCGGCTTCGGCCTGCCCCGCGCCCAGCGTGGCCGCCCGGTGTTGGCGGACCGGGAGCTTGGCGATGATTTGATTGCCCGTCTGGCCGGTCTGTCGGCCCAATATGGCACCAAACTGGAAAACGAAGACGGCGTCGGCGTGATTCGGGCTTAAGCCTGGATTTTCTTTCATGGCGCCCCTTCAGGGCAACAGGATGGAGGATCCCGTGTTTCGCCGCTCCTCAATATCCTGGTGGGCCCGGGCGGCGTCTTTCAGCGGGTAGGTCTGGTTGATTTCGATCCCCACATACCCCTTCTCGATCATGGCGAAAAGCTCGCCTGCCGTCGCCTCCAGGTCCTGGCGGGTGGATGTGAAGTGGCGCATGGAGGTGCGTGTGTAGGTGAGCGATCCCTTGCTCATCAGCATATGTGGCTCAATGTTCTCAACCGCGCCGGAGGTATCGCCGAAAGCCACCAGATGACCGCCAAGCCCCAGACTGTCCAGGGAACTCTCCAGACTGTCCTTGCCGATGGAATCATATACCGCGCGCACACCTTGCCCCTCGGTGATTTTCCTCACCCGACCGGCCAAATCCTCACCGGGAAAGACAATGGCGTGATCGCATCCACGCTTACCGATAAGGTCAGCCTTGGTCTGGTTGCCCACGACCCCGATCACATGGGCGCCAAGATGCCGGGCCCATTGGCAGAGGATGGAGCCTACTCCCCCGGCGGCGGCATGGACAACGATCCAGTCCCCGGCCTCGGCCCGGTAGGCGCGGCGAAGAAGGTATTGGGCCGTCATGCCCTTGACCATGGCCGCCGCGGCGACCCGGTCCTCAATGGAATCGGGTAAGGTAACGGCTTTGGCGGCGGGCAGGATGCGGGCTTCCGCATAGCCGCCAAAACCACCATATCCGTAGGCGATGCGCTGACCGGGAATAAAGCCTTCCACCTCCGGGCCAACCGCTTCCACCAGGCCCGCCGCCTCGCGCCCCAGAATGATGGGCAACTGATCCGGCGGGAAGCTGCCCCGTCCCCGGCGGATATTGATTTCGTTGAAATTGAGCCCGATGGCTGTCTGGCGGATGCGCAACTCGCCCGGTCCGGGCTCGTCCACCTCCACATCCTCCCAGCGGAAATTTTCCGGCCCGCCGAATTGATGGAGGCGGATGGCCTTGACCTTGCGGGCGGCCATCAGCCGGCCGCCCAAGAAATGTGGAAAGACAGGTTCATGTCGGATTAACTTCCATATTTATATAATCTAAAATGTGAATAATAATGATTATCCTTTCAATTCAAAACATGTTAAGACCCGCGACCTAATAGGGAGAAACTAGGCTTACCTCAAAGGGAGAAATGAAGTGAGTCCGAAAATGAAATTCCGTTTTAATATTCCGATCCTGGTGGCCCTTCCGTTGATTGCATTTGGTTTGGGCATGGGCTCCGCCCATGCCGTCGTCATCGTCGATCAGGCCGGGTGGCACTTCGCCAAAGCTCTG
>CAZBQG010000372.1:0-3047 GCA_964493945.1 uncultured Rhodospirillaceae bacterium
TCAAATCAGAGTGAATCACAAATCAGGTAATCAAGCGAGGTAAATGGGGGCGTCCGATTGATTATAAAGGTGCCCCTGATATTCCTTGGGTTGCGGGGCGAAATGGAACTAGGATAAACAATTCGCTTTCAACAGATGCCGGAACAGGGGAATTCAGTCATGAACGTCGTAGATGCAGACAAAGATGCACGGGCCAACCTGGAGCCAGGAACCAGCGCCCATGACGATGTGTGGGTACCTTCATCTTGCAGCCTTTGCTATGGGTCCTGTTCGATCATCGCCCACCGGGTCGATGGGGTGATCACCAAGATTGAGGGCAATCCTGAAAGCGTGGTAGGTCTGGGGCGCCTTTGCGGCAAGGGGGTTTCGGGCATCATGACCCATTACGATCCCCACCGGCTGAAAGTGCCTCTGCGCCGAACCAATCCGGAAAAAGGCATCGGTATCGATCCGGGGTGGGAGGAAATTTCATGGGAAGAGGCGTTGGACGAGGTGGGCGCCCAGCTCAAACGCGTCCATGAGGACGATCCCAGAAAGCTCTACACCATGCGAACCACCACGGTGCAGACCTTTTCCGTTCCCTGGGCTTCGTTTATTTCGGCCTTCGGCACCATCAACAGCTCGGCTGCCGGCGGCGGACTCCATTGTGGCAACGGGGCGCATCTAATTAGTGGCATCATGCATGCGTCCTGGTCCGTCGTGCCCGATTTCGAATTGTGTAATTACGCCGTCTTTTTTGGCGCCTCCAAGGGCCATGCGGCGGGCCATGTTTCCAATTCCAACATGAAAAAGGCGGCCGATGCCCGGATACGGGGCATGAAGATGGTGGTTGTCGATCCCTTCGCCAATCAGGCCGGCGCCAAGGCGTCGAAATGGGTGCCGATCCGGGTCGGCACTGATGCGGCCCTGGCCCTGGCCATGTCCAATATCATGGTCAATGATCTGGGTATCTATGATGCGCCCTATATAAAAGCCAAGACCAATGCCACTTATCTGATCGGGCCCGATAAGCGTTATGTGCGCGATAAGGAAACCAACAAGCCCATGGTCTGGGACGAAAAGGCGGGCCGGGCCGTCACTTTTGATGAGGCCCAGTCCGATGATATGGCCCTGGAAGGCAACTTCGAGGCGAACGGCGTGTCCTGTCAGCCGGGATTTGCCCTGCTCAAGGAACATTTGAAGAAATATACGGCGGAAAAGGCCGAAGCAATTTCCACCGTGCCGGCCGCCACCGTCACCAAGATGGCGACGGATTTCGCCACCGAGGCACGCATCGGCTCGACCATCGTCATCGACGGGGTCACCGTCCCCTACCGGCCCGTGGCGGCCATCGCCTTCCGTGGATCACAGGGACACAAGAATTCCACATACAATATGCTGTCCGTCGATCTGCTCAATCAGTTGGTGGGCTCGGCCGACATGGCCGGCGGCTGTCTGGGGTTCAATTCAGCCTGTCATGGCTATCCGGAAACCGGCCGGGTGCGTTTTGCGCCACATCCCGATCCCGATGGCCTGATGATCGTCGGACAATGGCTGGTGCCCCACAAACCCTACCCGCTGGACGAACCGGCCCATCCCGAACGGCTCAGCCTGTCGGACCTGTTTCCCATGGGCATGGGATCGGTGTTGCAGGGTTCATCGGACCAAGAGGAGCTCTGGCAGAAATTCGATATACCCTACCGGCCCGAGGTTCTGCTCAATATTGGGACCAACCAAATCATGAGCGTCGGCAACAAGGATACGGTGGCGGAAACCTTGAAAAAATACAAATTCATGGTTTCCATCGATCTGTTCCTGACCGAGACTTCCGAATTCGCCGATATCGTGCTGCCCGATTGCGGCTATCTGCAAAGCATGGATTCCCGCTCCCAGATGCCGTTCATTTTTTCCCATCCGGCGGGCATGGGCGATTGGTGCTGGCCGGTGCGCCAGCCCGTGGTCGGGCCCCAGGGCGAACAGCGTTTCGTCGGCGACGTGCTGATCGAGCTGGCCGACCGCATCGGCATTCTGCCCGATTACAATGCGGCATTTAACGCAACCCTCGATCTGCAGCCGCCCTTCCGCCTGGAGAAGGACAAGCGCTACACCTATGAAGAAATTTGCGACCACGATCTCAAGGACAAGTTCGGCCCGGATAAAGGCTATGACTATTTCAAGAAACACGGGCTGGTCAAATGGCCGAAGAAGCCCGAAGAAGTCTATTGGCGCCATTTCATCGATGTGCGCGTGCCCATTTATTGGGAATGGATGACCGACATCTACGAAAAAGCGACGGCCATCGCGGAGCCTTGTGATTTCCATCTGCCCGAGGAACATTACCAGCCGCTGCCCGATTGGCTGCCTTGCCCTTCCCATGAATGCGATCTGCCGGATTTCGATTTCTACGCCTTCTATTACCGGGATACGGTGCACACCAACAGCCTGACCATGGAAAACGCCTGGCTGGACGAGGCGGCGCGCCTGGATCCCTTCTCCTACAACATCGCCATCAACGAAGATGTGGGGAAGAAAAAGGATCTGAAATCCGGCGACGAAGTGTGGGTCGAGAACGACCATGGACACAGGGTCAAGGGAAAGGTCCGCCTGACCCAGTTGATCCATCCGGAAGGGCTGGGCGTCGGTGCCTGCGCCGGGCATTGGGCTGATTCCATGCCCATGGCCAAGGGTAAAGGGGTCCGCTTCAATGACCTTCTGGAAGTGGATTTCCCCCATTCCAGCCCGTCCAACCTGAATATGGATGTTTGCGCCAAGGTGAAGGTCTACAAGACCTAGACAAATTCCTTGAGAAAGGCCGCCCCATGGGAAACGCAATCCATGGCGCGGTCCACCATGCGCGTGAAGTTCATAAATAAATGAGTGACGCCGGGATATATCTCCAAGCGGTAAGGCCGCCCGCCCTGGCTCAAATGTTCGGCCATCCGCTTTGAGCTATCCAGCAAAACATCCAGTTCAGCCGCACCCATGAACAGGGGTGGGATCATGGAAGCAGGCGCTAGAGTGTTTCAAGTTTTGACGGAAGCATAACCGGCATTTTTGAAGTAGTTTGC
>CAZBQG010000373.1:0-2989 GCA_964493945.1 uncultured Rhodospirillaceae bacterium
GTCTTTTTTTGATCCGAGCTTGCCACAAAAATAAGCCGCTTGGTGGAGGCACTCACCCACCTCAGGTATTCCGTTGAGAACCAGACCAAGAAAGCGGGAAAAAGGAAAAACAGATTCCGCTGGGCGAATCACGGGTTTTCAGCCACCACTATCTTTCTCTCGTTCCTAGCAACCATATTTGCTGTCTTTGCCAATTTCGATTCCGATACCCATCCAGTTCTTGTAGCTTTTGGTAACTCTACGTTCGTCGTCACGGCGCTGCTGGCGGCGATCGCTACCTTCAAGCAAGTTCTCTCACCGGATGAACTCTACCTGGCCCACCTCAACTCCAAATCCGAACTTGGGTTGCTGCTCTCTGAGATCGATTCCGCGATCCTCCGCTTTGCCGAAACGCCCGACGAAAATGACAAGAAAAGAAACGAATTGATCGACCATAACGTCATCGACAAATGGGCCGCCAGACGTGATCAAATATTGATGAGCCTCACAGAAAGGTACTTAGAGGAAAGATCCAATACAAAAAATAACTAACGCTGTCGTTCGTCTCCAGCCGAACCGAAAAATCCTGGCGAGGCCGAGAAAAATGGCGTACCACCTATTGTGAAGCAGGCGCATCCTCGGGAGAATTCACTATGGCGGAAACGGCTTCTTTCGAGCCCGGCGGCTATCGTTACATTCGCGGACAGTTTCAGTATTCGGGCGGAGTAGCAGCGGCGGCGGGGTTCGTAGTTGAACGTGCCAGCTTTGCTCGACCGCTACCGATGGAGCAGGGGTTCCGTGCCATCGAAGCCCATTTGGAGGCGGTGGGCCGGCCAACGACTTCGTTTTGCGCCTGCGAGCTGCGCTCGCCGGAGCCCTTCACGGCCGAGGGTTTCGTGGCGTTCAACCGGGTATACGTCGGCACCCTGGAACGCTGGGGGATATTCCACGAAGACGAAAACCCGGTGGCGCGATCCAACGTCTGTCCCGAGATCGAGCCACCGCCGGAGCCCTGCTTTGCGGCCTTTTGCTACACCGTGCCGGCTACCGCCGGCGCTCCCAACTTCGTCGTCGCTGGCTCGGCCGAGGCCAGCGAGGGCACGGGAAGCTACGCCGGACGCATCGTGCGCGAGGGCGAGACCTCGCCCGATGCCATCCGGGAAAAGGCTCGGTTCGTGCTGGCCGCCATGGAAAGCCGCATGGCGGCGCTGGGCGTTGGCTGGGCCGACTCCAGCGCCGTCCAGGCCTATACCGTCCATGACCCTCACCCCTTCATGGCCGACGAAATCGTGGCCCGCGGTGCCGCCGCCAAAGGACTGACTTGGCACTACGCCCGACCGCCGGTTGAAGCGCTTGAATTTGAGATGGATGTGCGCGGGGTGGCGGTTGAGAGGGTGTTATAGAGCGGCTCTTTTTTGGTGTCATTCCCGCGCAAGCGGGAACCCAGGTTTTGTGCCTATTTTTTCTGTCATTCCGCTGTTGCCACCATGAAAAACACTGCCAAACCTGGATCCCCGCTTTCGCGGGGATGACGGGTGTGAACTGTTCTAGTCCTTCACCTCCCACGACGGCGCGCGCAGGAATAATGCCAGCACGGCACAGCCCACCGGTACCAGGGCCAAGCCCTGCAGGGTGCCGATGTAGCTGCCGCTGAGGTCGAAGGCGAGGCCGAAGGGAAGCGGACCCACCGAAGCTCCGACGACGCCGATCATCTGGCCCGCGCCCTGCACCGAACCCAGGTGCTTGCGGCCGAAATAGCGCGCCCACATGTAGCTGAAGAAGGTGATGTTGGCGGCGTTGTTGGCGCCAAACAGGGCGCCGTAGATCATCGCCGTGGCGACGTTGTCGGCCAGCGAGGCAGTGATCATCGAAACCGACAGCAGCAGCAACGCGCCGGAGAACACGTACTGGGTGGGAAAGCGGTCGAGGATGCGGCCGAAGAAGGGCATCGCTATCACCATCGTGACGCCCGAGACGGTGAAGATCTGAGCCGCCACCTGCTGGCTCAATCCTTGGGACTGAAAGATCGAAACCTGGAAGAAAAAAAGCGCTGTGACAAGCGACGCCGGCGTGAACAAACCGGCGGCAATGATCCAGAACGCCGGGGTCCGAATCGCCTGCTTCAGGGTCAAGCCAGCTTCGGCGGCGGCCGCACCCTCCTCGCTCGCATCGTCCGCTACCGCGCCGTCGGGCAGCAGGCCACAGTCCTCGGGCTTGTTGTGGACCAGCAGCAACACCAGCGGCAGCAGAATGGCCCAGGTCATGATGCCCAGCCAGAGCCAAGCCTGGCGCCAGCCGACGCTGTCGACCAGCCACTGCACCAAAGGTGGATGCAGCGCTATGGAGGCGGAAAAACCCAGCGCCATGATACTCATGGCGAAGCCGCGTTTCTGATGGAACCACTGGGCAACCAGATTGGCACAAAAGAGCATCAACGAGCCCTGGCCGAGAAAGCGTAGCGCGGCAAAAACCAAGGCCAGGGTGATGATGCCAACGACGGTGCCGAATCCGATGCAGGCCAGCCCCAGCAGCACCGACACCACGATCATCACCCGCCAGACGCCGTAACGATCGACCAGTTTGCCCATGTGCGGCAAGCCCAACGCCGCAACCAAGGTGGCGACGCCATAGGCCAAGGTAATCGAGGTCTGGGCCATGCCCAGATCCCTGCTCAGCGGTTCGATGAAGACGCTGAAGGTATGGGACTGGCCGGGACCGCTGGCAAAAAAGCTGATGGCAGCGGCAGCAAGAATAGCCCAGCCAAAGAAAAACCGCCGTTGGACGGCGGCAAAAACGGAAGCACGTACTGTATTCATCTGGGTGTATCCGTTCCCAACCACTCCCCACCCTATTAGGCCGTCACCAAAGCATATGTCTGCCGCTGCCGCCAGCTATTCCACACATCGACAGCCGCGGTCGATCGGACGTAACCTGAACGGGTCTGGATAACCTTAGACCGACATTCCCCAGATAGCCTCCAAATCCATGGAAACCGTACCATCATGGCACT
>CAZBQG010000374.1:0-2977 GCA_964493945.1 uncultured Rhodospirillaceae bacterium
TATGCATTGCCGCTATTGTTATCTTCTATCTGAATTAATGAGCCCTGACCCTAGGCTGGAAACATTATGCCGATGGATGGCGCGTCCTGGGTCCGGACGGCAAGGTGCTGGGCACGCGCAAGCTGCTTCATCCCCATGTCAAGGACAAGCCTTTCATCCGGACGCTTTGTTGTATCCGTCTTCCCGCCGGCCTCAAAGAGGTGGTGATCCAGGCCCATGGCAAACTTCATGGCACGACGAAAATGACACGGACCGTGACCCTGCCCCGGTAATCAATTCCCCACGATTAGGCCCAGAGCCCGAAGGCCATTGCGTTGCCGGTTCCGGCTACCGAGCGGTAGCACGGGATATAATCCACCTCCTGGAATTCAAGCCCGGTCGCGTCGGTCACCCCCATGGTGGCGATCCAGTTTTTAAGCTCGGAGGTGCCCGATTGCAGGTTGGCTTCGGGCTCATTGATGATCGCCGTCTCATCGCGGGCGGCGATGGCATCCAGCAGGCGCCGGTCCAGTTCCTCATCAATGACGAAATGGCTGAGACCGCCGGTCGCCGCGACGGCGACTTTTTTATCGCTGTCCCAGGATGCAATGGCCTTACCGACGGCCTTGCCGAACTCAATCACTCTTTTGGATTTCGGCTGGTTGGGCGGGAAGAAGGTATTGGTGAAGATGGGCAGGATGGGCAGGGCCTGGCCGTTCATGATGCGCCGGAAGATGAAGCTGAAGGCGTGGGGGGTGCCTCTGGTCTCGCCGCCAGGCGTGGTGAACTGATCCGAAGAAGAGAGGTCAAAATCATCGATTAACTCATCGAACAGATGCTGGGCCAGGTCCGGCACGCCCGCATATTGCCTTTCCGGCTGGCCCAGGGTTCTTTTGGCGGCGACAGCGATGCCCGGGTTCATGCGGGCCAGTTGTTCCTTGGTGATGCCCCGGGTCACCATGTTCTCACCGCAATAGACCAGGAAAGCCGGCGTATGATCAGGCATATAGGCCTCGCGCTGGTCGTTGCCCATGATGACCAGGATATCGGGCGCCGCCTGTTCCAGCTTCTCACCCAGGAATTTAAGGTGCTCCTGACATTTGGCGTAACGCTGTTCGCGCACCGGCATGGCGTTCTGTTCAGCCAGATTTTCGCCTTTTCGCAATTCCACCAGCTCATCGAAACTGTATTCCCTGCCTCGGAACGGATGGGCCGGATTTTTCATATCGTCGCCGGCCCGGAGATCCCAGCTTTCCGCAGGCGTGTTGAGCAACGGGCTGTGTGAAGTGCCGAACCCGAAAGTGATTTTCGCCATGATTTCGTTCCTCCTCCAAAAAATGCTTCTAAATAACCGGACTGATCCTCACTTTGACACACACATCCAGGCTTAGATTGGTCGGGCTGGAATGGCCCAGATCAAGCTCCAGAAGATCGTTGATGAAAATGCCCTTGCCTTTGGCGATAGGCATTTTATCGGTCCAGTGCCCGGCGCAGGCGCCGATGCCCAGCCCTTCGGGATGAATGGTCTGGGTCAGACGCAGCTTGCCTTTGACCTTTTTGCCCTGTTCGTTTTCGATCCACACCTCATCGCCGGTGGCCATCCCTTTTTTCTTTCCCACATCCTCGTTGAGCGCGATGTTGTAAGAAAAGGGGTCCATCTGAGCCGCTTCATCGAGCCACGCATTTTCGAGCGTCAGGCTGTTGGTATGGACAATGTCGCGGTAATAAAAGGCGTAAAGGTCGAGGCCCTCCTTGGTGCATTCATGGGATGCGCAGGGCAGCCAATCGGGCAGGGGTGAATAGAATTCCTCGGGCATGGAAATGCCGGCCTTGGCGGCGATGGGCTCGGCGATCTCCCAGGTGGCATGCATCCATTCCCAGTATATGGGCACACGCAGATTTTCGAAATGGCGCCAATAGACTTCTTCCGGTTTTTTGGCCCATTTGATCACGCCGTGCTCCTTGAACCAGTCCAACCCCTTTTCAGGTCCGAACTTGTCCCTCAGATCCCGGTCACAGATTTCCTCGTAGCTGTAGGCGGCATCGCCTTCCAGCCGGTTCTGTCCCTGCAGGTCCAGAATGGCGTTGAAGGACGCGTTGAGATCGGTCAGAAAGCCCGCCCGCCCGGCCAGGTCCAGAAAAGCATCGACGAACAGCCTTTGTTCACCAACCGGACCCACCACCGGCTGGCGGATGGGCCAGCACCATTCACCCATGCCTGCCGGATGGCTGTAGATGAAGGAAAAGTTGGAGCGTGAATCGACGGTCTGCAGATAACCCAGATCGGGCAGCACCAGATCGGCGAACTCGGATGTCTCGGTGAGGAACAAATCGAAGGACGCGATGAATTTGTATTTTTTCAGTGCCTCGGCCGTCTCGTCCTTGTTGCCGACGCTCATCATGGGGTTGGTGCCCACATTGAGCAGCATTTCGGGCCGGTAGTCTATCTCCAGATCCTGCCAGATTTTTTCCTGGTAGTTCCCGGCATGGAGCATGCACGACCCCATGGCCATGGGATAAAGGTCGTTGAGGTTAAGATTCTGCGGATTGACCGGTGCCTTTACCGGGTATGGCCCGTGATTGCCGGTGAAGCCCTTGGTCATCAATCCGTCGGGATCGGCCGCCGGTCCATAACGTATCCGTCCGGTTTCCGGATAGCCGTGGCAGACCGGGTTGAAACCCAGGCAGCCGCCGGCCATGTCGGCGCAGCCCACCAGCATGTTCAAAAGATCGACGGCGAACATGTTGTAAGAAGAATTTCGGTGCCCCTGGGTTCCCCGAAAGGCGATGGCCGCCACCGGCCGGTAGGGGATGGTCACCCCGTCGATGACGATGGTTGAGCCGATGCGGGCCTCATCGGCGAATTCACCGGCTAAGCGGCGGATGGTCTCCGCCGGGACGGTGGAAATCTCTTCACCTGTCTCCGGCGTGTAGGTTTTCAGATGCTCCTTCAGCAAGTCGAAGGCGGGCCGGCAGTCCTGCCCCTGGGCCTTGAAGA
>CAZBQG010000375.1:0-2973 GCA_964493945.1 uncultured Rhodospirillaceae bacterium
TTTTAACCGCTTGGGAATCCCCTAAATGAGTCTCTTTCAATGCTCGCTGGTATAAGCGAGGACAGTGCCAACAAGGTGCTTTTGCTGGAGGCCGGCGGTCCCGGCCGCCATCCCTTAATTCCCATTCCCCTGGCCATGCGTTTTGTTTCCCAAAACCCTTCTTTGAGATGGGATTTCGAGACCGAGCCCGAACCCCACGCCAACAACCGGCGCCTGACGCCGCCCCGGGGGAAGGTTCTGGGGGGATCCTCGTCGATCAACGCCATGATCTATGCGCGGGGCAATCCGCTGGATTACGATCAATGGCGTCAATTGGGGCTGGAGGGCTGGGGCTATAACGATGTGCTGCCCTATTTCAAACGCTCGGAAGACAGTTGTCGGGGCGGCGATGATTATCATGCCACGGGCGGGCCGTTGAAGACTTCCCAGCTTGGCATTGAAAACCCGCTCTATGATCTTTTTTCCATATCCGCCGAAAAACTGGGCTTTGCCAAATCCTCCGATTACAACGGCGCCGAGCCCGAAGGCATTGCGCGGCCGGACATGACCATCGGCGGTGGGCGGCGTTCCTCAACCGCCCGGGTGTTTCTCAAACCGGCCATGTCCAGGCCCAATTTGCGGGTCGAGACTCGCGCCCTGGGGCACCGGGTGCTGGTGGAAAACGGCCAGGCCATGGGCGTCGAATATGGCAAAGGGGGGCGGGTCCTGAAAGCCCATGCGGCCTGCGAGGTGATCCTGGCCGGGGGCAGCTATAATTCGCCCCAGATTCTTTTGCTTTCGGGCATCGGGCCGGCCGATGAATTGAAGGCCATGGGGGTGGAGCCGGTGCTGGACCGGGCCCAGGTCGGCAAGAACCTGCATGATCACGTCAATGCGGTTCTGAGCTTCGATCTTTGCCAGCCCGTTTCCCTCGACCCCCTGCTCCGTTTCGACCGCATCTCGCTTTCCGCCCTGCAATGGTCCCTGTTCCGCAGGGGACCCCTGGCCAATTTCCCGACAAGCTGTGTCTGTTTCATCCGGGTTCATCCGGAAAGCGAGCGGCCCGATCTGGAATATCTGGTGAGCCCCATCTACCCCGATGCCAATATCTGGTTCCCCGGCATCCGCAAGCCCGCCGGGCACCGCTTCAACAACCGTATGGCCGTTTTGCACCCGAGAAGCAGGGGCGCGCTGACGCTCCGTTCCTCCGACCCCGCCGCCATGCCCCGCATCCTTTGGAACCTGTTCGATGATCCTGCCGATCTGGATACGCTGATGAAGGGGGTCAAGACCATGCGGGAAATTTATGCCACCCCACCGCTGTCTGATGTGGTGGATAAGGAGGAAAGCCCGGGCCCCGATGTGCGGACCGATGACGAGATCAAGGAATGGCTGCGAAACAATTGCCAGACGGCCCAGCATCCGGCCGGCACCTGCCGCATGGGGTCCGATCCGGAATCCGTTGTCGATCAGGAATTGCGGGTACGCGGCATTGAGGGATTGCGGGTGGCCGATTGTTCCATCATGCCCGACGTGGTGGGCTCCAACACCAATGCGCCGACCATCATGATCGCGGAAAAGGCCGTCGATATGATTCTGGGCCGGGACCCATTGCCGGCGGCGGAGTTATGAGGCTCTGGCAGCCCGCTTGGCGAAGACCATCAGGCCGGCGGTGACGGTCAGTAGGGCGAGTGCGCTCAGCGCCAGGGACCAATGGATGCCGATAAAGCCGCCGGCGACGCCCACCGTGATCCCACTGAAGGTCTTCATGCCCAAGGAAGATACGATATAGAGCCCGATGATGCGGCCCCGCATTTCGGGGGGTGCTCCCAACTGAACCAGGGTCTGGGCCATGCTGTTGTAGGCCAGTTCCAGAAAGCCCGCGATAAACAGTAAAATAAGCGCCAGGGTATAGCTGCTAACACCCGCGAAGCCGGCGATGGCCAGGCACCAAAGCAGGACCAGGATAAAGGCGGTGCGGGGCTTGGCTTCCAGAAAACCTTTGCTTTCCAGGACCAACCCGGCGACCACCGCGCCGGCCCCGTTGGCGGCCAGCAGGATGGAATAATAAAGCCCGCTGCCGCCGAAACCGAAGTCTTGCGAGAATTCGGGCATCTGGGCCTGATGGGCGTTGCCGACAAAAAGCGATGCGGCGCCGGCCAACAGGGTCATGGAGATAATCGTCGGGTTGGAGGCGGCATTTTTCACCGTCGCCAGGATATCCCCCAACCCCCGGATAGCGGCGCTGGGCACGAAATCGCCTTCTTTGCGGAAACGGGGTCCATAAGGCGCATTCACCAGCCAGATCGTCAGCGGCAGATAAATAAGCGCATTGACCATGATCCCCCAATCGGGCCCCAAGGCTAGCAACATGCCGCCGCCGATGGCCGGGCCCAGCAAAAAACCAAGGGTGCGCGACGTGGCCAGCAGGCGTACGCCGCTTTGCAATTGGGCGGGCCCCACAATGTCATGGATCAGCATCTGCCCCGCCGGCGCCCACAGAACGCCGGCGATGCCATGCAGCGCCAGCAAAACCATGGCGTGCCACATTTCCAGGCTATCGGTCAGGAACAAAAGCCCCCAGCCGACGGACACGCCCATGAACAGCACCATGCCCCATTGCATGACCCGGCGCGGATCAAAGCGGTCGGCCAGGGCCCCGGCATGGACGGAAAAAAGGATGAAGGGCAGCCAATGGGCGATAACCGCAAAGCCGGCCAGGGCCGGGGAATGGAATTCCTGGAAAATGATCCAATAGCTGATCACATGTTCGATACTGTCGGCCATCATGGCCATGGCGCTGCCGATGAAATAGGCGCGGTAGCCCGGATGGCGGAGCGCGGCGAAAGATTGGGGAGATGGGGAGTCACTCATGGGAAAGGCAATATAGTTAGTTTACGTAGCCTTTGCGATGTTTGAATATAAGTGGGCAGAAATAATTAGGGGCTGACATAGATAAGCTCGAAGTATTCACATTTTGTCCCATGCCATCAA
>CAZBQG010000376.1:0-2963 GCA_964493945.1 uncultured Rhodospirillaceae bacterium
CGCTGTTCATCGGCGGTATCTTCCCCGGCATCCTGACCATCACGCTTTATATCCTGGTGATCTCGGTGGTTACCCGTATCTGGCCCCATCTGGGGCCGCCGGCGGATGCATCGAGTTGGCTCGAGCGGATTACAAGCCTGGGCAAAATCTGGGGGGTACTGGCTCTGTTCTTCCTTATCCTGGGCGGCATTTTCTTCGGGCTGTTCACGCCGTCTGAAGCCGGCGGTATCGGGGCTACCGGCGCACTCGCCTTTTCCATTGGGCGGCGCAAGCTCAACCTTCGCCAGTTCATCGCCGCCCTCATCGAGGCCGGGCGTACAACGGCGATGATCTTTACGGTCGCCTTTGGAGCGCTGATCCTCAATCAATTCGTTAACGTGGCGGGCCTGCCCAGCGCCACGTCGACATTCATTAACGACCTCGGATTGGAGCCCATGGGAGCGCTCCTGGTGATTCTGTCTTTCTATATCGTGCTTGGCATGTTCATCGAGGGCTATTCCATGATCTTCCTGACCGTGCCCATCTTCGTGCCCGTGGTGGCGGCTCTGGGCTTTGATTTGGTCTGGTTCGGCATCGTCCTGGTCATGGTCGTCGAAATCAGCCTGATCACGCCGCCCATCGGGCTCAATGTTTTCGTCATGAAGTCCATGCTGCCAGATGTGCCACTTTATGCCATATTCAAGGGGATCGTGCCCTTCTTTTGCGCTGATATCGCCCGCGTCCTTCTGGTCGTATTTTTCCCGCCCATCGTCATGTTCCTCCCTGAATTGATGGGTTAGCGAATTTCCCCATGGGTACCGATCGCCCAGCTCATGCGTCGTTGCCCATTTATGAGCGGATGGAGCCTCCTAAAGCCGCTAATTTTAGGAAATCTACCTATCAGCAAAGGTCTGCTTGGAGTCTTGGCTGTGTAAAAACTTGGGTATTTCTGCCCTCCGCGCAACATTTGAATAGGAATGGTTATGCCGACGAATCAATGTTGCGGCAGAGGGAAGATTCTTGAATCAATCTTTCAATTTTTTGAGACGAATTTTGTTTTGACACAGCCTGGGTCAACACCGGCCCTAATGTGAAGTGCGGGTTCGGAGGGCGGCTTCCAAATGTGAAGCAGACTATATCTGACAATTAACGGACTCCCATTACGACCGAAATAAAGCACACACCGTTCCTATTTTACCCCTATTCGAGTTGCCATCCCATAAAGGGCATGTTCATCTCGTGAGGTGAGGTGGAGACGGTGGGCTTGGCGCTGGCTTATCTTTTTTCCTTTCCTTCCTTTTGCAGGCAATTGGGAAAAACGCCTCTGACGGAATGATCCATATACACTCGAATGATATTATCGTTATGATCAAACCGCTGAACCGGTAAGGTTTCCTGATCAGGAGGTAACAATGGGCCGTCGCAGTACCGTGGGCAACAAGGCGCGCATGAAGGAAACGGGCCTCAATCGGGGTAACGGCGAAGAGGGGGCCGCCAACTTCAGTGATCTCGACGATGCCATCTCTTCGCCCCTGGCGGCCTGGAAGCGGCCCTGGTGGGTGCGCGAAGTGGATAAGCCGACCATGGATATCGACTGGGACGCCACGGAACGCTTCGATGCGCGAAAAATCCAGCAGATGGCCTGGAGGAAATATGTCGGCGAGGAGAAGGCGAGGGATCTGACCGAGCGCCGGGGGGAGAAAATCCGCCAGTGGATGAAAGATGAAAAACCGGGCTACACCCTGCGTGACCGCGCCCTGGACATCGCCGGATACCAGGGCGGATCGGCACCCTCCAGCTTCCGGGGATCGTGGGCCAAAAATGCCCAGCCGGACCAAGGTCCACCAAGGGAAATTAGCGCGGCGAAGCTGGGCGGCGCCATACGGGCCAATCCCTTGAGCCCCGAGGAGCTGGGCGTACCCCGTTGGGAAGGAAAGCCCGAGGAGAACGCGCGCATGATCAGGTCCGCCCTGCGCCATTTCGGCGCGCATCAGGTGGGATTTATCGAATTGGACGAGAACACCAGGAAGCTGATCTATACCATGGACGCCTTGGACGGCAAGGCGATCGAATTCGAGAATGTGGAACAGGCCTATGAGACGGATGAAAAACGGGTCATTCCCGAGAAGGCCAGATGGGTGGTCGTTTTCTCCATACAGATGTCGGAGGAACTGATCAAACGGAAGTCAGGGCTGATGCCCGATGCGCTTTCCAGCGCGGCCACCGGATCGGTTTACGGCCAGGCGCGAAATGTCATCGACCGGCTGCAGAACTTCCTACATGTCCTCGGTTACCAGGGGCTGATGGGAACCTGGTATAACGGCCTCGGCATCGCGCCGGCCTTCGGCGTGCTCGCCGGCCTGGGTGAGATCGGCCGCATCAACCGTATGATCAGCCCAGAATACGGCCCCCTGCAGCGGGTCTTCAAACTGGTCACAGATCTGCCCCTGGAACCGACCAAACCAATCGATGCCGGGATCATGAATTTTTGCCGCACTTGCAAGACATGCGCCAATGAATGCCCGGCCAAATGCCTGAGCGAGGAAACCGAGCCTTTCTGGGAGCCTGTCGGGCCATGGAACAACCCCGGACACCGGACCTGGTATGAAGATTCGCCCTCTTGCAGTACATGGTGGTCGTTTTCCACAGCGGGCTGTGCGACCTGCTTCGCCGTTTGCGCCTTCAGCAAGAAAAACAAATCCCTGATCCATGACCTAGTCAAAATCGCCATCGCCAAAAATCGGGTCATTCCCGATCAGATCAACGCCTTCTTCGCGAAAATGGATGGGGTGTTCGGATACCAGGATCAGCGTAACATAGAAGACTGGTGGCATATGAATATGCCGCCCCGCGGAACCAAGAACTCCAAGGGGACACAGTTGGAATAGATCCGTCCGGCTCGGCCCTCATGCCGATGGTTTAGGGGCGCTATGAGCTACTCCCCGGAAATCGGACAGTGACTTAAGCTACGAATCGGTGTCCTG
>CAZBQG010000377.1:0-2947 GCA_964493945.1 uncultured Rhodospirillaceae bacterium
CCCAGGGGATTGGCCGAAAAGGCGGGCGCGTCATCATCAAATTCGTTGCTTATAACAAAAGTTCCTTTGTTAAATCCATCATAATTGATGTTATCTTACTTATATAATATTTTTCTCATCGCTAATTAAAAATATAAACACCCTTCTCAACAGAGCAGAGCTGCAAAACCGGCTGGTTTCCCTCAAATTTTGGCCAGACTTGTTTCTTTTCCCCGGCCCTATCCGGCCACAGCCCCGGTTTCGTCCGCCTCGACGCGGAAGGTGGCCTTGATCAGGGCTTTGGTGTAATCCTTTTGGGGGCGCTCGAAAATATCATCGGCCGGGCCCGCCTCCACCACCTTGCCAGCCCTCAGCACGATGATCCGGTGGGCCAGGGCGCGCACCACCTTCAAATCGTGGCTGATGAACAGATAGCTGAGATTATGGCGCTTCTGGAGACCCCGCAGCAATTCGACGATCTGGGCCTGAACCGACATGTCCAGCGCCGAAGTGGGCTCGTCCAGGACCATGAATTTGGGCTTGAGGACCAGGGCGCGGGCGATGCAGATACGCTGGCGCTGGCCGCCGGAAAATTCGTGGGGGTAGCGGTCCATGCTGGCCGGATCGATGCCCACCTCTTCAAGGGCCTGGGCCACCCTTTCGCGCCCGGCCATGCCGTCCTCATCCAAGCCATGCACGCCCAGACCTTCCTCGACGATCTGAAAGACCGAAAGCCTGGGGCTCATGGAACCGAAGGGGTCCTGGAAAACGATCTGCATTTCACGGCGCAGAGGGCGCATTTCCTTCCAGCCCATGCCCTGGATATCGCGCCCCTCAAAACGAAGCCCACCCTGGCTCCGCTCCAGGCGCAACAGGGCCCGGCCCAGGGTGGATTTGCCCGATCCGGATTCGCCCACAACGCCCAGCGTATGGCCTTCCCGGAGACGCAAATCCATACCGTCCACGGCTTTGATATGGCCGACGGTGCGGCGCACCACGCCTTTTTTGATGGGAAACCAGACTTTTATGTCATCGCCGGCCAGGATTTCGGGGGTATCCCCCGGCGCCTCGTCAGGCCGCCCGGTGGGCTCGGCGGCCAACAGGTGGCGGGTATAATCGTGACCCGGATGGGTGAAGAGCACCTCGGTCTCGTTGTCCTCGACGATCTCGCCGCCATTCATCACATAGACCCGGCCGGCCATGCGCCGGATGATGCCCAGATCATGGGTGATGAGTAACAAAGCCATGCCCAGGCGCTTGGTCAGCTCCTGCAACAGCTTGAGGATTTGCGCCTGCACCGTCACATCCAAAGCCGTGGTCGGTTCATCGGCGATGAGTAGCCTGGGCTCGTTGGCCAGGGCCATGGCGATCATAACGCGTTGGCGCTGGCCGCCTGAAAATTCATGGGGCAGGGCGTGCAGCCGGGATACTGCTTCGGACAGTCCCACCAGTTCCAAAAGCTCCACCACCCGGGCGCGGGCCTCCTTGGCGGAAAGCTGTTTGTGGAGCAGCAGCACTTCTAATATCTGCTGCTCCACGCTGTGCAGAGGATTGAGGGAATTGAGCGGTTCCTGAAAAATCATGGCGATGCGGTTGCCGCGGACGGCGCGCATGGCGCTTTCACCCGCCGCCAGCAAATCCTCGCCCTCAAAGAGGATTTCCCCGCCCGGATGCCAGGCGCGGGGATAGGGCAGAAGACGCAAGACCGACAGGGCGCTGACCGATTTGCCAGAACCGCTCTCGCCCACCAGCCCCACAATCTCGCCGGGCGCCACATGAAGCGATGCGTCGCTGACGGCTTTCACTTCATGTTCGCCCCGGCCGAAACTGACCGAGAGATTTTTGATATCCAGGAGCTTGCCGGCCATACCGCTCACCTGAATGTCTTGCGCGGATCAAAGGCGTCGCGCACCGCTTCGCCGATGAAGATCAAAAGGCTGAGCATGACGGCGATGACCATGAAGGCCGAAATGCCCAGCCAGGGTGCCTGCAGATTGGCCTTGCCCTGGTTCAGCAATTCCCCCAGCGAGGCCGATCCCGGCGGTAGACCCAGTCCCAGGAAATCAAGGGCCGTCAGGCTGGTGATGGCGCCGTTCAGGATAAAGGGCATGAAGGTGATGGTCGCCACCATGGCGTTGGGCAGGATATGTTTGAACATAATCTTGGCGTTGGAAACCCCCAGCGCCCGGGCGGCCAGCACATAGGTGGTATTGCGCCCCCGCAAGAATTCGGCGCGCACCACGCCCACCAGGGCCATCCAACTGAACAGCAATAAAATGCCCAGCAAAAGCCAAAAGGACGGAACAAAAAAGCTGGCCAGGATGATCAGAATGAATAGCTGCGGCATGCCGCCCCAGATTTCCATGAAGCGCTGGAAAAACAAATCCGTCAGGCCGCCGAAATATCCCTGCCAGGCGCCCGCCGCAACGCCCACGATGGAACTGAAGATGGTCAGGATCAAGCCGAACAGCACGGAAATGCGAAAGCCATAGATCAGCCTGGCCACCACATCCCGTCCCTGATCATCCGTGCCCAGCCAGTTTTGAGCGCTCGGTGGCGATGGCGATGGCGTCGGCAGGCCCAGAACCACGGTATCGAAACTGTAGGGGATCAGGGGCCAGAGGATCCAGCCTTTCGCCTCGATCAGTTCGGCCACCTCGGGGTCTGAATATTCGGCCTCGGTCTCGAAATCCCCACCGAAGGTGGTTTCCGGGTAACTGACCAGAACGGGCACGTAGAAGGCGCCGTCATGGCGGATCAGCAAGGGCTTGTCATTGGCGATCAGTTCGGCGCCCAAAGTCACCAGAAACAGCGCCAGAAAAATCCACAAGGACCAATAGCCTCGCCGGTTGGTCTTGAAATTCTCCAGCCTGCGCCGGTTGATCGGGTTGATATGTTCGCCCATTGCCATGACCTAGTGGATGAAATCTAACATATGGTACCCATACGATCCCATATCCCGGCTCCT
>CAZBQG010000378.1:0-2934 GCA_964493945.1 uncultured Rhodospirillaceae bacterium
GAACATGCCTTGCAGCCGCTCCAGCAGCCCTGGAAAGCCCCATTGCTCATAGCCGTGAAGCAGCACTTCCGTATCGCTGTGATCGGTCTTGAAGTGGTGCCCCGCCCGGATCAATTCATCGCGCAGCGCCAGATGGTTGTAAATTTCACCATTAAACGTAGTCCAGATCATGCCGTCTTCGTTGGACATGGGCTGGGCCGCGCCGTCTGATAGATCAATGATGGACAGGCGCCGGTGGGCGAAGCCGATGGGGCTGGTGGGTGAAATCCAAACGCCTTCCCCGTCCGGGCCTCTATGGGCCATGGCGTTGTTCATGGCTTGCAGGCGGCCGGGCTCAGGCCGGTTGCCCGAGCCGAAACTGAGAATGCCCGCTATCCCGCACATCGCGTTAGTCCAGTCAATGAAGCCGTCCTGAAATCATGCTTTGGCCATGGAGGGCGAACATTCCCTGCCGGGGATCAGGCAACCGGCGAGGAATCCGGCCGTGCAGATACCCAGTCCAAAAACATTCACTCCCAGGTCATCGGCGTAGCGGCCCGCGCCCAGATCGATCCATTGGGGCACGATCTGGGCGCCCATGGCGCCCTCACGCGTTATGATGATCCCCAGGATAAGCCCTGGCCAGAAAGCCAGATGAAAACTACACCGCCCGGCACCTGGCAAAAAGGCCAGCAGGAATATGGGGGTAAGCCCCATGACCATGGTCCCGCTGATGGTGGTGGCGGCGATGATTGTGGGCCCGGCCTTGGCGCCCAAATAAATGGCGAAGATGGGCAGATTGCCTAGGATGGCGATGATCACCAGCGCCCGCCGGCCCGTAATCATCTGACCCTCGGTCGGCTCGCCGCCCTGTTCCGGCCAGTCGCGGGCGGACAATTTGGCCGTGCTGGCGAAGGTGCTGTCCAGGGTGGAGCCGGCGCTGGTCATCATGATGGCATTGACGATCAGCAACATGCTAATACCAAAGGATGCTGGCACGGTGAGGGATGGATTGCCGGAAAAAGCTTCTAACCGCCCATAGATGCCGATGAAGCCGAACAGAAAAATAAACCCGCCGCCAATCGCACCGGCCAGGAAAAAGCCTTTCAGCATGGTCTTGGGATCGGTGATGAACCCCCGGTCGGTCAGGACCGGATCATGAAACGGGTAGCTCAATGCTTGGATCAGGGCTGGCCCGGCAAAGGTAAGTCCGGCCATGCGCACGGGCGAGGTCACTTCGGGCAGGCCGCGGGCGACGATTTCCGGCAAGATGAACACCAGCACGCCGGCCAATAAAATAGCCGCCAGGATCATCTGTCCGCCATCGGTCAGAAGGCTGCCCCGGAGCCCTGTCCGCCAGCTATAGAAAACCGTGAAGGCGGTGACCGCCGCGACGGCGATCCAATATCCAGCGCTGCCTTCCTCGCCGAAATAAAGCCCGGTTACCTTGGTGTTGGACCGGACCTCGTTGAACAGGAGGATGGCGATGGCCAGGATGAACAGCTTGGCGCAAAAGGATCCATATTTGCGCACCAGAAAAGCGGGCAGGGATTTGCCGCCCCCTTTCGTCCGGATCAAATAAATGGCCAGACCCGCCGTGAAAAAACTCAGATAATAAAAACCGTATCCGATGGATCCGGTCAGGCCGAATGCCTGGGCAAGGCCCGCCGCATTGGCGATGGATTTGGCGAAAATCCATGAAATGGCCGCGCTTGCCACCAATAGCCACAGGCCGGGCGCCGTTCCTCTGTCGCTGCCGCCGCTGAAAAACCCTCCCACGGAAGCCCTTTTTGGCGCCAGCTTCCATACAAAAGCCCCATAAGCCAGCAAGATAATCCAGGGAAGAGCAGTTGAAAGCATGAAGCCATCTCCAGCAAAATCCGCAATGAGCGTTTCGTGCCGTCAAGATTATTGATTTTCCACAACCCTCATAACCGATTTTGATAGAGCGCAAAAGCAAGAAGCACGGATAAACTAGTGGAAAGTCAGGATCGGTGTTGTGTTGCAGGGAGATTGGACATGAAAAATCTTACCGGGAAGACGGCGCTCATCAGTGGTGGGGCTTCCGGCATCGGGCTGGGCATGGCCCATGCGTTTGCCCAGGCCGGGATGAATATCTCTCGGGCGATATTGAGGGCGATAAACTGGCTCCCGCCAAGGTGGAGCTGGAGACCTATGGCACGGAAATTTACACCCTAGAATTGGATGTCACGGACCGCGCTGCCATGCAGGAAGTGGCCCGCCAAACCGAATTCTAATTCGGCCAAATACACCTGCTATGCAACAATGCGGGTGTCGGCAGCGCCAATAAGGATCTGGATCAATCGGGCGAAGGGGATTGGGATTGGGTGCTGGGGGTCAATCTGGATGGCGTGGTCAATGCCTTGCTTGCCTTCCTGCCCTGCCTCACGCGCCATGGGGAAGGGGGGCATGTGGTCAATACCAGCTCCATGAGCGGGCTCCGCGTCGTGCCCGGGCGGGGGCAGGGCATCTATGCCACATCCAAATTTGCCGTGGTGGGTTTGTCAGAAGCTCTGCGTGCGGATTTGGAGCCGAAAGGCATTGGCGTTTCGGTGCTCTGCCCCGGCTTCGTCAAATCGGGCTTTTTTGAATCGGGCCGCAACCGCCCCGAACGCCACGGCGGTCCCTTCCAGCGTCCTGCGGATCATCCCCTCAAACGCGGCCTGGACGAAGGCGGCCTGGATGCCGTGGAGGTGGGTCGGCGAGTGCGCCTGGCGGTGGAAGATAATGAGCTATATATCCTCACCCACCCCGAATTCCGGGCCGCGGTGGAGGAACGCCACAGGGAAATTTCCGCCGCCTTCGATTATGCGGAAGAATTGGATTTTTTGGCGGGTTCGGAAGTTGAGGGCGTAGCCATCCTGCGCAACTTCATTCGCCACCCCCGCGCAGGAGCGTGTGAAGGAATTGCTTTTGGGCGTGGTTTGTGATTCT
>CAZBQG010000379.1:0-2923 GCA_964493945.1 uncultured Rhodospirillaceae bacterium
GTGGTGGGTCATGTAGCTTTCGCTCACACTGCGGACCGAACTGAGTTTCGCCCGCTCTGCCTTCACCTGGGCCTGTCGTGTAGCCTCTTTCTTGGCCTCGCGAGATGAGGCGTCGATCCCCTTGGCTGCGTCTTGGATTATTTCGCGGGCTTTGTCCCGGGCATCGGTCAATTTTGTGCCGGCCTGGATCGAGCCAACAGAGCGCCTGACTTGCCTGCCGTTGATGCGGGTCATAACAAAAAAGGTTCGTTTTCCTTTGGGCGAGACCCTCAGCCCAAATCCAGGCAGCACGGTGTCAAACAGTTCGGTATTACCAATTTTCGGGGGCAACCCTATGGATTTCCCATCTGTTGTTTTAATGGTTTTACCTTCAATGTTGCGGATATTTAATTTCACTTTTGGCATAACAGCCATTCCTCGAACATTTGCAATTTGGTAACAATTGGTAACGCAAAAGCCTGTCTTGGCCTGTCGCATCTCGTCGCGCAGTGTGTGCGGTAATTGGCTGTATGGCTATATTTCTAGGGTATTATGCCGCGCAGTGTCGCGCGTTGTCAAGAGATCAAAGATGATTACAAATCAGCCGCTCTACCAACTGAGTTAAACCGGCATGGGGTTGAGTTTAACAACCAATCCGGCTTTTAACCATCCTCGGGTTTTTTTCTGAGCTTTTCGATCAGCCAGGCGGGGCGCAGGCCCAGCTCATAGGTCTTTTTGAAATCCAGAAAGGCGCGGCGGGCGCGTCCCAGCTTTTCATTGGCATGGCCCCGGTTGCCATAGGCCTTGGCATATTTGGACTCCAGGCGGATGGCCCGGTCGTAATCGTCTATGGCGCGCTCAAAGCGGCCCTGTTTGAGGCGCGTATTGCCCCGGTTATAAAGCGCCCGCGCATAGCCCGGCTTGAGGCGGATGGCCCGGTCATAATCCTTGATCGCCTGATCGTAAAAAAGCCCCTTCTCATATTCCAGACCCCGGTTGAAAAAAAACACCGGGTCCCCCGGCCGCAGCCGGATAGCATGGCTGAAATCATCGATGGCCCGTTTGTTCTGACCCTTTTTGCGGAGCACCAGACCGCGCACCAGATAGGCCCGGGCCAGTTCCGGATCCACCCGGAGGGCGGCGTCCAGATCGTTTGCCGCCTGATCCAGAAGACCGCGGGCAAACAATATTCCGCCCCGGTTGGCAAGGGCCCGGCCGTAATTTGGCCGGAGCCGGATTGCCTGGCTGTAATCCTCCAACGCCTTTCCTATTTTTTTATCTTTTTCAAATACTTCTCCGCGATTAATAAAGGCATCCGCGAACTTTGGGGAGAGCTCGATGGCCCGGTTGAAATCCTCGATGGCGCGGCTGTTTTGGCCCATGACCTTATGGGTATAGCCCCGGTTATTGAAGGCGAAGGCGTAGTCCGGGCGCAGAACGATGGCCTGATTGAAATCCTTCACCGCATCCTTCAGCCGGCCTTTTTTGATATAGGCGTTGCCCCGGTTGTTGAGGGCGGCTGAGAAATCGGGCTTGAAGGAAATGGCCTGATCATAATCCTGGATGGCCCGGTCAAACTGCCCCATGCCCTCGAAAGCGAAACCCCGGTTGTTCAGCGCGAAAGCATATTTGGGGCGAAGGCGGATGGCCTGATTGTAATCGCGGACGGCCCGGCTCAATTGCCTGTTATGGCGGAATGACTCGCCCCGGTTGTTGAAAATAATGGCCAGGTTTGAACCCGACAATTCACCCGATTCGATGGCCCGGCTGTAATATCTGACAGCTCTTGCGAAATCGCCCGCATCCCGGGCCGCCTCGCCCTTCTTGGCGTCATCGAAGGCATCACCAAAGGCCGGCGGGGCCGTCAGGGCGCCCATCATGGCCAGCAAAATCCAGCATCGCTTCATCGCTTTGCGTCCCCGTGGTTTAACCTTTACTCCGGGCCGGAGTATGGCGCCTTATCCGTCCCCGGGCAACTATCGCCATTAGGGTATCAATCCTCACGCCGCCGGGCCCATTCATGGAGCGTGATGGCGGCGGCGGCGGCCAGATTGAGGCTGGCGGCGCCGGGCTCCATATCAATGCGCGCCAGGAAGTCGCAATGCTCGGCCGTCAGGCGGCGAAGACCACCGCCCTCGGAGCCCAACACAAGTGCTACGCGGCCACTGAGATTGGCCTGGGCCAGGCTATCCGTGCCCTTGGCGTCCAGGCCAGCGCACCAGAAACCACTTTTTTTGATTTCACCCAGGCTGCGGACCAGATTGGTCACCCGCACCAGGGGGATTTGCTCCAGCGCGCCCGAGGCCGCCTTGGCCAGGGCGCCGGTGATTTCGGGGGCGCCCCGCTCAGTGACAATAAGACAGGCGGCACCCAGGGCGGCGGCGGTGCGGGCGACGGCACCAATATTGCGGGGATCGGTCGCCTGATCCAGAACCACCAGAGCCACATGTTCTTGTTTGGCGGTTTCTTCCAGGATGGTGTCCAGGCCCACCTGTTCCAGGGGCTCGGCCAGCAGAGCGGCCCCTTGATGCACGGCGCCGGGGGGGAGAAGGGCGCCAATTTCGGGGCCGGGCATGATTTCCAGGCGCAGGGCCAGGCGCGGGGATTGCTCGTTTCCATCAGGTCCCGTGTAGGGGTAGAATTGGGGGGAGCGGGCCGCTTCGGCGCTCAAAACAAGGCGTTCATTGCGCCGGGCGGGATTGGCCAGGGCAGCCGTCACGGCATGGGTGCCATAGATCCAATTGCGCTTGTTTTGCGCATCTTTCCGCCTTTTCGCGTTTTTGCCAGAGATATGCTTGCTTTTGGCCATGGATGCCGTTAAATTACAGCCTGATTAAAATGTCAAATGGGGTTCGTCCTGGGCAGCGTCTGATTGTGGATGCGTCGGGGAGGGGCCTTTATGCTTTTTTTATTGACAGGCGGCAGAGAATTCCCGAGATAACGG
>CAZBQG010000380.1:0-2917 GCA_964493945.1 uncultured Rhodospirillaceae bacterium
TCAGAGTGAATCACAAATCAGGTAATCAAGCGAGGTAAATGGGGGCGTCCATATTATGGTTTATCAATTCTCTTAGACTGGAAACAAAATTATCAGGATCTTTATAGAGTTGAAACCCCCAATCTAGACATTTTTATTTAAAAAACTCAAATAAGGATGATACTATCTGTCTTATTGGCCCCCTAATACCAGAAAAATAGTATACATTTTTTGACTTTTATTTACATTTATTTATAGGCTTTCTTATATTAATGCTATTCGAGATTTGATTTACGCTATTTATATTCCCTCACTAATCTGGTCACCAAGTAATATTTTATCGTTTTGTTCAATGGCCTCGTTGGTTAAAAATGCGTATGATAGGTGGTGAGCTCAGAATTAGATAAAAGCGCCTGTTCAATTGACTGCGATCCGACTTTTCCAAGGGAAAAAATGATGACCATGGAATTGCCGGACTGTTTGAATTGGGTCACTCCTCGAACCCCGCGAAGGGATCGGGCTCGGCTTTCTCTTCGAAACCTAAAAGTTCCCAGGTGCGGCGCATATGATCGGGCAAGGGGGCGGTAACTTCCAATAATCCCCCCGCCGGGTGCGGCAGGCTGATGGCTCTGGCGTGAAGATGGAGCAATTTGGGTGCGCCCTCACCGCTTTCGGGAAAGGCCCGGCTGCCGCCATATTTGCCATCTCCCAAAATAGGGGTCCCCATTTCGGCGCAATGGACGCGGAGCTGATGGGTGCGCCCGGTGCGGGGCTCCAGGGCCAGCCAGGCCGCCTGGCGTGCCGCTACATCGATGGTGCGGTAAAGGGTTACGGCCCGCTTGCCCTTGCCCTGGGATTGGGTGGTGACTTTCTCGCCCCGCCGCCCCGGCTGTTTGGCCAGGGCCCGATCGACCATTCCTTTCGCCGGGCGGGGCACGCCGGCAACCACCGCCCAATAAATCTTCCGCGCCGTCCGGGCACGGAAGGCAGCCGTCAATTTGGCCGCCGCCGGCCCATCCCGGGCGATCAGAATGACACCCGAGGTATCTTTGTCCAATCTGTGAACCAGACGGGGGCGCTGGTTGGAGCCGAAGCGCAAGGCTTCCAGCATGGCATCCAGATGGTGCGGCGTCTTGGTTCCTCCCTGAACGGCCAGGCCGGCAGGTTTATCCAGCGCAATGACCATCTCGTCGCGGTGCAGAACCCGGGCCCGCAATTGGCGGGCGTCATCGGGCCGGACTTTTGGTTTTGGCCGCTCTTGATCATTTTCGCCCTCGCCTGAGGGTTGGACCTGGGGAGGAATGCGGATTTCCTGGCCTTCCACCAGACGCAGACCGGCCTTGGCCCGCCCCCCTTCGACCCGCACTTGGCCGGTGCGCAGAAGTTTCCCCAGACGGCCATGGCCGAGAGCGGGGAAATGGCGCTTGAACCAGCGGTCGAGCCGGATGCCTTCATCCTCCGCCTTAACCCGGTCCGTGCGCACCCCGCTCAGGAGAGCACCTGACGGAACAGCATCATGCCCCCCAGCAGGGCCGCAACCGAAAGAAACACGGAGGCCAGAATATAGGCACCCGCCCCCATCAAATTGCCCCGCTCCATGAGGGTCACCACGTCCAGGGAAAATGTAGAAAATGTGGTGAAAGAGCCGATCACGCCGACCACCAGATTGACGGTGAGCGTGGCGTAGGGAAAACCATGGCCCAGCCATTGCCCCATGCGCACCATGAGGAAATAACGTCCCAGGGCGCCCAAGGCACCCCCCGCCGCAATGGTTAGAACAAGTTTCATGCGAACAGAATTCGTTCTTTATTTCAAAAGCTTGCACGCCTATTCAGAGCGATCCGCCCCTTCCTGTCAAGCCTCGTTGCAGGCAAGAACCGCCGTCAGATCATCACCCAGAAGCCCCTCCCGCCTGGCATGGAAGCGCCCGGCCAGAAGTTCCATGGGATCGGCATCCTCATCCCCGGCCAGGCAATCCAGAAGCAATCCGGCTACCCCGTCCTGGTCAAGACCACCGCCCTCGGCCAAGGGTGTCTCGACCAGGGCGCCGCTATAGAGGAATAAAAAGGCGCCGCTTGAGAAATCCACTTGCCGGTTCTTGTAGGTGGGACCTTTTTTCATACCCAGGGGCAGCCCGCTGGTTTCTGGAATGGAAAAATCAGACGATCCGCGCCGGCCCAGGATGGGCGACGGCTGGGCGGCGGCGGCATAGATCAGAGATTTAGCCTGGCAATCCATGATACCGTAAAAAATTGTGGTGTATTGGCCCGACGGCAGCAATTCGCATAATTGGTCATTGAGCAGGGAAAGATACGCCGCCGGATCATCAGGTACCGGACGGTGATCGGCGATCAGTGCATGCAGGTGGAAGGTGTTGAGCGCAGCGCCCAACCCGTGGTCACAAAAATCAGCGATGAACATTTCGACAAAATCCCCGCCGCCTTGCCTAGCTCCCACAAATCTCCCCCCAGTTCGGAAGATGTCTCGAAATGGGTCCGGATGCATAAATCGTGGTTCTTGCGGATGTCGTCCAACAGAGCCTGTTGGGGAAGGAGCGCTTCTTGCATCTGGCGCGCCGCATTGACTTCCGCCTCCAGGCGCATTCTGTCTTGCAGGCTTTTAAAAAGCAGGCGGTTTTCCAGATGGGTGCGCATCCGGACCAAAAGCTCGCCCGCGCTGATCGGTTTGTTCAGCATATCGGTGGCGCCGGCTTTATAAACATTATCCCGGTCACTGGGCGAGCTGAGGGCCGTCTGGACCAGTACCGGTACGGTCGAGTGCTCCGGGTCGGCCCGCAGATGGCGGAGAAATTCCAGCCCATCCATTTTGGGCATCATAACGTCAAGGATGACGATGTCTGGATCAAAGCTGGCCAGCTTTTCCAAACCTGGACACCCCCATCAACCGGTAAATTTTGGCTGATTTGAGTGCACAGCCG
>CAZBQG010000381.1:0-2909 GCA_964493945.1 uncultured Rhodospirillaceae bacterium
AGGCAACATTATTGCAATGCGACGGGCCGGCCAAATCCTATGAGATTGATTGTTAGGAAGTAGGGCAATAGAGGAATCAAGGTCCCTGGAATTGCACAAGGAATGGTATCAATTTTTTTGAAAAAATTCCAAAGCACGGGGTGAAGCTAGGTGAAAGAGTTGGCATGGGCGGGACGGGTAGGCGATCCCGCCGCTCGGCCGGCAAAACCCGCAAACCCTTTCTCAGCCCCCCCAAATCTAATAAGCGAGCCGGATGGAATTCCCGTCCAGGAATGCCAGAATATTTTCCACCGAATCCTCGTAATAGACCCGGTAGGAATCATCGGCAACGAAACCCAGATGGGGGGTCAGCACCACATTGTCCATCTTCAAAAAAGGATGATCGGGGGCCATGGGTTCGATGTCATAGACGTCCAGACCGGCGCCCTGGATGCGGCCCGCCTGGAGAGCATCTATGAGGGCGGCTTCTTCGATGATCGGACCCCTGGCCGAATTGATCAGGAATGCGCTCGGTTTCATCAAGGCAAGTTCAGGCGCGCCGATGAGCCCCCGGGAGCGCTTCCCCAGCACCAGATGGACGCTCAGGAAATCCGAAGACTTGAGCAAAGTTTCCTTATCGACCCATTTAACGCCGGCGCTCGTTGCTGTCTCTTTGGTCAGGTTCTGGCTCCAGGCGATCACCTCCATGCCGAAGGCGGCGCCGATTTCGGCCATGCGGTGGCCGATCCGGCCCAGGCCCAACAGGCCCAGCACCCTGCCCGTAAGCGTCGTACCGATGGTGCTTTGCCAGACACCCCGGCGCATATTGCGGTCTTCCAGCGGGATATGGCGGGCGGAGGCCAGGATCAGCCCCCAGACCAGTTCGGGCGTGGCATGAGCCCCCTGCCCCCGCCGCCCGGTGACCGAGGCGGGAATGCCCCTATCGGCCAGGGCCTGCAAATCCAAGGTCCGGTTGATCACCCCGGTTATGGCGATGAATTGAAGATTGGGCAATTTCCCGATCAGGGCGCGGGGCATGGGCATGCGTGCGCGCACGGGGCAAAGGATGTGAAAATCGGCCAATTCCCTAGCCGCTTCATCCGGAACCTCCAGATTGCGGTCAAAAACTTCTATCCGGCAGCGGTCTTGCAGGACGGGCCAATCGGCCATCTTAAGGGCCGCATGCTGGTAATCGTTCAATATGGCAAGTTTGAGCATCCCCATCTCCTTCAAATCATTCCGGCTATTTAACCAAAATTAAACCTTGTCCGGCATAAAATTGGCTCAACAAAATAATCTCGAGCGGCGTGAAATAAAATTTAGGTTTGGTGGTGGTGAACAGGCTTGTCGTCTTCCGATAAAGACACCAATGGCGAAACGGACCCGGCCGGCGGAGAGCGGGAAACCGAGCCCCGCCCCGTCGCGGTGGCGCTGGCCGATCATTCCATTGCCGGCAACAAGCCCCGCATCGTGGCTTCGGGCCAGGGCGGCCTGGCCGAGCAAATCCTGCAGATCGCCTTCGCCAATGACATCAAGGTGCGCGAGGACGCCGATCTGGTGGAAGTCCTGGCCGCCGTCGATGTGGAAAGCGAGATTCCCCTGGAAGCCTTCGCCGCCGTCGCCGAAATCCTTTCCTATGTCTACCGGGCCAATGCCGGATATGTGGAAATCCCCACGCCCGGGGAATCCGAAACCCCTCCCCGTGAAGGAGACCCAAAATGACCGAACTTGCCGTTGCGGATCAAGTGAGCGCGATCAATTCCATCTTGGAACATTCGCACCGTCTTATGGACGAAAATCAAGCCATCAATCTGGCTGGGCTCGAAAAAATGGCCGGTCAGTTATATGAGACCATCGCCCGCAACCCCCAAGAGACCGGCGCCCTGAAGGGCGAAGAGCTGAAAGCCAGCCTGGATTCCATGATGGCCGGCCTGAACAGGCTGGAAGAGCGCATCATGCAAAGCGAGGCCGGAAAGTAGCGATATTCCCGGGGACCGGATGGAAAGATTGTTGGTGCAATAGTTATGGAAATCGAAGGCGTTTCCTATATCCGTTTTGCCGTGGCGCTATTGTTTGTGCTGGGGCTGATCACCGTCCTGGCGGTGGCGGCCAAGCGGTTCGGGCTTGGCAACCGGGGCTCCATCGGACGCGGCAAGGACCGGCGGCTTACCCTGATCGAGGCCATGCCCATCGATACCAAGCGCCGCCTCATCCTGGTGCGCCGCGATGACCGGGAACATCTGATCTTGCTGGGCCAAGGGAGCGAACAGGTTATCGAAACGAGCATCGCAGTGCCCCCAATGGCTATACCGGAAACGGGAGCGGACAGGAAATGAGACATTGGCGCCGCTTTGGATTTGCCCTGATTGCGCCGCTTCTTTTGGCCTTAGCAATGTTCCTTGGGGCAATGACCATTGGCGCCGAGCCGGCCCAGGCCCAGACCTTCTCCCTCGATCTAGGTGGTGGCGGGCCGACGGCGACGGGGCGCCTGGTTCAGCTGTTCGTGCTCTTGACCGTGCTCAGCCTGGCCCCTTCCATATTGGTCATGGTCACCTCTTTCACCCGCATCGTGGTGGTGCTTTCCTTTTTGCGCACGGCCATGGGCGCCCAGCAGACGCCGCCCAACCAAGTGATGATCAGCCTGGCCCTGTTCCTCACCGTGTTTGTCATGATGCCCACCTTCGAAGCGTCCTGGGACCAGGGCATCCGCCCTTTTGTCGATGGCGAGATCGAAGAGGCCGAGGCCTTTGAAAAAAGCCTGGCGCCGGTTCATCAATTCATGCGCCGTTATGTGCGCGAAAAGGATTTGGGTCTTTTCCTGCGCATATCCAAGGCACCCCAACCCGAATCGCCGGAAGCCATTCCGCTGAGGGTTCTGGTTCCGGCATTCATGATCAGCGAGTTGCGCCGCGCCTTCGAGATCGGCTTCC
>CAZBQG010000382.1:0-2890 GCA_964493945.1 uncultured Rhodospirillaceae bacterium
GACGCCTATGGGAATCCTAAACCCGATTCCGATAAATCATGAAACGCTCTAGCGGTCCCAGTGACGGATTACGTTCGGGTTCACCCGGCGCACCTCGTCCATATAGATCTTGACGATCTTGCGCGCAGGCAGACCCTTGGGCTCCAGCCGGGCGATCCATTCCTTGGCCAGGTTGGGCATGGCATTGGCCCAGCGCTTGCGCTCGGCATCCGAAAGCTTGGCGAATTTGACGCCCTTTTTCTTCATGATGCCGGCGAATTTCCCGATCTTGCCAGCGTCCATTTTGGCATAGGCGATCGGATATAAGGCTCCCGCTTTGCGAAATATCTCGCGCAGGAAGGCGGGGAAGCCGTCCCAGGTCTTTTTATTGACGCTTAGGCAGGGGATGGCGGTGGTGCCGAAATTTGTCTCCGTATAGTACTTGGCGGCCTTGTAGGTCTGATACGGAAAGGATAGCCCGATATGGATGGGATAGCCGTCATAGAGCCCGTTCTTGATGTCGGTGTAGGACTGGGCCATGGAGGCCGTCACGATGGTCGCGCCGGTGCCCCTGAGCAGGTGCCCGAGCATCCCGCTGGCGCCCATCTTGTGGCCCTTCAGATCCTCGTATTTGGTGACCGGGAACGTGGTGAACAGCTGCATGGACGTGGACGCCGCGCCGGTCAAGAAGATCTGGTTGTACTTGTGGTAGGTCTCGTTCATCTCCGGGACCTGAGCGCGAAGCTTGTTTTCCACTTCAATGTGCGTTTTGGCATCCCCGATGCCGAAAGGCATCACCATGGCATAGGCCTCGAGCGGCAGCTTGGCCTCCTCGAAAGTGCGCAATTGGACGCCCACATGGGCGATGCCTTCCTCCACCGTCTCCAAGACCTCGGTGAACTTGGCCAGGCTCTGGCCATAGGCCTGTTTCCACTCGATCTTTAGATCCTTGCCGCTGGCGGCCAGCGCTTTGTTGACCGCCGGGATGAAAACCTTCTTGGTAACGGCTACCGGCGTGACGATAACTGGCGGTGCTCCGACCACCGTCAATTTGATGGTTTTCGCGGTGGCCGGTCCTCCGGCCAGCATGGCGGCCATTGCCCCGCCCAGCAGTCCGATCTTCCAAGCTCCGGCGCAGCGCATCGGCGAGCTAAGTAAATTTGTCATCCATTCCTCCCCAAGAAAATTGAATATTGAACCAAGAAAATTTGCAGGATTTGTTGAGATTAGGAGATTTTGTTTTTACTGTCCATTCTTGTCGAGCATGTAAAGCAAAAAAGATGGAGGGCAGACGGATGAATTCATCCAAACCAGACTCCTTGGTTAGAGCCCGTCCGAAAATTTTAGGCTCTGGCCAAACGCTTTATCATGATCTTGATCATAGCGAGATGGATGAGCGCTGTGGCGGTTCTGGCCAGACATTCGAAGTCACGGGCGAGCCTTCGGTTGCGGCTGATCCAGGCCAGCGTGCGCTCGACGATCCACCGCTTGGCCAGGACGACGAAGCCCTTGGCCTCGGCCGAGCGTTTGACAACCTCGATCCGCCAATCACCGCTCCGGCGCGCCGCCTGAGCCGCCTTTGGTCCCTGGTATCCTGCATCGGCGAAGATCACCTCGATGAACGGGAAGCGTCGCCGGGTGCGTTTGTCGAGAACCAAAGCGGCACCGTCGCGGTCTTGTATGCTGGCCGGATGCACCACCACCTTCAACAGCAATCCCGTGTGATCGGTCAGCACATGGCGTTTGATCCCCTTCACTTTCTTGCCCGCGTCATACCCACCGGATCGACCGATAGCCCCCTTTTTGCGCCGATTTTGAACTCTGGCTGTCGATGATCGCAGCCGATGGGCTCGCCTCCCGGCCTTCCCGATCGCGCGCCGCTTGGTACAGCACATCGTGCATCCGTTCCAACGTCCCGTCCCAGGCCCACAGATCGAAATAACCATGCACCGTGCTCTTCGGCGGAAAGTCTTTCGGAAGATGGCACCACGGACAGCCTGTCTCCAAAACATAGAGCAGACCGTTCATCACTTCCCGCGTATCCACCGTGCGTTTGCATCCACCGTGCTTCGCTGGCGGAATGAGCGGTTCCAGAAGGGACCACTCCTTGCCCGTCAAATCGCTCGGATAGCGCAAACCACGACGTTCGTAACGGCATCGGTTCTCCTTCGTCCACATCGGTCATCTCCCCCAAATCAACAGATGACCTCTTGAATCATAAATCCTTATAACAATTCGTTAACTTCTCGGACGGGCTCTTAAACCAACGACCTTTTCCCACGGCACTCTCGAATGCTGCAACCTCAAGGAATCGCGGCGCTTCTACGAGGAATTTCTCGGCTTGGAAACCGTCCGTCATGTGGAGACACCGGTGATGATGGCGCGCATCAAGGGGGGCTGCACCGTGGTCTGTGTTGAGGTCGGAGACCGGGTGCGCGAACAGTGCTATTTCAATCACTGGGGCATCGACGTGGCGACCAAGGAAGAGGTTGACGACGCCCACGCCCACGCCGTCGAGCACCAAGAAGAATACGGCCTACAAAAGGTCCAGGATCCGAAGATGACGCACGGCGATTACAGCTTCTATTTCATGGACCGCGACGGCAATTGGTGGGAAATCCAATGCATCGTGGAAAGCACCTATGACGAAAACTACGCGCGTGGCGACGTGGTGCCTATGTAAGGGAAATAGCCCCGCCGGGAAGGCTTCCTTCGTTTAGGGTCAGGACTCATTAATCGAAATAGAAGATTACAATAGCAGCGATACATATGGCTGAGAAGAAAGTGCGCGCGCATCGGTCATAGCGGGTTGCGATCCGCCGCCAGTCTTTGAATTTACCGAACATGTTCTCGATTTTGTGGCGCTGCTTGTAGAGGGTTTTGTCATATTCGATTTGTATTTTCCGGTTTT
>CAZBQG010000383.1:0-2880 GCA_964493945.1 uncultured Rhodospirillaceae bacterium
AAACCATCGTTCCAATGGACTACAGGCCGGTCACGCACTAACATTCAACCTGGACTACTCAATGGGGGCCGACCACCGTTTTCCTGATCCCGCTCTCCATCGCCAGGCCCAATCGACGGCACCCATCGGGGAATGGGCGGTGTCGGACCGGGACAAAGAGGTTACCCTCGCCGTAACCCCCAAGCCCCATCGCTACCGGGTTTGCATCAAAAAGGTAATCTCGCCGGAAGACCGCTCGCCATCGATTAATGTGAGCCTGGATTCGTCTCCCACCATAAGAATGCAAGTGCCGGCAGGTGGGCCCGCCCAATGCGTCGATACCAGGCCGACGACGGTCCTGGAAATAGAAACCACCACCATAAAAAGCCGCACACTCATCACCGGCACTTACGGCAATCTGGATTAAGCCTGCCGGCGGCCAGCGGCATTAGATCAGCCGGCGGCCAGCGCCAATGAAATGGCACTGACCTGATTGGACAGCACGATCCGCCCGTCGGTCATGGCGGCTTTCAGATCATCCCGCTCCATCAGGAGGATTTCCATATCCTCCAGGTCACCCGATTTGGGCTCTTGCACCTTGCGGCAGCCACGGGCCAAATAAAAATGCCCTTGCCCGCAACCCAGATTGGCATTGGCCCAATAAGATCCCAGATGGGACCAGTCCGGTCCCTCATATCCGGTTTCCTCGAGCAATTCGCGCCTGGCCGCCAGGGCCGGATCCTCGCCTTTTTCCACCAACCCGCCCGGCAGGCTCAGGCTGACCCGGCGGGGGCCATGTTTGTATTGGTTGAGCGCGATCACTTTGCCTTCCCGGGTCTCGGTGAAAACCAGGACAAAATCGGGCAGGACCAACTGATGGAAATCCTCCACCACCCGGCCATCCGGCAGGCGAACGGTTTCCACGCCAAGATCGATCCATGGATCGGCCCGGTAGATCCGCCGGCTGGCCATTACTTCCCAGTTTTGGTGCATTTGCTTTTCCGTCATCGCCAGCCTTCCCATCAAAAAAGCCATGATAGCATCACGGCCATGTTGGGGGTAGGGAGCCAAGCTGCATAGCGGGCTACTCACCAGGCTGGCACCTTGCCGTTGGCGGCGATCTGGCGCAAGCTGCTCCAACCGCCCTTGAACTCCCAGGAGGATGCCATGACCACGGTCCATCGCCCTAATGTAGGCTATTCAGATTTGCGCGATTTCATAAAGCGGGTGGAGGAAGCCGGCGAGCTGTTAAAAATTGACGGCGCGGACTGGAACCTGGAAATCGGCGCGCTCAACGAGATGATCTCGGCCGAGGGTGGCGACAAGGCCGGGCCTCTGATGCTGTTCGACAAGATACCCGGATCGCCGGAAGGCTTCCGGGTGCTGACCGGCATGACCGCTTCGCCCTTGCGCACGGCCATGGTCCTGGGGTTCGAGGAAAATTCTACCAGCATCGAAATGGTTCAGGCCTACCGCAACCGCATGACCGATGATTTTGAACTGACACCCCCTGAAGAAGTTGAGGGCGGGCCTATCTTTGAAAATATCGAGCGGGACGGTGATGTGGACCTCACCAGGTTTCCCGCACCCCTGCTGCACGAAGATGATGGCGGGCGCTATATCGGCACGGATGACATGGTCATCATGCGTGATCCCGACGATGGCTGGATCAATGTAGGAACCTACCGGGTCATGCTGCATGACAAAAACACCCTTGGCATCTGGACCTCGCCGGGCAAGCATGGCCGGCTGATCCGCGAGAAATATTTCAAGCGGGGCGAGCCCTGCCCGGTGGCCGTGGTCTGCGGCCAGGACCCGCTGCTTTCCCTGGTGGCCGCCCAGCATGTGGAATTCGGGGTCAATGAATTATCCTATGCCGGCGGCCATCGGGGACGGCCTTTCGAAACGGTGGAGAGCGAGCTGCATGGATTGCCCATCCCGGCCCGGGCGGAAATCGTGCTGGAGGGCGAAATTTGCGGTGACGAGCTGAAATCGGAAGGCCCCTTCGGCGAATTCATGGGCTATTACGCCAGCGGCGCCCGCGACGAACCAATTATAAAAATCCGCCGAGTCTATCACCGCAACGATCCGATCATGACCGTCGCCAGCCCGGGCCGCCCATCGGCCGACCGCTCCTCATCGCTGGCCGTGATCCGTTCGGCCATGGTCTGGGACGAGGTGGAAAAGGCCGGCCTGCCCGGCGTCAAAGGTGTCTGGTGCCATGCCCGCACCTTCAAGGTGATCGCCATCGAACAGCTCTATCCGGGCCATGCCAAACAGGCCGCCATGCTGGCCACCAATGTGCATTCGGCGGCCTATGCTGGGCGCTGGACCATCGTCGTCGATGAGGATATCGACCCGTCCAACCAGTTCGATGTGATCTGGGCCATGTCGACGCGCTGCGATCCGCCCGAAGACATTGATTTCGTCAGACGCATGTGGTCGACGCCTCTGGATCCGCTGTTGCGCGCCCCGCCGTACTACAACAACCGGGCCGTGGTCGATGCCTGCCGCCCCTGGGGCTGGAAAGACGATTTCCCCAAGGTGGCCGAGGCCAGCCCCGAGCTGAAGGCCGGAATGCGGGCCAAATATGCCCATTTGTTTGAAGGGTGACCGGCGAGGTAAATGTTAAAAATCAACGATAGATCTGGCTGTTCTGAGACGGTAATGACCTGCTCACGGCTCACTCGATCAGCTAATCCAGTTCACTCAGCGGCTCACCAACTATATCGTACACCTCTTGAGCTATAAATAATTTCGGCCGGGATTCGCCGGGTAGCTCTGTCAGGACCCCAGCTTTCATTAGTTTTTCGACGTTATTTTGAGCACCATGGTAGGTGCCCCCTTGTACCCTGTCAGCACTAGTTGGCCAAACGAGTTAATTGAATAGGGGAGTGTTTG
>CAZBQG010000384.1:0-2856 GCA_964493945.1 uncultured Rhodospirillaceae bacterium
CAGCATCCATCTTGAACCACAATTCGACGCCTATGGGAATCCTAAACCCGATTCCAATAAATCATGAAACGCTCTAGAGCAAGCGGTTCGGTCGCTATTAGCCGTGCGCGAGAGGGTCAGCTAAGAGATTGCCGATCTCCATCGCCAGCTCTTGAGGCTGGCGCGAGAGCACGATGATAGCCTGCGTCTGATGACCGTGCCTGGCATTGGCCCGATCACGGCCTTAGCTTTTTGCTCCGCGATCGATGACCCCGCCCGCTTCCGGCGTTCCAGGTCTGTCGGCGCCTATTTCGGACTGACGCCGCGCCACCACGCCTCGGGCGAGCTTGATTGGACCGGCCGTATATCCAAATGCGGCGATACGATGGTGCGCAGCTACCTGTTCGAGGCTGCCGGCGTGCTCCTCACCCGCGTGCCCCATGGTTGCACGCTGAAAGACTGGGGCCTGAGGCTGGCCAAACGCATTGGCTTCAAGAAAGCCAAGGTCGCTGTGGCCAGAAAACTGGCGGTCATTCTCCACCGCATGTGGTGCGACCGAACGGACTTCCATTGGTCAGCCAAGGAGGCAATGGCATAGAGAGAAAACCTCAAGGAATTCGGCGATAGCGGAAACGGTGTCCCTGCCGGGACGGTGGCGTCGGCGAGATCGACCGAGGCTTTGCGATGCCTCATCGAGGCAAGCGCGTTTTCAACATTGATCTGCCAACGTCCCCTAACGCCATTATGCGGAGGGCAAAGCCCCTACCGCGGAGAGAACAGTGGACCCGGCAGACGCACCTCGGAGAGCTTGGCAACCAACCCCGAGTTAGAGAACAGCCTCAGCTAGATGCGGTCCTCTTGGTCCTCCCCGAGTGACAGCCGCTTTCACCCCAACACCAGACCTTCATGCCAAAATGTCGGCTTGCCCCTCAACACCGGAAGGAATTGACGAGTGCCGCCGACCGCCGCTCGTGACCCAGCCTGTGTGAAAATGTGAGATGTGATAAAATCCCGTAAAGTTAATTGCGGGGGTTACGATGAAGCGTTTCATTGAAGGTGAAGATCCCGACAGTCTGGCGGTGGACCAAGAGGCGACGCGGTGCTTGCGGAATTCGGGTTAGGTATGATGTTGAAAGCGTTCTCGGCCATCGAAGCGGTCCATCGCCCCATTGCCGGCCTCGGTCGTGTTACGGGTGATTTCTCCGTGCTCCATGGGAGCACCGGGTTTATCTCCTTCCTGTTTGCGGCGACCGCGCCGGTGGCGATCTTGCTCGATATCGGTATCAAGGGCGGGCTATCCGAGGCCCAGATGTCATCCTGGATTTTCGCAGGTTTTTTTGTCGGCGGCATCGCCACCATCGTGGTCTCTCTCCTTTACCGCCAACCCATGGTTTTCTTCTGGACCATTCCGGGCATGGTGCTGGTGGGGCCGGCGTTGACCCATCTTTCTCTCGCTCAAGTGATCGGCGCTTTTTATGCCACCGCCGCGCTGCTCTTGGTGCTCGGTCTGAGCGGCTGGGTGCAACGGATCATGGCCCGGCTTCCCATGGCCATCATCATGGGCATGGTGGCCGCCGTATTCATACGTTTTGGTCTCGGCCTGGTGACCGCGCTCAGGGACGATATCTGGATCGCCCTTCCCATGACCGCAGTCTTCGTTCTGCTCACCCTGTCGCCGTCTTTGTCGCGACGTTTGCCGCCCTTGATCGCGGTCCTGGTGGTGGGCGTGATCGCCGTCGCCCTGCAAGGATCGTTCAAGCCAGTAGAAGCAATTTCGTTCACCATCGTTTCGCCCGTGTTCACGCGGCCCGAATTTTCGGTCCAGGCGCTGGCGGAGCTGGTTCTGCCCCTGGCGATCACTGTGCTAGCGGCCCAAAACGCGCAAGGTATTGGCATTCTGGCATCCGCCGGGCATCGTCCGCCGGTCAATACCATCACCGTCACCTGTGGCGTCGCCGCCAGTTTCACCGCCGGGATGGGATCGGTCGGCACTTGCCTCACGGGGCCGGTCAACGCCATCATTTGTGCTGCCGGTGGCCGGGAGACGCAATATTCCGGCGCTGTTTTCGTCGGTCTGCTGGCGATCCTTTACGGTTTGGCGGCACCCATGATCACGCGCCTCTTGTTGGCGACGCCGCCCGCGTTCATCGCCACGTTGGCCGGGCTGGCACTGCTTCGTGTTTTGCAGAGCGCTTTCGTCGCGTCCTTTCAGGGGCGCTTCACCCTGGGTGCCCTGGTGACCTTTCTGGTCACGCTGTCGGAGGTGGCGATTTTCAATATCGGTGCGCCGTTTTGGGGGCTGGTGTTCGGCTTCACCACGTCTTGGCTGCTAGAACGAGACGATTTCAAGGCCGAGGAGGCATGACGGAAAAATGATCCAGTTGGGCGTTCTCGACCAATCCCCTATCCGCGCCAGCGGCACCGCCGCCGAGACCTGGCGCGAAACCATCGAATTGGTGCAAGCGGCGGAACGCGCCGGCTATCACCGCTACTGGCTGGCCAAGCCCACTCGCCTCGGTCAACCAGATGGATGGCATGAATAGTTGAGGCTAACACTGCTAATCTCCATCCGTATAACGCTTAGGTCGTACGGATGAATGTCTGGAGTTGGCTGAGGCTGTTGAGAAAGTCCGCTGGTGGGTGGCGCAAGGATTTGCCCGATTTGACTTTGCAAGGGACGAATGGCACCAGTGGTCGTCTTTACGGCCCTACGTGCCGTCAGGACGAGGTTTTTGGTTCCTCTGCCGGTCCCTTCGTGTCGAAGGTACATGAAGCCAGCCAGTGGGCAAGAAATTTCGCGATTTGCGCCTGCAGCCGACTTTTTCAACATGGCGTAACTCGGGGATCGGGAGGCGCCATTTTGGATAGGGTTCTGCT
>CAZBQG010000385.1:0-2830 GCA_964493945.1 uncultured Rhodospirillaceae bacterium
GTGAATCACAAATCAGGTAATCAAGCGAGGTAAATGGGGGCGTCCAGGTTTTGACCAAGATGGCGCCAACCAGGACCACCAGGGTTGCGCCGAGGAGAATGAGGATTTTAACGCCATATTCGCCTCCAAGGAATTTAATTAATCATTGTTCATTTTATATAACTAAATTTTGATCACTGTTCAATAGATTTTTTATTTAGTAGCTGATTTTTTTGAAGCCGATATTGCAGGCCGCCCATAAAGCATGTGAGCAACGTCTCAACCATCCTCGCGGCGCTCTCGGTAACAGCCATATTGTTGGAACTTTCCAGGGAGCAAATTCCGTGCAGGCTCGACCACATAACCCGGGCTGTATGCAGCCTGGCCTCTTCTTCTCCGGGGCCGAACAAAGGCGCCAGGGCCTGTTCCACGATCCTCAGGAGGCGTAAAATTTTCTCCTCATGCCAAACGGGCCGCTCCCGGCCATCGGGCAATTGGTGCTCGAACAGGGCATTCCAAAGTTTCGGGCTACCCCCGGTGAATTGAAGATATCTTTCGGCCAGATCGCCGAGGGCTTTTCGGGGTTCCTGATCAAGGTGCAATATGACCAGGGTGCCATGCAGGGCATCCAGGGTGCGCCCATTCATATGCAGGATCAAATCGTCAAAATCGTCGAACAGATTATAGATGGTGCCGATGGTATAGCCCATATCCCTGGCCACCCGGCGCGCCGATAATCCTCGTAGCCCTTCACTTTCAACGATGTCCCTGGCGGCTTCCAGGGCCATTTCATGAAGTTCTTCCCGGCTGTGATCGGACCTGCGCGCCATCAAATAATACCTCCGTTCAGAAAAATTGAGCAATGCTAAAAAAATATATTGATCGGTGCTAAATATCAAGTCACAAAATTAAACACTGATCAATATATTGCTGATCGGGGAAAATAGGACTGCCCTATGAGTACCATTGAAAAAGCAAAGATCACAATGGGTGTTACTTTATGAAGGTTGGTATTAATCAGGCTCCGGGCTGAGCTGGCCCTGGGGGTTTTCCCCGTTGAGCACGCGCGCCACATTGGTCAGCACATCTTCACTTTCTCGGATCATGAATTCCGGGCGGCCGCCTGATATATGCGGTGTCCAGATGATATTTTCCAGATCAAGGAGCTGGCAATCGGCGGGCACCGGCTCATAGCGGTAAACATCCAGGGCGGCGCCGGCCAGATGGCCGCTTTTGAGATTATCATGCAACGCCACCTCATCCAGAATTCCGCCCCGCGAGGTGTTGATGATGTAGGCGCCCTGTTTCATCCCGGCCATGAAATCCCCATCCACATATTTCTCCGTCTCCGGCGTATAGGGGATATGGACGGTAACGAAATCGGACCGGGCCAGCAGCTCTTCGCGGGATACATAGGTGACACCTCCCAATTGCTCTTCATCCGCGGCGGATAGCTTCGTGCGCTTGTGATAGAGGACCTCCATCCCCATGGCACGGAGGCGCCGGGCGGCCATGCCCGCATTCTCGCCCATGCCGATGAAGCCGATGGCATGTTCTGCAACCACCCGGATATCGCGGATGCGGGCCCAGTTGAATTTGTTGCGGGGCGGATCAGTGGCGAAAGTACCGGGCAAAGAAGTATCGCGCTGGGCCAGGACTGAATTATGGGCGGGGATAATACTGTGGGCCAGGGCCAGCACCAGCGCCACGATATTGTCGGCGCAGGACAGGCTGGAAATACGTTGCAGGTTGGCGACCGACAGCCCCAGGCGCCGGGCCGCTTCAAGATCAATATGACGCGCCACCGTGCCGAATTGCTGGATATGTCTGGCGCGGGGCGCTGAGGCTTCAATGCGGGATGCGGGCATGGATGTGGTCTCCAGAATGACCACATCATGAAGCCCCAGGGCAGCGTCAAACTCCGCCTCATCCTGTGCGGTGATGACTTCCACATCCGCCGGCATACCGAGGCGCTCTGAGATGTAGGTCAGCCTATCGGCATGTTCGCCGAATTCGGGCCCGAAAAAATAGGTCAATGCCTTCTCGCCCTGGGGCGTCAGGCGGCGGAGCAAGGCCATCTCCATCAGCCGGAACAGGGTATCGTCTTCGGCAAACAGGACACTGAGCTTATCGGGCATGGTCATATGTCTCTCCGGGGCATTTGAGCCACCAATTTATACAAAGAAATCATCCAGTGTCGACGGCCGCATTGCTGCCCGCCAGCCGGCCCGAGGTAAAGGCCCAGGACAGGTGATGGCCGTGCCCTTCCAGAAGCACGCCGCCCTGACCGGCGGAGCCCGCCGCATATAATCCGGGGACCGGCTGGCCGTCCTCACCCAGAACCCGCAGCTTTTCGTCCACCTTGAGGCCGCCTTCGCTGAAGACGATCCAGGAGAGGACCGGGCCCAGGGCATAAAAGGGCGCCCGCCCGCCATCCCCCACCCCTTGGTCATCCAATGAGCGGGCAAGTACCCCCGGAGGAACGCCGATTCTTTCAGCCAGTTGCTCAAGGGTGCCCGCTTTCGTCACCACATCCGGGCGGGATTTTTCGTAATCCGTCAGATCGGCATAACCCACACCCGGCGCCGTCGAGATGAAATTAGGGTAGGCACGGAACTGATCAGCCACCTCGGCCCCAAAGACAATCCAGGCGCTTTGGCCCTCCTGGCGGCCGATATGATCCTGCGGGCGGTCAAGTTCATCACAAAAGCGCTCACCCTTGGCGTTGATGAGCACCGCACCCTTGTCGAACAACAGATGGGACGGTGCGAGAAAGGTGGTCACGAAGCCCAGCAGGAACGGGCGCATTGTCCAACGTCAGCACCTATGGAACAAATTAGCGAGATTGCAT
>CAZBQG010000386.1:0-2813 GCA_964493945.1 uncultured Rhodospirillaceae bacterium
TCCCATTGCCCTTTCTTCGCCCAACGGGAAAAGCACACATACACGCTGTTCCACTCGCCCAAGGCGTCCGGAAAGTCGCGCCACGGCGAACCACAAACCGCTGCTGGTTGGGCAATAATCCAGCATCAGCCCACCCTCATAGTCGATCTCCACCATAGGCTCGCCGGTTTTGGGGGAAAGCTTGGAGCCTGGCGTCTGGCGCTCTTTGGCCTCATGGAGCCGGCGGGCGACCTCTTTAGGGGCGCCGGTGAAATAAATATCTTGCCCCGGTCCAGCCATACGCCCTTGCAGCGGGTGCAGTAATCCACTTCCACGCCCTGTTTGGTCAGGACAGTGCTCAGTTCATGATCTTTGCAAATCAGGCAGTCCATATTACCTTCCCCAAATCCGTGTGTTTCCATCCTAGTCAGGGCAATGTTTGCGGACAAGGGCCGCCTCTGCGTGGTAATTTCATTTCCAGTCATTTGAGGGGATCATGCCAGAGCGCAACAGCAACCGGTCAAAGGCGGGCGAAATTGATCCGATCCTGGCCTCAGTACTGGCCCAGCGCCTCAAAGCCATCACCGGGGAAATGGGTATCGCCCTGTTGCGCACCAGCCGCTCTCCCATCCTCAACGAGGCCAGAGATTTCGTCACTGGGCTCTATGATGCCAAGGGGCGCATGCTGGAACAGACCGAATATATCCCGGTCCTGGCCTTCGCCCTGCAGCCGGTCTGTGCCCATATCGCCGAAACATTTGCAGGCGACATCCATGAAGGCGATGTGATCTTGCACAATGACGTTTTTTCCGGCGGCAACCAAAATAACGATCTGGCCGCTTTCCGCCCCATTTTCCATGAAGGAAATTTGTTTGCCTGGGCCGCGGTCAAGGGCCATCAGGCCGATATGGGCGGTGCCGTTGCGGGGGGCTACAACCCGGGTGCCCGCGAGGTGTGGCAAGAAGCGTTTCGCATACCGGCGGTCAAGGTGATCGAAAAGGGGAAGCGCCGCCGCGACGTGTGGAATCTGATCTTCGCCAATGTCCGCCTGAAAACCGTCGAGGCCGATATGGAAGCCCAGATCGGCGCCACAAGGCTGGGCGAACGGGGCATCCACGCCCTGCTGGGGCGCTATGGCAAAGCCAAATTGGAAGCCCATCTGGATTATCTGTTTAAAGCCACGGAGCGCATGGTGAGGGCCGGCATCAGTGCAATTCCCGATGGCACTTACCATGGCCAGTCCCATGCGTTTTACGACGGCGTCCATGACGGATCGCGCATGAATATCGATCTGGCCGTCAGGGTCGAAGGCGATGGGATCAGTTTCGACTTCACGGGCTCAGCCCCCCAGACCGAAGGCTTCGTCAATGCCCCCCGGGCATCGACCGCGTCCGCCGTTCTGCTCACATTTTTGATGCTCATCGATCCCGCCATTCCCCATAATGACGGGCTGACCCGGGCGATTGAAATGAACATCCCGGAGGGCAGCTTCCTCAATGCAAGCTTTCCAGCGGCCACCACCTTCGGCAATTCCCTGGCCGGGCCCACATCCGACGCTATTTTCAGGGCCTTTGCCGATGTACTTCCGGACCGGGTGACGGCGGGCTGGAACCGCATGCTGGGCTGTGTGCTGACCGGTGGGGACGGGACGGGGGAACGCTTCGTCGATATATTGTTTCTGGCACTCAAGGGGGGATCTGGCGCCATGGGGGGTGCAGATGGCTATGACCATATCGGGCTGATCAATTGTGCCGGCGGTATCCTGGCCCAGGATTACGAGATGTTCGAGAACCATAATCCGGTGACCCTCAAGCACCACGAATACACACCTGATAGCGCTGGCCCCGGCGAATGGCGGGGGGGCCTGGGGGTGGAGACCGAAATTCTCATTCATGGCCGGGAGGTTGCCGCCATCGTCTTCGGTGACGGGGTAGAGGAAGAGTCCCGCGCCTTCGGTCTGGCGGGCGGCGGGGCGGGGAGCCTCAATCATTTGCGCCTTACCGCACCCGATGGATCGGTCCATGCGCCCAAATCCAAGGAGATCGTGGAGGAGTTGCTCCCCGGCACACTCTATACCCAGGTGGCCGGCGGCGGTGGCGGTTACGGTGATCCGTTGCTCCGGCCTGCCCAGCAGGTCGCCGCCGAAGTCGCCGATGGCTTGCTCAGCCCGGAAGCCGCCAGCCGGGATTACGGCGTGGTCATGGCGCCCGGCAACCGCCAGGCGGATATTGAGGCCACACGGAAATTTCGCGAAAGGAATTCATAATCATGAGCCCCCCACATATCGATCATATCGGCATCCTGACCCGCGATCTTGATGCCGCCATCGCCATGTTCACCCGCCTGTTCGGCGAAGGGCCGGCGCGGATCATGGAAATGGAGAATGAAGGTCTGCGCATCGCCTGCTTCGAGGCGTCCAACATCACCATCGAATTCATCCAATATACGGACGACGGCCCAAGCTCCGCCAAAAGTGTGATGGGCGAGGGGCCGGGTCTCAACCATATGTCGGCGCAGGTCCAGGATATGGGTGCGGCCCTGGGTGAGTTGGAAGGTGCCGGCTTCAAACTGATGGAGGGCTTCCCCAGCCAAGGCGTGCACGGCCCCGTCGCCTTTTTCGAACCTGATGAGGAGACCGGCCTCCTGTTTGAAATCTGCCAGCGTTCCTAACCCGTGGCCGGCGGGCAATCGTTGCACAATCACTGGAGTCCGCTCCCGGGTTTGTGTTCCGCTGGACCTCCGGCAGCAGACCTAAACCGAGGTTGGTGCTAACCGCCAATTTTGATGCGGTGGACGGCTCCCACCCTCCGGCATCACGATGTGCCAAAATGGTG
>CAZBQG010000387.1:0-2777 GCA_964493945.1 uncultured Rhodospirillaceae bacterium
CAACCGGTACGTAAAATTGCCATGCAAGGAATGGGTGCGAGAATAATTTCCGGAATGATCATGGCACCCGTGGCGATTGGGGGCGTTTGGTATGGGGCTCCCTATTTCGAGTTGCTCGTTGCGCTGGCCGCGGGCCTGATGGCCTGGGAGTGGCGAAAGCTTGTTTCCAAGCAGGAATTTGGATTGATCGGAAGCGTTTTAGTGATCGGGATTTTGACCGCAATCGGGTTTGCCTCCTTCCATCAGGTTGCCGGTGCCCTGGGCGTTCTGGCTCTTGGGGCCGTGGTTCTTTATTTGGTGTCGAGGTCCGGAATTCTCTCTGATAAGCTGTGGACTGCCTCTGGTCTTTTTTATGTTGGGGTTCCCTGCATTGCCTTGATCTGGCTGCGCAATGACTGGCAGGGCGGGCGGGATTTGGTTTTATGGCTTTTGATTGTCGTTTGGGCTACGGATATGGGAGCCTATTTCTTCGGCAAGGCCATCGGTGGCCCACGCCTGGCGCCAGTGATAAGCCCCAACAAGACCTGGGCGGGGCTTTTGGGCGCCATGCTGTCGGCCGGCGCCCTGGGGGCTTTTTTGATCAGCCTTTGTACGGGCTTGCCTGCTCCTTGGGATCAGGCTGGATGGGGGGCTTTCCTTGGGGCCGGCACGGCCGTTGCCGCCCAAGGGGGGGATTTATTGGAATCTTGGGTAAAGCGGCGTTTTGGAGTAAAAGATTCAGGTGCGCTGATTCCCGGTCATGGCGGCATAATGGACCGGCTTGACGGGATTCTCGCGGTGGCGCCACTGATGGCGGCAATCGGGTTGTTGGGCGGATTTGCGTTATGGAGATGAAGACAAAACCGGCATCCGGGCAAGGCGCTCAACATGGCGTTCGCCAGATTACCGTTTTGGGCTCGACCGGTTCCGTCGGGTGCAGCACCCTGGACCTTATCAGGCGGGCGCCCGATGCCTACCGTATCCAGGCCCTGACCGCCAACCGCAATCTAGATTTGCTGATCAAGCAGGCTTTTGAATTTAAGCCTGGATTGGCCGTGATCGCCGATGACAGCCTTTATTCCGATCTCAAGGAAGGCTTGGCGGGAAGCGGGGTGCGGGCCGCATCCGGTGCTGGTGGGTTGATTGAGGCCGCCACCCGCCCGGCCGATTGGGTGATGGCGGCAATCGTCGGTGTTGCCGGCTTGGCACCAACCCTGGCCGCCGCCGAGCGGGGCGTAACGCTGGCCCTGGCCAACAAGGAATGCCTGGTGTGTGCCGGCGAATTGATGCTTTCCAAAGTGGCCCGCCACGGCGCCACGCTTTTGCCCGTGGATTCCGAACATAATGCGGTCTTTCAGGTTTTCGATTTCGAACAAAGTGAAAAAGTCGAAAAGATCATCCTGACCGCTTCGGGCGGGCCCTTTCGTGAAATGGAACTGGCCGCCATGAAGGATGTGATCCCGGCCCAGGCCGTGGCCCATCCGAATTGGGACATGGGTGCCAAGATTTCCGTCGATTCAGCCACCATGATGAATAAAGGGCTGGAATTGATCGAAGCCTTTTATCTTTTCCCGGTGCGCGAGGACCAAATCGAAATTCTGGTCCATCCCCAATCCGTGGTGCACAGCCTTGTCTCTTATGTGGACGGCTCCGTCCTGGCCCAACTGGGTACGCCCGACATGCGCACGCCCATCTCCTTTACCCTCGGATGGCCGGAGCGGATGGCCGCCCCCACGCCCAGCCTGGATTTGGAGAAAATAGGCAGCCTCACATTCGAAACACCTGATTTTGAACGATTCCCGGCACTCAAACTGGCCCGTGATGCCTTGAAATCCAGCGGTGCGGCGCCTACTATATTGAATGCGGCGAACGAAATCGCCGTCTGCGCGTTCCTGGCCGATGAGATCGGTTTCATGGATATCACCCGCATCGTCGCCGAGACCCTGGATAAAATGCCATCAGGCGACCCGGCGAGCATTGATGAGGTAGGGGCGTATGATCAGGAAGCCAGGCAGCTCTCCCAGGATTTCGTTGAAAAAGCGGCAAACCTTTAAAGGAAGAGCGCCGAAGCGAGGAAGAGAATGGAATATTTTAGCTTTATTTGGGAAATCGGAATCCCCTTTCTCATTGCTTTGACGGTTCTCATCTTTGTGCATGAGATGGGCCATTATGCCGTAGCACGGCGCAACGGTGTTCGGATAGAGGTGTTTTCCATCGGCTTCGGACCTGAAATCAAGGGTTGGACCGACCGTCATGGAACCCGTTGGAAATTGGCTGCGATCCCCCTTGGCGGCTATGTCAAAATGTTTGGCGAAAGTGAAACCATTGAAATCGGTGAGGGCGAAGAACGCCCCATGACCCCCGAAGAGCGCGAGGTTTCCTTCCATCACAAGTGCCTTGGGCAGCGCGCCGCCATTGTTTTCGCTGGCCCCGCCATCAATTATTTATTTGCGATCGTGGTCTTTACCTTCCTCTTCATGGCCATCGGTGTTCCCAAGGAGTACGGCGATAATCCGCCGGCCCTGGCGGGTATCATTGAAAAGGACAGCGCCGCGGCACTGGCCGGTATTCAGAGAGATGATCTGATCGTCAAGATCGGCGATGAGGCAATCCAGACCTTTTCCCAGTTACGCAACGTGGTGAGCGCCAATCCGGACGTGACGCTGCCCTTCCAGATCATCCGTGATGGAAAACGCGTGAACCTGACGGTCACGCCCAAACGCTCCAAACGGAAAGGCAAGGACGGCCGAGTCAAGGAAATCGGCCTGATCGGGGTACATCTGGGTGCCGAATTTACC
>CAZBQG010000388.1:0-2765 GCA_964493945.1 uncultured Rhodospirillaceae bacterium
GGCACGGTGGTATGATTTCCGCGAACCAGGAGGCTATCTGGGGAATGTCGGTTTAGTATCTTTTCCCCATGGGCGATATGCATTCTTTCTTCCTGTAAAATCTGCGGGATGATACGGGCCACGGGCAGGTAGCTGCAATCGGCAAAATCCTCCAGATGGATCTGTCCGACCCGGTCGATGAGGCAGCCGAAGGCCCCATCTCTACCCAGTCATCCAAAGGCTGGCGAAAGCCTTCCAAAATCCGTTCTTCCCTGCTGTGCGCCGTTATTTCCTTGGTGTCCACGCCCAGATCTTCCAATATTTTGGCGAAGCGGCGGCGATGATCGATTTCCTCAAACGCCGTCTTGGCCAAAAGCCGCTGATCTTCAACGGTCGGCGCGTCCCGCACCCAGCTATGGAGATAAAGATCGGGGCCGCCCAGCTCGCTGTCGGTCTGCACGATCAACAGCCGGATCAACAGATCCTTATAGGCCTCCGGCATCTTGTGGAAATCCTTGCGGTCGACCTTGTCGGTGAACATGGGCATTTCTCCATTATAATAATACGAATGGGAATAATTTGCATTTAAATACATCAATATGGATTGCAAGGCCCCTGCCCTTTAATTCTATAGAGGTGATAAAGGTCTCATACCAACCTTCACAAATAAACACCGATTGTGACGATTGGTATCAGGGGTTGGAGCGGTTGGGAAATGTTGCCAGGCCGGCAGTCATTACACCACGCTTGCTGATGACATAGAGGGAGACCAGCGAAACAATAGCGGCGGCGCCCAGAAGCGGCCATTGAAAGCCCAGAAATCCGGCCAGCCAGCCCAGTAAAAGCGCCCCCACTGCCGGGCCGGAGCGGTTAAGCAGCCCCCAAAGGGACATGACCCGGCCCCGCAATTCGCCGTCCACCGTACTTTGCACGATGGTCTGGCCGGTAATGTTGATGGCCACGGTGGCGCCGGTCAGAAACACCGTGCAGCCAACCGCATACCAGAAGGATGTGGAAAGGGCAAACAGGAACAGGAAGATAGCGCTCACCCCCAGGCAGACGAAATAGGCCCGAAGCAAGCGCTGAAAGCCGCTCATGGAGCCGATGATGATGGATCCACCGATGGCGCCCAGCCCGGCGGCCGATACCAGAATGGCCACACCTTCCTTGGGGTCGCGCGAAAAGAGGGTCTCGGAAATACCGGGCAGCAACTCCATAAAGGCCCTGAGGAAGACGGCCGCGAACACCAGCATGAGAAAAAGATATTTGAGCCCCGGATGGCGCAGGGCATAGCTCATCCCTTCCCGAAAATGCTGGAACATATTCATGCCCTTTTTGGCGCGCTCTTCCTTGGTGATCAGCCGGATGGAAAAAAGCGCGATTAGAAAAATCAAATAAGTCCCCGCATTGGCGGCGAAGGCAACGCCCGCTCCCCAGAAGGCCAGAATGGGCGCGGCCAGGGCGGGGCCCAGAAACCGCGCCAGATTGAATAAAGTGGAATGCAGAGCGATGGCCGGCGCCAGATGCTCGCGGGGCACCAGATTGGGCACGATGGCCATGCGCACGGGCATCCAAAAGCCGCTGCCCGCGCCATGGGCCAGGGCCAGGGGGACCAACAGATAAATATTGATCCAGCCGGCGATGGTCACCCAAGCCAGCAGGGCCGTGACGCTCATGATGAATATCTGCACGATGCGGGCCAGGACCAGCCGATCGTGGCGGTCGGCCAGGATACCGGCGAGGGGAGCCAGAAAGATGACCGGTAGGGCCTCGGCCAGGGCGATGATGCCCAGCCAGAGGCCGGAATGGGTCAGGTCCCAGGTGAGCACCTGAATGGCGATGCGGTAAAACCAGACGCCGGCAGCGGAAAACCATCCCGCCGCCTCGACGATGGCGTAGTTGCGGTTGCGCAGGGGCCTGAGCGGCCCCTTGGCCGTGAGTGAAAGAAATATGGACCGGATCATATGGGGCCAGATTACCCCATTCACGCCTCAAAGGAAATCGGCGGCGCTCCGATTGCTTTAATCCTTGCGCCGCCCCTGGGCCGGCAGGGCGGGAGATTTATCAGGCTTTTCCGGGCCCCAGAGCTGGCTGTAATAGGTATCGGCCAGATGGAGGCCGCCGATGGGGTTATGGGCCAGGACTCTGTCTTTAGTGACCAGCACCGTAACCAACCCATCGGAATGCTTGAAAAACAGACTGTCATGGCCGACGCAAAGCCCCAGAACCACATTCATCTCGCAGCCGGCCCGGTTGAGCAATTGGGCCTGGGAAATGGGGTTGCACATGGATTCATGACCGCCCGGATTAATTTTCTCCTCATCCGCCAGGCCGATTTCCTCCTTGGGGATGCCGCCGTTCTTACAGGCCGCCGAGGCCACCTCGAATCCATGGCTTTCCAGAATGCCGCTCAGCACCTTGGCCAGATCGACGAAGCTGATGCAGGTGGCGATACCGATTTTGCTGAATTCCATCTTTTTGGAGAACTGACAGATTTCTTCGACCCTGGTCCAGCGGCAATAGCCCTCGCCCTCCACCACCCCCGAAACCTGGGCAATGCGGCGCAATTCGGAATCATCGTAAAGGGCGGCGGCCAAGTCGATGCCGTCTTGATCCACCTTGGACGGACAAAAAGCGGGGCCCCGCTCGTCAGAATCGCCCTGGCGGCAGGCGCGCAGCTTGGACGGACAATAGGCGCATCCGGTGTCGGTGTAGGTCGGGCTCATAGCTATCTCTCCAGCAGTTGCGGGGCGAACCGCAGGCTGGCCCCCAGAGCCAGCGGCTCG
>CAZBQG010000389.1:0-2744 GCA_964493945.1 uncultured Rhodospirillaceae bacterium
CAACGCCCAACATCAGAACGATGGTCAGTTCTTCCAGGCGATGGAGGGTCTGAATTACCTCGAAGCCGGGCAGCAGTACCAGATCGGATAAAATAGGCATCACCAGGAAAAGAGAAGCGGCGGAAACCATGATGAATTTGGCAATGCTTTTGGCGAATTCCACCAGGGAACGAAGCCCGATAATTTTTTTGACCCCCCTGATGGGCGAGAATTTGGTAATGTCGGGCTTTATTTTCTGGGATGAGACGTTCAAGCCCACCTGGCCCACATTGATGACAATTGCGGTCAGGAACAAAAGACCGATAAAGGGCGCCAGGATGATCGACAAATCGCCCAGAAGCTCAAGCAGAACAAAACGCAGATGTTCCAGATCGGTGGGGATGAGATGGGGTTCGGCGATGAATTTCAGGTTGGTGCCCATCACATTTTTCATCAGGGCCGGCATAAACATCATGAAGCCAAGGGTCGAGGCCAGCAGCATCCCCCAGCTTTTGATTTCGGTGGATTGGGCGACCTGCCCCTTATCCTTGGCCTGGCCGAGCTTTTTGGAGGTCGGTTTTTCTGTTTTTTGTGATTGGTCTTCATCGGCCATTAAATTGGTTCCTGGTACGTCTCATGATCAAAGAAGGATGAAAGGTTCCAGCCCGCCTTCGACATGTTTGAGAAAGGTCAGCATGAGACTGCCGATAACAATGGCCAGCGTGCCCAGCGCTAAAATGATCTGCAGCGGCATGGCGACAAAAAATATGGGCAGCTGGGGCGTGAGCCGGGTCATCAGCCCCAGCCCCACATAATAGGCAAAGGCGACCACCAGAAAGGGCGTGGCCATCTGCACACCGATCCTGAAGGTCAAGGCCACATTGGTGGCAATTAGTTGCAGCGAATCACCGAAATTGGGGGTGAAGCCCGGCCGAAATAAAGAGTAGCTGTCGACCAGCGCCTGAATCAAAACATGATGGAGGTTGGTCACGAACATGAGCAGAGTGGCAATCACGCCCATGAAACCGGCGACGATGGCGCTTTGCTGTTCGGAAATGGGATCAAAAATCATTGAATTGGCCATGCCCGATACGAAGGAGGTAACGGTGCCCGTCACCTGCACGGCGGCAAACAGAACGCGGGTCACCGAGCCCAGAACCAGGCCGGCAAAGGCCTCACCCGCCATCAGAACGCCCAGCCCCATGGGGGTGGCGGGCATGGCTGGCAGTTGGCCGGCCAGGACGGGCGTGAGCAAAAAGGTCGTGGCCAGGGTGAAATAAAGGCGCGCCTGCATATTGACCTGTTGGGAGCCGAGACCGGGCATCATGACGAACACCGTGCCGGTGCGCACTAAGATGACCACGAAGGCATAAATGTTAAGGGTAAGAATATCATTGAGCATGAAGGTCAGCCGAGCGCCACGATGCGGTCATAAAGTCCGGTGGCAAAGGCAAGCACCGCCCCCATCATGAAAGGCATAAAGATAATGACCGCGCCGAAGATGATGATGATCTTGGGCACGAAGACCAGGGTCATTTCCTGAATGGAAGTGAGAGTCTGGAAAACCGCGATAATCAGGCCGACGACCAGCCCTGCCCCCATGATCGGACCGCCCGCCTTGAGAATGACGAAAAAGGTCTCTCGCGCGACGTCTAGAACCGCGGCTTGATCCATTGATCAATGCCCCTACATGGGCATGCGGATGATGGAGCGGTAAGATTCCAAAAGCTTGTCGCGTATGGCCACCACGGTGTTCAGCGTGGTTTCGGCTTCGGCGACGGCCATGACCACCTGATTGATATCTGCCTGACCGACGGCGGCGGCGGCCGATGCGGCCTCGCTGCTTTTGCTTTTCTCCAGCGCGGTCTCGGCAAAATTCTGGACCATGGAGGAAAAATCCTGGATGCCCGGTTTGGGCGCCAGGGGGTGATTCTCCGCCACCCGTTTGATCGCCGCATTATAGGCACCGACCGCGCTTGTCATTTCTATAGCCATTTCTTAGCCCTCGATTATTTTTTTCACGCCGTTAATTTACGAAGTAGCTGCACTTTACCGAAGAAGTTCCAGGGTCCGGGTCATCATGGTGCGCGATGTCCGGATGACATTCAGATTGGCATCATAAGACCGCTGGGCTTCCTTCATATCCATCACCTCGATCAAGGTGTTGATATTGGGAGCCAGCACATAGCCGTTGTCGTCCGCCGCCGGATGGGAAGGATCAAAGCGGCGTTTGAAATCGCCTGGCGCCGATTTGATCTTGTCGACGTGCACCAGGTCGGCCTGGGCCGCCTTGTCGAATTCGTTCTTGAAGGTGATCACCTTGCGCCGATAGGGCTGCTTGCCGGGTTCGGTCGGCAGGGAACTGGCGTTGGCTATATTTTCTGAAATCACCCTCAAGCGGGTGCTCTGGGCCCGCATGCCCGCGGCTGAAATCTTGAAAGTCTGTAGAAGATCGGCCATTCAATTACTCCTCCAGCTTTTCCGCCCCTAGCCCCTGCGCACGACCAATTTGACCATGGCCAGATGCTTGCGGTAGAGCTGAACCATCATATTGTGATTTACCGCTGTCTCGTTGGTTTTGACCATCTGTTCCTCAAGCACGACGGAATTGCCGTCGGGCGCGGTTTCATAAGGCTTGCGGTCTTCGGTCACCTTGAAGTCCCTTTGCTGGGAGCTCCTCCCCTTGAGATGGCCGGGATTGGTCATGGCCACCTGGATCGGCTTGGAGCGCCGTTCCTGCAAGACATGCTTGAAATCGAATTTCT
>CAZBQG010000390.1:0-2723 GCA_964493945.1 uncultured Rhodospirillaceae bacterium
CTGCTCATCCTCAAGCAGTAGATATCCTGGACAATCTGGTTCCCTACAGGGGATTTGAACGCGGCCATCGGGCTCAACGCAGCCTTTTATTCATCGGCACGTTTTATCGGACTGGCCCGGGAATTGGAGAAGCGCTAGTCGATCATGGCCTTCAGTTTGGGCCAAGCGGCACTTCCATTTTCGGCCATCAATTGGGCCACCTTGGGGCTGGCGTTTTCCACAATCCCCTTCTCGTAAGATGGCCGTTGCTTGAGTCGCTCAAACCAATCCGTCACCAGAGGGCGTTCCGCTTCCCATAATTCATGAAGCTTCATGTCGCTCAGGCGCGACGCATAAGGCGCGATGGCGATATCGGCCAGGGAAAACTCATCGCCGGCCAGCCAGCCGCCGGGCTCCAGCGCCGCCTCCATATCGCCAAACAATTTATCGAAGCGGCGCATGGTTCCCGGAATGGCCGGTGCGTCCAGACCCAGTTCAATGGCTTGGCGCTGGCGCTCTTGGCGCTCAGCGTCGGGCTTTTCGGTGAGCTGGCTTAGGGCCGCGCCGGGCGCCGGGTCATGGGGGATATGGCGGTGGGAGACGGCGAAGGCCAAGTAGGAATATCCCACATGGCCCCCTTCGTCGGGCCATTTGCACCATTGGCGGATGCTGGCCCGCCCGATGGCGTCAGCGGGCTTGAGGGTCGGGGTGGGGAACACCTCGTCCAGATATTCCATGATTACCGTCGATTGGATGATTGGCACCCCGTCATGGACCAGGGTGGGCACTTCGGCATTGGGATTTATCAGGCGGTAGTCGGCGCTCAGCTGATCACCCCGGCGCAGATCGAAGACATGATTGGTCCAATCCAGGTTTTTTTCATGCAGCACCATATGCACCTTGCGGCAACATGCCGAGCCCTGGGACATGTAAAATTCAAGCATATGATTCCCCCCCTGTTTGACCCTCTTTCCCCCGACGAGCATAATCCGACCAAGTGGAAATTCACATCAAACTCCATAGGGGAGGAAACGATGCCTGACACCGGGAACGACATCGCCATAACGGCGGCATTGAAAAGCGATTTGCAGGACCTGGCCAAGGCCAGCCGCATTCTTGAACTGAACGGCCATGGCGACCGCATCTGGGGCCATGTGGCCATGCGCGATCCGGAAGGGCGGGGCTTTTGGATCAAGCGCCATGCCATCTCCCTGGGCGAAGTCTGGGACGAAAATGATTTTCATCTGTTCACCTTCGAGGGCGAGAAGCTGCATGGCGAAGGCCGCCACCATTCGGAATGGCCCATCCATAGCGAGATTTTTCTTTTGCGTCCGGACATCAATTACACCTGCCACGGCCATCCTTTTTACGGATCCATCTTTTCGGCCGTATCCGATCCCCTGCATCTGGTGCGGGGCGACACGCCCACCCCGGAGCCCCGCTATGAGGGCAGCTCGCTTTTAGTGGTCGATAAAAAAAGAGGCAAGGAAGTGGCCGAGACCCTGGGCGATGCCATGGCCGTCTTCATGCGCAACCACGGCGTGGTCTTTTGTTCAGGCAGTGTCGGCGGATTGATCAAGGAGGGCACCGATCTGGAAACCGCCTGCGCCCAGACCCTGGCGGTCAGCGGATCGGGCCTCAACTGGTCCTGGGCTGACGCGGATGAACAGTCGAAAAAAGCCACCGGACGCACGAAATTCAGCGCCAATGATCCCTGCTGGGAGCATTATTGCCGAATTTTGGCCCGCGCCGAGGCGCAAGGCGATCCCCGCCTTTCTACCGGCCCTGTGGAGAACCGCTGAGTCTGGGATGGACGGGCAAAACCGGACCCCGTCCTGCGGTTTGTATCCGGGGTAACATGTTGGAGGGCCAGACCATGATCATTGATTTCTATACCCATGTTTTGCCCAAACCCGCGTTTGATTATGCCCGCAAACATGCGGATTTCGGCGGCATGGAGAAATATATCGCCCGCATGCCCCAGCTCCACGATATGGATCAGCGTTTCCGGGTGATGGACCGGTTCGGCGAATACTGCCAGGTCATTTCCTTCGTCTCGCCCCCCATCGAGAGTCTGGCGGGGGTAGATAAGGATACAGGGACAAAAATCGCCCGCGTGGCCAATGATTCCATGGCCGAGCTGGTAGCCAAATATCCGGACCGCTTTCCCAAATTCTCAGCCTCTCTTTGCCTGCTGGATGTGGTGGCGGCGCTGGTTGAACTGAACCGGGCTATCAAGGATCTGGGTGCGGCCGGCATTCAGGTTTTCACCGATGTGGGCGGGCGCTGTATCGATCATGAGGACTACAAGCCCATCTTCGCCGCAGCCGCCGAATTGGGTGCCAGCGTCTGGATCCATCCGGGCCGGGGCCCCGGTATGGCCGACTTCGCCGACGAAGATCAATCCATGCATGATCTTTGGCAGATCCTGGGCTGGCCATTTATCACCAGCGTGACCATGATGCGTCTGGTGGCAGGCGGCCTGTTCGAGCGCCATCCCGAAATCAAGGTGATCACCCATCATTTGGGCGGTATCGCGCCTTATCATGCCAGGCGGGTGGCGATCGGTCTGGAACGCATCAACCGCCAAATGGAATTCGATGATCCGGGAGAGGAACTGGATTTCATGAAACGTCCGGGGATCGATCAGATGAAAATGTTCTATGGCGATACGGCCCTCATGGGTGCCGTGGCGCCGCTCACCTGTGGCATCGATTTCTTCGGCATCAACAATGTTGTGTTCG
>CAZBQG010000391.1:0-2670 GCA_964493945.1 uncultured Rhodospirillaceae bacterium
GGATTTCCGAGAAGATCAAAAGTTTTTTCTTCTACGAGGGGTCTCCCATCTGCCTGAGCAATGGATCGGGCACCCCGGCGGTGGCGCTGGAGGATCTCGGCCCCAGCGCCCGGCCCGGCGCGCCGGCACCCCACGCCTGGATCGGCGAGGATTGGTCGACGCTCGATTTGTTCAGTGACGCGTTCACCCTGCTCTGCTTGGGCGATGCGCCGGAAGATGGGGGATACGAGCATTTCCAGGCGGCGGCGGAGGAACGGGGCATGCCGCTGCAAGTGGTCGATATCGCCGATCCGGCAATTTGCCAACTCTACGAGCGAAAATTCGTTTTGGTGCGGCCCGACGCCTATGTGGCGTGGCACGGCGATCGGCTCCCCAGCGAGCCGTTGCCGGTCATCGACCATCTGCGCGGAGCCAAGTGAGGAAGGGAACGGAAAAATGGTCGATTCTACGGAAGCATTGCCCGAGCTGGAACGCCAGATGGCCGAGTTTTATGTCCATGGCCAGTGGGAGGTGGGCGCCAACCGCCCGGAAAATGTGCAAACCGGCCCCGGCAACCGAGGCTTCATCGAACCGGACGCCAAGGGCTCGGCCCATATCTGGCCGTGGGAGACCTTTGAGACCTTCCTCGGCCCGTCGCGCGAAGCTTTGACCGAAAGCTACACGGCCCGGCGCAGCCTTTTGATGATCCCGCCGGGCATCCAGTTGGGTACCACCCAGGGCCTGCTGTCCGGCTTTCAGACCATCGGGCCGGGCGAGGTGGCCTGGGCGCACCGCCACTCGGTGACCGCGCTGCGCTTTTGCGTGGAGGGCAGCGCCCAGGTCTATACCGTGGTCGAAGGCGAGCCCCAGCCCATGGAGCCCTATGACTTGATCTTGACCCCGAGCATGTGCTGGCACGATCACCACAATGAATCGGATAAGCCCGCTGTCTGGTTCGACGTGGTCGATGTGCCCCATATGGTGGCCCTCAATCAGAGCTTTTACGAGGAACTGGGCGAGGCATCCCAGGAGCACAAGGCGGAAGTCAATGAGGGCTCGCCCTTATTGCGCCCGGCCTGGGACGCGAAGGGCGAAGGGCGCCCGGTCTACCGCTATCCGTGGGGCGAGGTACGCCGCCGCCTGGAAAGCATGAAGGACGGACCCATGAGCCCCCATGACGGCATCGCTTTGGAATATGTCAACCCGGCCACCGGCGGGGCCACCTTGACGGCCATGAGCTGCTGGGTGCAGATGCTGCCGCCGGGCTTCAAGGGCAAGCGCCACCGCCATACTTCGTCCGCGGTCTATTTCGTCATCGAGGGCGACGGGCTGGCCGAGTTCGAGGACAAGCAGTTCGCCTGGGGCAGGCATGACACGATGTGCATCCCCAACTGGACCTGGCACCGCTTCGAGAACCCGTCTGACCAGCCGGCGATCCTGTTCTCGACCAACGATACCCCGCAGCTCGAGCCCTTCGGGCTCAACCGGGAGGAGACTGATTAGAGCAAATTTAGTGAACCCGGAGTCGTTTGGTAGTTTTTTGTTAACCCGGCTGTGATTCGGTCTTCTTGTTGATTAACAAGGAGGCGAAGATGTCACACAGTTTCGGCGCGGACCTTCGGTGGCGGGTGATTGAGGCGATATTGGGCGGTTTGTCGACGCGTCAGGCGGCCCGGCGTTTTAGCATTGGTATCTCGACGGCGGGGGAATGGTGCCGGCGCTATCGTGACCATGGCGAAACCACGGCACGTCGGCAGGGGCATCCCGCGAGCTCAAAGCTTGATGCGCATGAAGATTTTATTCTCGACCTTGTCAAAGCGACGCCCGATATGACGCTGCACGAGATCGCCGTCCAGCTGGCCGCCGAGCGCCGTGTTTCGGTCTGTCCAGCGACGGTCTGACACTTCTTCGACAAACGTTCCATCACATTTAAAAAAAGACGGCGCGGGCAGCGGAACAAGAGCGTGCTGACGTGGCGCGCCGGCGCCGCTATTGGCGCAACTGGCAGTACTGGCTGAGGCCGGAACGGCTGGTGTTCATTGATGAAACGGGGCCAAGACCAACATGGCCCGGCTCCGGGGTCGCGCCCCGAAAGGCCAGCGTTTGCCGGCCGCCATCGCCTGGGGCCATTGGCGGACCACCACTTTCGTCGCCGGCCTCCGGACGACCGACCTGACCGCGCCCATGGTCCTCGATGGCGCCATGGACGGCGATGCCTTCAAGGCCTATGTGAAACAGTTGCTGGTCCCCAGCCTGAAACCCCGCGATATCGTCATCATGGACAACTTGTCGAGCCACAAGGTCGCCGGCGTGCGCCAGGCCATCAAGGCGGCAAAGGCATACCTGCTTTATCTGCCGTCTTACTAGCCCGACCTCAACCCCATCGAACTGGCTTTCTCAAAACTCAAGGCCCTGCTCCGCAAAGCCGCCGCCAAATCTGTCGAAGACCTCGAACAAGCCATCGCCGAGGCCATTGATCAGTTCTCACCTCAAGAATATGCCAATTTCTTCAAACATGCCGGATATGGCCACGGATAAATTAAAAATGCTCTAGAAATATTTCCATCCTCTACTCTGGCTTATTGTTCTGTATTGCCAACCGAAGAAGAAGCGTCTTTGGCTGAATGATGGATCATGCGTAATACCAATTCCCAAAAAGAATCACCGATGGGCCCATTCACGCATACCGAT
>CAZBQG010000392.1:0-2668 GCA_964493945.1 uncultured Rhodospirillaceae bacterium
ACAGGCCGGTCATGCACTAACATTCAACCTGGACCACTCAATGGGGGCCGACCACCGGAGCAGGGAGAAAATGGAAAAGGCAATGGAAAAAGGCGAAACCTGCATAGAATGCCATAAGGGCATAGCTCATAAACTCCCCGAAGGAATGGAAGACGACGATTAGAGCCAGCCATGCGAAGTGCGGCTATCTTGACCCTGGGGGGGGTATATGGGATGAAACCCGCTTATCCAATTCGGCTCCACCATCTCCTGGGAATTGCCATGAATGATGAACGAGGCGCTGCACTGGTTACCGGTGCGTCCAGCGGCATAGGACAGGCCGCCGCCATTGCCCTGGCCAGGGCAGGGCACAACGCCACCATCAATTATTCCAGCAGCGAAGACGGCGCCCGGGAGACGGCAAAAGCCTGCGAAGCGGCAGGCACGGAAGCCCAGATCCATGGCTGCAACGTCAGTGACGATGCCGCCGGCCGGGCCATGGTCGCGGCCCATATGGAACGTTTCGGCCGTCTGGATGTGTTGGTCAATAATGCGGGCATTTCGACCATGACGCCGCCTTCTGATCTGGAAGGGCTGGATATGGATGTGTGGGACGATATTTTCGCGGTCAATGTGCGGGGCCTGTTCCAGGTCAGCCGGGCCGCTGCACCGCACCTGAAAGAAGCCCAGGGCTGCATCGTCAATTCGGCCTCCATCGTGGGCTTGCGCCCCGGGCCCCAGCCCTTTCCCTATGCCGCTTCCAAGGCCGCCGTGGTCAGCCTGACCAAGACCCTGGCCGGGGCCCTTGCGCCCGAAGTGCGGGTCAATGCGGTGGCGCCGGGCTGGATGGAAGGGGCCTGGATGGAACGCATGCTGGAAGATAATTACGAAGGGCTGATGGCCAGACGGGCCCGCTATACGCCCATGCAGGCCTGCGTCACGGCTGAGGATGTGGCCGAAACCATCATGAGCCTGGTCAATGCCAACCGTTTCGTCACCGGAGAGATCATCATCGTCGACGGGGGCTTTGCCAGCGTCACTTAATCGTGAGGAGGAATGGATTATGCTGGATGGCTTCGTACCGTTTCCGGAGGAATTCGCGGAACGCTACCGGGAAAAGGGCTATTGGCGGGACAAGTCCCTGGCCCAGGAATTCGGTGAGATTTTCGAAAAATTCGCCGAACGGGAAGCCTTCATCGATGGCGGCCGGGTGCTGACCTATAAGGGCCTGGATGAGGTTTCGACCAATCTGGCGCTCAACCTGATGGAGCTGGGCTTCAAGCCCCTGGACCGGGTGGTCCTGCAGATGCCCAATGTTCTGGAATTCCCTATTTTGTATTTCGCGCTCCAGAAATTGGGCTGCATCCCCATCGCCAGTCTGGCCACGCACCGGTTCCGCGAAGTCAATCAGTTCGTCGAACTATCAGGCGCCGTCGCCTGTTTCGCGCCCGACAAGATCGGCGATTTTGAATTCGCCCCCATGATCGAGAGGGCGCGGGCCGAACAATCCACCCTGGCCCATGGCATCATCATCGGTGATGCACCCGATGGGTTCCAGTCCCTCTCCGACCTGATCGAAAAGCCCGCCAGCCTGGATGAGAGCGAGTTGGATAAGGTCCAGATCGATCCCACCCTGCCGGCGGTCTTTCAGCTATCGGGCGGCACCACGGGCATCCCCAAGCTGATCCCCCGTACGCATAATGATTACGCCTATAATTCCAAGATGGCGGCCAGCGTTTGCGATTTTAATCCGGGCGACACACAGCTTTGCGTCCTGCCCATCGCGCATAATCTGCCCCTGGCCTGTCCCGGATTGCAGGGCGCATTGTTCAATGGCATGCGCATCGTGCTCAGCGCCAGCCCCCGTGCCGAAGACGTCTTCGCCCTGGTGGAAAAGCACACCATCAGCCATATCGCCGTTGTGCCCGCGCTGCTCATCCGCTGGGTCAATGATCCGGCCATTGAAAAACATGATCTTTCCAGCGTCAGGGTGATCCAATCGGGTGGCCAGCGTTTGCAACCCGAAGTGCGGCTGCGCACCAAGGAGATGATCCCCTCGGTCACCGTGCAGGAAAATTTCGGCATGGGCGAGGGCATGTTGCTGTTCGTCAGGCTCGATGATCCGGAAGATGTGCGCCTGGAAACCGTCGGGCGCGTGGTCTGCCCCGATGATGAAATCAGGCTGCTGGATGATGACGATAACGAGGTGGCAACCGGCGAAACGGGCGAATTTTGCGCACGGGGTCCGTACACGCTCCGGGGCTATTTCGGTACACCTGAACATAACGCCCGGGCCTTCACCGATGACGGCTTCTACCGGTCCGGCGATCTGATGCGCCAGCACGCCAGCGGCAATTACATGGTGGAGGGGCGCAAGAAAGACCTGATCAACCGGGGCGGCGAAAAGATAAGCGCCGAGGAAATCGAAAACCTGATCCTGGCCCACCCGGCGGTGCAAAACATCGCCTGCATTGCCATGCCCGACGAAGTGCTGGGCGAGCGCATGTGCGCCTGCGTCATTCCGCAACGGGGACAAAGCCTGGAATTTGATGAGTTGAATGGTTTCCTGTCGGAGCAGGAAATCGCCAAACATAAATTGCCCGAACGGCTGGAAGTGATGGATGAATTCCCCGTTTCTTCGTTTGGCAAGGTATCCAAGAAGGATCTGGTGATCATGATCGCCGAGAAA
>CAZBQG010000393.1:0-2662 GCA_964493945.1 uncultured Rhodospirillaceae bacterium
GGGCACAGGGAATAGGCTCATCGATGATTCTTTTTGAAGATTGGTATAAGATCGCAATTGAAGCGGACCCCATTTGCCTCTATCTCCATTAGCCGCTCTCCCCATCACTGATCCGCCGCCGGCGAAGCGCCTCTGTTGGATGGCGGAGGGCCGTGAGAAACAGTTTCATGCCGCGCCACAATTTGGGCAGCAGCCAGAGGATCAGAAGGATAAACAAGCCAAGCCCGATCAGCAAAAGGTGCGGGTTGAGCATGGCCGCCAGAAGGGCCGAGACCACCAGAGCATCCTCGGCCAGGGAAGCCAGCCAGTTGGTAAAAGGTTCGGGTGATCCGTTGATGGCCACCCGCCCGGCGGATTTGGTGGCGTGGGCGGCAGTACTCACGGCACCCCCCAGAAACAAACCCAATATGGTTTCCAATTCGCTCCCCGCTCCGGTATCCAGCCCGGCCACCGCGCCCGCCGCCAGCAAGGCGCCGCCCGGTATGCGGATGGGGGTGTGCAACAGGTCCCAAAGGGAATCCACACCCGGAATTTTATCGGCGAAAAATTCAATACGTAAAAAAATAGGGCCGCGCCCAGCACCCAAAAACTGCTCAATATTTGCAGGTCTGGCGGCAGATCCAACAGGCCAAACAGATTGCCAAATCCCAGAACCACAACCGTCAGATAAAGGTTGATGCCGCCGGTCCAGGCAATCCCCAGACCCAGGGCTATAGTTTGCAAATTGTCCATGAAGGGCCGGCGCCGCCTTTCCAATGCTTTGAGTTTGGTTCGCCAATTGGCGGGCGTCAAGCAACCCGCCCGCCCGGCTGTTAAATCCCCCACTGAATCGGCTGTTACATCCCCTACTGAATATGTTACAATTTCTGGTGATCGGAAAAATCATTGAATTAAAAACGAAGGGAGAATCCAGATGCGCAATAAAGTTTTTTTCATTTTCACACTGACAAGCGCCGCCGCCCTGATGGCTGCCTGGCCCGTAGCCGCTCAGAAATCCAAGGATACGCTGCGGGTTGCCTTTCAATCCCCCATCAAGACCGTCGATCTTTATCATGACCCCAAACCAGAAAGCTCTCTGGCCGGGCGCACGGTCTATGACGGGTTGGTTTATTACGATGAAAAGACGAGCAAATTCAAACCCCTGCTGGCTAAATCCTGGAAAAAGACCGGGCCTTCCAGCTTCGAGTTTGAATTGCGCGACGACGTCAAATGGCATGACGGCGAAAAATTCGACGCCGACGACGTGGTCTATACGGTCAACTGGCTGACCAACCCCAAGACCCGGCTGCGCACCAAGCGGGACTATACCTGGATCGGCAAAGTGGAAAAGGCGGGTCCCCATAAGGTCAGCATCACCGGCAAGCGCAATTTCGCGCCGGCCATGATGCGCTTTGCCTATTCCATGTTCATCATGCCCGAACATATCCACGGCAAAATGAAAAAGAAAGGTGCCTTCGGGCGCACAAGTGCTGTCGGCACCGGGCCTTACAAGGTGCTCCACGTGGACAGGAACAAGGGCATCCTGGCCGAGCGCTTCGATGCCTATAACCACGGCGGCACCTGGAAGCCCAAAACCAATATCAAGCGCTGGGAAATCCGCCCGATCCCCGACATGGGAACTCAATCAGCCCATATGATCGCCGGCAATCTGGATTTGCTCAGGGCCTCTTCCGATGATCAGGCCCGCAACCTGACCGGAAACCCCAACTTGAAGCTGACCTATAATCAGGGTCTGGGCTACACCTATATTCTGTTCGATACCAAAGGCCGGACGGGGCGCAAGGAATTCAAGGATGTGCGGGTGCGCAAGGCCGTGCTCATGGCCATCGACCGCAAGGTGCTGCAAGCGCTGTTCGCCGGCGGCTCCACCGTTTTTCAGCCCGAAGCCCTTTGTTACCGCTTTCAGCAGGGCTGCGATTATTCGGCCAAACTGCCCAAATATGATCCGGCGGCGGCCAAGAAACTCCTGGCCGAAGCCGGCTACCCCAAGGGCTTCAACATTGAAATGACCAGCTTCGTCGGGCGTACCGGGCGGGTGGCCCAGGCGGTGGCCGGCCAGTTGCGGGAAATCGGCATCAATGTGAAACTTGACCGCCGCTTCGTCGGCTCGTACCGCAAGAAGCAGCGCCAAGGCAAGATCGAACTGCTGGCCGCCGGTTGGGGGGCGGGCGGCGTGCCCGACGTGCAGGGCACCATCCGTGCCTTTATCCATTCCCCCAAAAGCCCGCGTGATTATATCGGCGACAAGGCCCTGTTGGGCATGTCGCGCAAGGTCAATAGCGCGATCGATCCGGTCAAGCGCAAGGCCTTGGCCAAAAAACTGTTCGACCGGCTCACCACCCAGGCCTTCGCCGCCCCCCTGATTGCGTCTTCGATTGCCTTTGTTCATTCGAAGGACGTGAAGGTGGCCCGCGGGTCATATAATCCCTACGGCGCCTATATGACGGACTTTTCCTGGAAGTAGGGCGCCGACGGCGGAGAGGCGGGCGTGAATGGGCGGGCAACTCTGCGCATGAGCCAAACCCAAGCAGCGGCTCTATCCGGACGGTATATCGGTCTGCCAAAAGCTACCCCGGTGCAGAAACCAAAAACCCCCACTTTCGGGGTTTTGGCCGAGCGCAAGCGCGAGCGCGCCGAATGGCGCGTAGCCAAGGGGGCGGAT
>CAZBQG010000394.1:0-297 GCA_964493945.1 uncultured Rhodospirillaceae bacterium
ACAAGAAGGCCAACGCCGAAGTGTTGGGCTGGATCGCCGCCGGCGTGGGCTATCATGTATGGCTAAAGAAGGAGCCCAAACTGAAGTCCGACGGCACGCCCGACCTTAGCGGTCTGAAGATCCGGTCGTCGCCGCTTTACAAGGCTTGGCTCAAGGGCATGGGTGCCACCCAGGTAATGGTCCCGGCGCCGGACCTCTATTCGGCTCTCGAGCGCGGTGTTGTTGACGGCGCCGCGTGGCCGGGAATTGGCGTGATTGATCTGGGTATCGAGAAATTTCTTCGCTACAGAATCGATC
>CAZBQG010000394.1:307-2640 GCA_964493945.1 uncultured Rhodospirillaceae bacterium
CAATCTGCTCTTGGTCAACCGGCAGGCGTGGAACAAGCTCAAGCCCAAACAACGGGCGGTTCTCAGCAAGGGCGTCGCCGAGTTCGAAAAGCAGGCCTACGAGTTCTATGCGAATATGGTCAAGACAGAACGGGCCAAGACCGATGCGGCCGGCCTCAAATCCTTCAAGTTGAGCCCGGCGGCGGCGAAGTTGTTCGTCAAGCGGTCACAGGATCTGCAATGGGAGCAGGTCCGTAAAAAGGCCCCGGGAACCTACGAGAAACTGCGCAAGCTGTTTCCTCCGTCCTAGCGGGGAGAAGCGACAAAAGCAGACATACTAACAATTGACCAAACTTGTACGCGCCTATAACGGCGTCATCATGGGGCTGGCGATTATCGCCGGCGTCATGGTGGCCGCCGTATTTCTGATGATTGTCTTTGATGTTCTGGTCAGGGCTCTGGGCTTTCAACCGCCGTTTTGGACCTCGGCGCTTACCGAATACGCACTTCTATATATGACCATGTTGGCGGCACCGTGGTTGGTGCGCGAGAAGGGACATATTTCCGTCGAATCCATGACGCTCATGCTGAGCGTCCGTTTCCAGAACATGGTTCATATTCTTGCCTACTCGGTCAGCATCATCCTTTGCCTGGTGCTCGCCTTCTATTCGGTCAAACAGGGGTTCGCGGTGTGGTCGCGTGGCGAGATCGATATCCGCTCCATCTCGATCCCTGGGTGGCTGATGTATGCCAGCCTGCCTGTTGGCTTTTCGCTTTCGGCAATAGAGTTTGGCCGGTTTCTGTTCGGTCGGGATAGTATGTACAGCGAACGTGAAGCCGGAGGCCTATGATGGAATGGTATTCGTCGGGCGGCCTGGTCATCGGGCTCCTGATATTATTCATGGTCCTTTCGGTGCCCGTGGCGTTCGCCTTTTTTGCGGTCAGCGTTGTCGGCATGCTGATATTCATCGGCGGCGATTCCGGTTTGTCCCAGATCCCGGCAAACATCACGTCGTCGGTGACGCTGTTTGTCTTCGTGCCCATCCCACTGTTCGTCCTGATGGGACAGTTGTTTTTTCATGCCCGGCTGGCGACCCGGGTATTCGATGCCTTCGATGCTCTTTTTGGCAGATTGCCGGGCAGGCTGTCCTATCTGACCGTGGCCGGCGGTACCGTCTTCGCCACTCTCTCCGGCACCAGCATGGGCAGCACCGCCATGCTCAGCGCGCTCATGGTTCCGGAAATGACCGAGCGCGGCTACAAAAAGCACATGTCCATGGGGCCCATATTGGGAACCGGTGGACTGGCCATGATTATCCCGCCATCTAGCCTCGCCGTTCTGCTCGGCAGCATCGCCAAGATCGATATTGGCAAGCTTCTGGTCGCCGGTGTGCTTCCTGGTATCGTGCTGGCTGTACTGTACGCTCTACTGATCTACGGTCAGGTCCGGATCGATCCCGACGCGGCGCCTCAATACGCCGTCGAACGCCAGCCGTGGTCGCGGCGCCTATATCTCATTCTGACCCACCTTTTGCCGATGAGTCTGGTCGTCTTCATGGTCATTGGTCTGATTATCCTCGGCGTGCTCATCCTCGCCGCTGCCTTCCGCACTCTGGCCTGGGCGGCGATCCGCCACTCGCTGATCGGCACGCTCAAAGTCACCACCATGGTGTTTTTGATTGTCATGGCCTCATCGACATTCAGTCAGATTCTCGCCATCTCCGGCGCTTCACGAGGTTTCGTCAGTCTCGTGAGCAGCTTTGATATGCCGCCCATGGCGGTCGCCATTGCCATGTTTCTATTGCTCCTGGTTCTTGGAATGCTGATGGATCAGGTGTCCATGATGCTGATCACCGTTCCAATCTTCTTTCCGCTAGCCATATCCCTTGGGTTCGATCTAATCTGGTTTGGCATTGTTGTGTTGCTGGCGTTGGAGATCAGCGGCGTGACCCCGCCCTTCGGATTGGGGTTGTTTGTTATGCTCGGGGTCGCCCCCAAGGGCACGACGCTTGGCGAAGTTGCGCGGGCGGCGGCACCGTTCGTTGGTTGCGACATGCTATTATTCGGCTTGCTGCTGGCCGTACCCGGGATCGCATTGGTCCTGCCGGGCCTGATGCAGTGAGAGGCGGCAAGATATCCAACATGGCCTGGACGAATAATTCCAAGGAGGACAAAATGAACACCAAATCCAAACATTTCTACCGGGCCGATCACGTTGGCAGCTTGCTCAGGCCGCCCGAGCTTCTCGATGCGCGCCTCAAATGGAAGGCCGGCGAGGTGGGTGGTGCCGATCTACGGTCCCTGGAGGACGTGGCCATCCGCAATGTCGCCAGGCTGCAGGAGGATGTGGGCCT
>CAZBQG010000395.1:0-2558 GCA_964493945.1 uncultured Rhodospirillaceae bacterium
TGTTATCTTCTATCTGAATTAATGAGCCCTGACCCTAGTTGACTAGTTTTACTCCACCCTGGTGGTGGATTTCTACTCCGGCCAGTGGTGGATTATTGCTCCAGCGTTGACACCCTGGTCTATAAGGGTATGGAACTGGACGAAGCCGGGGAAGAAGCGGTGGAGGCCTGATCAGGCCTCGATATCAAGTAGAGCACCCCGTTCGGCGGCCGGATCGTGGCTCCGCTCATCGATGCGGGTTTGCAGGTCGCGGCCCGTATTTCTGTCAAATTCCAAAAGATCAGCGGCCAGGCGCTGTGCCTTGGCGTCGTCTTCCTCCTTGCGCAGGCGGACCCGGTCCTGGATCGCCCGCTCTTCATCCTCTCTGTCACCCACCCCCCGGGTGATGAGGGCCTGGCGCACGGCCTCGCGGTCCTTCGCATCGATGAAGGCGATCTGCTCGCGTACGGATTGGATGGATTCAACGGCCATCGGCGGTATGTTGCCTTCCCAGACGGTTAACACACCGTTATTATAGCCTAAATTTGGCCCTTATCGCAAGGTTAGGACTACCGGCAGGTGTCGTCGGCGATGGCCTTGATCACCCAACCGATGGCGGCGACGATGAGGACCAGCATGGCGATGGCGCCATAGGGATTGCCGTAAGGAACGCCATCATACAGATGGGCCCATTTGTACCAAGTTTGGATGGTTAGCGTGGCTAAATAGTTCATTTTCTTGTCCGATTCAGCTTTCTGTAACGGCTCATTCCGCCATTCATCCGACCCTACCCACCCTGGCGATTGGCCGATGTGGCGGCTTTCACAAATGATTCGATTTATTTGTTCATGAAATATTCTTTTATTGGCCGGCCCAGGACCCTAAACTGGGGCCATGGACAGCACCGAGATCGAGAAAATCATCGCCTATGTGTTGGGCCGCTGGTTGAGGAAGGGCAGGTGCCCCGGTGATGCCCGCATCGGGGCCGGCAAGATCGTCCGCCAATTGCGCCTGTCTGGAATCCGGTTCCAAAAGAAGGCCCGGGAGAAGCCTCCTAAGACGCCCGCCAGCTAAGACGCCATGAGGCCCGCCAAATATTCAAGGCAGTCCTCCAGATCCACCACATCGGCATATTTGGCATCCAGGTCGAACAGGCTCTGGTCATGGGCGGACTGGGCACGGTCGGCCACGGCTTGGCGCACCACCATGGGGCGGAAGCCGTATTGGCAGGCATCCACCGCCGTCGCCCTGACGCAGCCCGACGTCGTGCACCCCGTCAGCAGCAATGTATCAATCCCATGCGCTATGAGCCTGGAGACCAGATCGGTGCCAAAAAAAGATGAGGCGAATTTCTTGGCGATGATCCCGTCGCCGTCCTGCACTTCAAGGCGCCCGTCGATCTCCACACCCGGCGTGCCGGCCATCAAAGACGTGACCCCCTTTTGCTTGGCGGCCCAGATGCCCGCATCCCGCAAATCCTGATGCTCGTAGGCGACGGTGGTGAACATGATGGGTACCCCATTGGCCCGCGCGGCTTCAATAAGCCTGTTCTGGGCCTGGATTTCGGCATCCTGGTTGGCACCCAGGGGCTGATTGTCATCGGTGAAGGCGTTCATCATGTCGATGATCAGAAGGGCAGGGCGCGCGCCATAGCCGATGCGCTGGCCGAACCCCCGGGCCGCAAAAAATTCTTCATCGCTCATGGCATTTCCTCCCCAGTTTGGCGTTTATCTAGTATTAACGTGGCAGATCGCTTTAACAAGGGAGATGCAAGATGTTCTACAAACCGGGTACCGATGCCCATGGCCTGGCCCATGATCCGTTTAAATCCTGCGTCATTCCCAGGCCCATCGGCTGGATTTCTACTTTATCCACCGACGGCATCGCCAATCTGGCGCCCTTCAGCCAGTTTCAGAATCTCAGCTACCGCCCGCCCTATGTCATGTTTTCGGCCAACAAGGCGACCAACGCCAAGCAAAAGGATTCGGTGATTAATGCGGAAGGCACCGGCGAATTCGTCTGGAACATGGCCACCTATGAGCTGCGCGAAGCGGTCAATAAATCGGCCCAGGAAGTGCCGCCGGAAGTGGATGAGTTTGATCTGGCCGGGCTGGATAAGGCGCCTTCCAATCTGGTCAAGGCGCCTCGCGTGGCCCAATCGCCGGTGCAATTCGAATGCGCCTATCATATGACCGTGGGGTTGCCCGGGCCGGGCAATATGAAAAGCACGGATATGGTCATCGGCCGGGTGCTGGGTATTCATGTGGACGAGGAAGCCCTGACCGAGGACGGCAGGCTCGATGTTTTGCGCCTGCGCCCCATCGCCAGGCTCGGCTATTATGATTATACTTCTATTGAGAGCGTTTTTGAGATGGTCATCCCGGGCGAAAACGAGGCCCTTCTGGCCGGGCTGGAAGGCCAAACCAGCGGATAGGTGACATGCTTAGATTTACTTTTATTGCGCTTCTTCTGATCCTTTCCCCGGCCGTTCAGGCCCTGGAAGATACGGAGGCCGGACGGGTAACCCTGGTCGGCCCCCATTGAGTGGTCCAGGTTGAATGTTAGTGCATGACCGGCCT
>CAZBQG010000396.1:0-2545 GCA_964493945.1 uncultured Rhodospirillaceae bacterium
TCCTGCGCAGCGAATCCAGGAGGGGAAACGCCGCTGGCATCGGACGCGTCACCCTCGCCGAAGTGGCCAAGGTTCAGATTTCTTACAAGGAATCTTTCGCCCGCGCCCGCCTCCGCGGCCAGCCGGCCATGGGTCTCAACCTGACTAGGGAACAGGGTGCAAACGTTCTGGAAACCATGAAGGAAGTTCGTGCGATGGCCGAAAAATTGGCCAATGGTCCCGTTCTCCATGCCGGACTGCGCATGAGGCAGATTTACGATGAAACGGTCTATATCAATTCCTCCATCGATCTGGTCATCCAAAATATCTATATCGGCGGGGGATTGGCCCTCATCATCTTGTTGCTTTTCCTCCGCTCCTGGCGGCCGACCGTGGTGATCGGGGCCGCAATCCCCGTTTCGGTGATCGGCACGTTCGTCGCCATGGCGGCGCTCGGGCGGTCCCTCAATGTGGTGAGTTTGGCCGGCATCGCCTTTGCCGTCGGCATGGTCGTGGACGCGGCCATCGTCGTTCTCGAGAACATATTCCGGTTGCGCCAACAGGGCATGAGTGCCGCCGAGGCCGCCTACGAAGGCACCTCCCAGGTCTGGCCGGCGGTTCTGGTATCCTCGTTGACGACGGTCATGGTGTTCCTGCCGATCCTGTTTATGGATTTGGAGGCCGGCCAATTGTTCAGGGATATCGGCGTCGCCATTTCGGTGTCGGTATTGCTGTCCTTGGTGGTCTCCGTGACCCTGATTCCGGCATTGTCCAATCGTATATTTTCAAATGCCGTCGCCGGCATGGGCAAGAGCATGCGCCTACCGCTGATCGATGGGTTTGCCAGCGGTTTTACGGATTTCTGGGTGGGATTCGCCCGCTATGTCGTTCGCCGCAAGTTCCAGGCTTTCGCCGTGGTCTGCGGCATTACCGCCGGTGCGGCTGTTTTTGCCGGTGTCGCCATGCCCAAACTGGATTATCTGCCGACCGGCAACCGCAACCTGGCCATCGGGTTTGTCCAGCCGCCCGCCGGCTATAATCTGGACACCATGGATCAAATTATGATCAGGGTTCAGGAGAAAACCCGTAATCTGTGGGTGGACAATGAGGACGAGACCACGGATGCCGCGCAAAAAGCGGCGGCCGATACAGGCAAAAAAATCAAGCGCTTTTTTTACGTTGCGCTGCGCGGCCGCGCTTTCATCGCCGGCACCCATGTCGATGATTCAAAAGCCCATGAGCTCATCCCCATTTTGCAAACGCCGGCTCGCGAGGAGCCCGGTACGTTGGCCTTCGTTTTCCAGCCGTCCCTTTGGGGACGCTCCATCGGCTCCGGTCGCGGCATCAATGTTGATGTCTCGGGCCCCGACCTGGAAGCGAATTACGGGGTCGCGCAAACCGTCTTTTTCCGCCTTCTAGGCAGGTTTCCGCCGCCCCAGGGAAACAGAATCCGGCCGCTCCCGGCCCTCTCCTTGAGCGAGCCTGAAATTCGGGTGAAACCCAATCGCATGAAGCTTCTGGATAATGGTGTGACGGCCAATGAGTTGGGCCTGACGCTGGATGCCTTCAATGACGGCGTGCGCGTGGCCGAGGTGACGTTTGAAGGCAAGCGGGTCGATCTGACCTTGAAGGGGCCAACGCCCAAAAACGAAACCACCCAGGCCATCTATAATCTTCCCTATGTGACACGGGATGGCCGTATCGTTCCCATCGCCAGCCTGAGCGATATCGTGATGACCAGCGGTCCGACCCAGGTTCGCCGCATAGACCGCTTCAGGACCGTGACCCTGCAGGTTACGCCGCGCGACACCATGCCCTTGGAAGAAGCCATCGACATCATCCGCGAGCGGGTGGTCGGCCCCATGCGGGAACGGGGATTACCCGACGGTATTCAAATTCGAATATCAGGCAGTGCCGACAAGCTGTCGGAAACCTGGAACGAAATCGTTTTCGATATTCTGTTGGCCATCGTCATCGTATATCTGGTGATGGCCGTTCTGTTCGAGAGCTTCCTCTATCCTTTCATCGTCATGCTCTCCGTTCCGGTCGCCGCGGCGGGCGGGTTGATGGGGCTGGCCATCCTCAACATGTTCGTCAACCAGTCCCTCGATATGCTGACCATGATGGGCTTTATTATTCTCATCGGCATTGTCGTGAATAACGCCATATTGCTCGTCCACCAGACGCTCCATCACATTCGGGTCGAGAAGATGCCGGCCAGCGACGCCATCGAGGAGGCGACGCGCAATCGGGTGCGGCCGATCTTCATGTCCACCCTGACATCCATCTTCGGGATGATGCCCTTGGTTCTTTTTCCGGGTGCGGGGTCCGAACTCTATCGGGGGCTGGGATCGGTGGTGCTGGGCGGGTTGTCCTTGTCGGCCGTCCTCACCCTGGCCCTGGTGCCGCCGATCATGTCCTTTTCGGTTGGCTTGATCGAAAACCCTCGCAGGTGACGGAGGCCCGCAAAAAATATCGCTCTCGTTTTAAATCGCTCTGGTTATAAAATGACCGCTATGGGTCCAGGCTGTGTGGAAACGTGAGATGTGGTAGAATCCCGTGATGT
>CAZBQG010000397.1:0-2447 GCA_964493945.1 uncultured Rhodospirillaceae bacterium
GCCAGCAGATAGCCGATGCCGCTCATTTCCTCATCGCGGTTGACCGGCGCGTCGATGCGCACCAATTCGCCGATTTCCTCGACCCTTGCGAGCCATTGGCGGAGATCCTGAATGGGTTCGTTGCTGCTGGCTTGGGGGCGGTCATTCATGGCTGCAATTCCTCGATTGGATGGGTTTGAGCCTATCCTGCCCAAAGCGCCCGGCAATGCAAGTGTGGTCTCGAAACCGTTATTTAGGGCCGGCGGCGGGTGGCGTTACACTCGCCCTACTCAAAGCGGCGCGTGGACGAATAGCCTTACTTTTCTTCCGTTCTCCCACTGCCCCGGCATGATTTTCATCCTAACTAACCCCAGCAATCCAAAACCCAGGAGGAACCCAAAATGGTTTGGTCATCGTCGACGATCAGCACGTTTGCCATTGTTTGGGCTTTCTGGGCATCGGGTAACCATGACTAGACGACAGCAAGTCTACCACATATCGTTAAAATTATTGTACTTGCGACCGATATATCAATCGCGTCTATCTGATGTTTCCCACCCATCATTTTGGAAACCAAAAAAATACCCATGAAGGGCCTTTTGGAATCTTGAACAACGTTACCGGCGAAATGTGAAACCCCTTTATGGGTACATGTCCCAGTCTAAATTGTTCCCCCAGGCGCCTGGCCTCCGGTAGTGCGATTGTGCACGTGACAGGCGCGCGGCACTTTTGCTACCATTGGCTGGTAATCATTCGCCGCATCATTTAATGGTGCCGGACTTCCGGGGAGGGGGCGATCATGGAATTCGGGATATTCGATCATCTGGACCGGCGCGACGAGCCGCTGGGGGATTTCTATAATGACCGGTTGAAGATGGTGGTGGCCGCCGAAAAGGCGGGGTTTTACGCCTATCACATCGCCGAACATCATATGACGCCCCTGGGCATGGCGCCGTCGCCCAATCTGTTCATGACCGCCATGGCCAGGGAGACTTCGCGCATCCGCATCGGGCCTCTCGTTTATCTGTTGCCCCTTTATCATCCGCTGCGCCTGATCGAGGAAATCTGCATGCTCGATCATTTGTCCAACGGCCGCCTGGATGTGGGCGTGGGGCGGGGCGTTTCGCCCTACGAGGTGGCCTGCTATGGCGTCGAGCCCGATGAGACCCGGGAAATCTTTCTGGAAACCATGGAATTGATGATTGAGGGGCTGACCAATGAAAGCCTGACCCATTCGGGCAAATATCATCAATATAAAAATATCCCCATGGAGCTTTGGCCCCAGCAGAAACCCTATCCACCCCTTTGGTACGGCGCCGCCAATGAACATGGCGCAGAACTTTCGGCCCGCTGGGGCATGCATCTGGTGACCCTGGGTGCGACCGACCGGGTGACGGATCTGGTGGCCCAATATGGCCGCATCTGGGAAGAGGCCAAGGACAGCCCAAGGCGTCAGAATTCACCGGTGACAAATCCCCTGGCAGGTGTCGGGCGTCATGTGTTCATCGCCGACACGGACGAAGAAGCCGATCGCCATGCGCGCACCGCCTATGGCCATTGGTATGACAGTCTGGTCAAGCTGTGGCTGGTTCATGACGCCAAGCCGGTTACCGGCATGATCATCGACAATTACGACGAAGCCAAACGCATCGGTGTCGCCGTCGTCGGATCGCCCGAAACCGTGCTGAAGGATTTCCAGGAACAGATCGCCCAGATCAAGATGAACTATCTCGTCTGCCAGTTTTCCTGGGGCAACTTCACCCATGAACAGGAAATGCATTCCATGAACCTGTTCACGTCCAAGGTGATGCCGTCACTTAAATAATGGTGAGGGGACTTAATTTGTCCTTGATTTCCAGGAGCCGTTCCAGGTCAAGCACGACCATCAAGGCGCCTTCCAGGCGGTAGACGCCAATGGCGAATTCGCGCCATGCCGGATCCAGCGTTCCGGGGTTCTTTTCCAGCCAATCGTCAGCGACGCTGATCACGTCACCGATGGTGTCTACCAGCAACGTGTATAGATCATTGCCATGTTCGATGGTGATGCCCATATCCGTGTGTTCTTCGCCGGCCTCGGCCTCTTCGCGCTCGCCCAGGCCCAGGCAGACCCGGACGCTGACCAGGGTAACGATGCGCCCACGCAGATTGATCGGTCCCTTGGCCTGTGGAGGTGCTAGGGGGATGGCCGTGATGTTTTCCAGGCTGAGGATATCCTGAACCTTGAGGATGGGAATGCCTAACATCTGATCGCCTACGGTGAAGGATGCGAAATCCTTCAGACCCTGGGTCTCGATGCCTTTTACAGCTGTTGTTTCAAGTGCCGCTAATTCTTGTGCCATAATCTTTTATTTGGGAGTTCCCAAACCTCCGGTTCCGGTCAGTCGATCAAGTCATCCATGCCTTTGCGTTAAAACAACTAGGCTCAGGACCCATTAATTATTCATTCAGGATTTCACTTGATGATGCTT
>CAZBQG010000398.1:0-2446 GCA_964493945.1 uncultured Rhodospirillaceae bacterium
GAAGGACAACACCCGCCACAGTCCCGACCATCGGCCCGGTTGCCAGCCCATTGTCCGCACAAGGTTTTGCCAGGCATGGTTGACGACGATGAACGCCCCGTGCATTCCGCCCCAAAGCAGAAATCCCCATCCCGCTCCATGCCACAAGCCCCCCAGAAGCATCACTATCATGATATTTGCAAACTGCCGGGCATGACTAACCTGATTACCGCCCAAGGGATAGTACAGATACTCCTTTAAAAAACGCGAAAGAGTGATGTGCCAGCGCCGCCAGAACTCGATGATATTCAGGGATTTATAGGGCGAAAAAAAATTGATCGGCAATCTAAAACCAAAAAGCCTTCCCAGTCCTATGGCCATGTCGGAATAGCCGGAAAAATCAAAGTAAATCTGTAACGAATACGCCAACACCCCACCCCATGAATCGAGAAACGTGACCTCGACCCCCTTGGCGGCAACACCAAAAATAGGGGAGGCGTAGGTAGCCATGGTGTCTGCAATGACGACTTTCTTGAAAAGCCCAACGGCAAAAACGCTTATGCCTATGGCGATATCCTTCTCGCGCGGCCCCAAACGCCCCTTAAGAAACTGGGGCATGATTTCCGAATGACGCACGATTGGTCCCGCAATCAACTGGGGGAAAAAGGTAACAAACAGCGCGTACTCAACCCAATGACTGACATCCACTTTTCCGTTATAGGCATCCACCAGATAACTGATTTGCTGGAACGTAAAAAAGGAAATGGCAAGAGGCAGCACCACATCCTGGAACCCCATCTGAGCGCCCGCCAACCGGCCTAATGTTTCGGAAAAAAGACCGATATATTTGTAGTAACCCAATGTCGCCAGATTAAGGCCGACCCCGGCAGAAAGAACATATACCGAGCGCGCACGGCACAGAGCCCAGCCCAAACAGTAATTGACGACCATTGATCCGACGATCAACCAGACATAGACAGGATTCCACCAACCATAGAAAAACAGAGACGCGCAAACGAGCCAGCCAAGGCCAAGAACCCGATTATGCCGTACGGCCATGAGAAACCCGAAAAAGGTCACGGGGAGAAAAATCAGCAAAAATTCAAGCGAATTAAAAAGCATTACTTCTAACGGTCCCCGGATTTTTTTAGAAACCGCGCCAGTTTTTGCGCCATAAACACTTCCGCCTTTTCCATGGATTCCACCGTGGCCCCGCCCATATGCGGGGTGATAATCAGGTTGTCGTTATCGCGGGCATAGGCCAGTAAATCATCAGACGGGCCGCCGGAAAGTTCGTCAGTCACAACATCCAGCGCGGCGCCGGCCAGATGACCCGATTCTAACGCCGCCAGCAGGGCGGCTTCGTCCACCACCGCCCCGCGCGCGGTGTTGATGAGAACCGCGCCCTCAGGTAACCGCGCCAGCATCGCCCCGTCTATCAGCCCCCGTGTCTCGTCGTTAAGAAAAACATGAAGGCTCAACACCTGTGCATCCTCCATCAGGTCTTCGGCGGTGGAGCGTAACTCCACGCCCGTGGGCCAGTCCGAGGCGAAAGGGTCATAGGCCGCCACCGACATATCAAAGGCGCGGCCGTATTCAGCCACCATGCGCCCGAGACGCCCGAGGCCGAGGATACCCAGTCGCTTGCCGCGAAGCTCGGTTCCCCTGAAAGCGTCGCGGTTCCAATCGCCTTTCTTTACCGAGCGGGAAGCCTCGGGAATGCGCCGCGACAACGAAAGCAACAGCCCCCAGGCGAGCTCCGCCGTGGCCGACAGCTCTTCGAGAAATTCCGCCTCCTCCTTCAGGCTCAGCACCGTCACCCCGCCATCGGCGGCAGCTTCCAAATCAATATGATCAAGCCCGGTGGTGGCGCTCACCAGCGCCCGCAGGCGGGGGGCGGCGGTAAACAGTTCCTTATCCAGATGGTGGCCGAAACGGACAATCAGAACCTCACACTCGCCCACCGCCTCCAAAAGACCGGCACGGTCAAGAGGCGTCTCCGTTACTTCGCCGAGGGTACCGAGAATTTCCCGCGCCTTGGGGGAATAGCCTTGCGGCTCCACATTGAGAATGCGGATCGCGCTCATGAAAGGTCATCCTCGGACAACAGCGCATCTTTCGCCACGTCCTGCTTCAGGGTATGCCCCAGCACATCCTCCAGACGCGCGGCCGACAGCCCGTTCCCCGGTTTTTTCAGACACAGATGTTCGGCAGCGAGAACCGTCCCGGCGGCAAGGTCGGTGGCGGCGACGATGCTCTTGTTGAAAATGGCGCGCAGCTCTTCCAGTTCGCGGGCCTGGGCGTCCTTGTCCAGCGGATGACGGCGGGCGGTCTCCACGAAACCAATGCCCTCCATGATCTGGCGCAATTCCTCGAAGGTGACGGAGGCCGGCACATCGGGTCCGGACCCCTCGCGGTCAAAGGTCACATGGAGTTCCAATACCTCGATACCTTGCGCAACGGCGGC
>CAZBQG010000399.1:0-2439 GCA_964493945.1 uncultured Rhodospirillaceae bacterium
TGAATCACATGCGGGTTAACAAAGATTCACCGTACTTTTGCAACAGGTCTAATGACAGTGCCCGGCATCGGCCCGATAATCTCCACGGCGGTGGTGGCGGCGATCGGTACGGGAGAAGCGTTTGATCGAGGCCGAGATTTTGGCGCCTGGCTGGGGCTTGTGCCCCGGCAACACAGTACCGGCGGCAAGCCGATTCTGGGACGCATCTCAAAACGAGGAAGCAAGTACCTGCGCACCCTGTTCATCCAGGCCGCCCATGTCATTCTGATGCGTCCCCAAAACTGGAAGCACTTCAGCTTCGGACTTTAGCTGGAGCAGGCGGCACTGAGAATGCACAAAAACAAGCTGGCCGCCGCCCTGGCAAACAAACTCGCACGGATCGCCTGGAGTGTCCTTAGGCACGGCCAAGCATTCGATGCAAACCGGATCGAGGTGACAGCGATTTAAGCCGAGGTCACCTCACCATAGTTCGCGATAATGCGACGTCCGCTTTGGCGCACCGCTCAACAAATGGCGATACACTCGATTTCAATGTCGAAGGATTCGGGCCATGAGCCCATGGTCACGTAGGTCCTGGCCGGCGGGTCCTGAGGAAAATATTTTGCATAGATGGCATTGACCCGGTGATAGTGGGCGACGTTGGTGCAGAAGATGGTGGCCTTGACCACCTGATCCAGGGACGAACCGGCGACCTCCAACGCCTTCTTCAGATTTTCCAGAACCTGAACGGTCTGTTCCTCGATATTTCCCTCTGTCATTTTTCCGCTCGCCGGATCCAAGGGCGGTGTACCCGAGACAAAAACGAAACCTCCGGCCTTGATGGCCTTGGACAGAGGCCGATCAGAGGGGGCGTCTCCCTCGATGTGCACGACTTCTTTCTGCATTATGGATCTCCTTGATATTTGAGTGATTTTGGGATGGCTGAATTGGCCTTCAGCCGCCGAAAATGTAATCGGTCACTTCCCTGTGCACCTCGTCTGGGTCGAGGCCATTCAAATCGATCAGATCACGGAACTCATCAATGACCACCTCCGTGTCCCGGGCGAGCTTGATGTGTTTAAAGCTATCCTTGTGGCCAATGCCCATGCTCGCGCCGATCAGTTCCATGAAGTTCACCACTTCAAAGGGCCAATCGCTCTGGTGGCCACATAACTGGCCGTGGCAGGCGTGGTAAATCCCCGCGAGGGTGGTCACGCCGACGTCCCTGGCCGCGTTCAGAAGGCTTTGGTGGGCCTCTTTCTTGATCTCTACTGTGCCCAGGAAATCTGAGCACATAGCCCCCATTTGGGGCTGTTCCAGATCGATGAATTCCAATCCGGGAATGACTTCGAGCAGGTTCCGCACAGCCCGGCCGACGCCAGCCAGGCCCGGATGCTCGTGCAATCCGACCTTTCTATGCACCTCATGGATCATGAGCGGACGCAGGTCCTCCAGGCGCCGTTCCAGGTACAAAATGAACATACTTGCCACGAAGGGCTTTTCGCCGGTGGCTTTTTCGTACGCCGGCAAGACGATCTCGCCGAACTGTCTGCCACAACTGCCACACCAGCAGAGGAAGTCGGAAACCTTATGGATTTGGGATTCTCGGACGGTGTTGAAGGCAATCCGCCCGGCGGTGTCGGGATCACCGGCGCGGAAATGGGGTATACCGCAACATTGGGTTGGCCCCCCCCCTACCCGGTAATTGGCGCCCAGCGCATCGAGCACATCGATGCACAACAAGGGAATATGAGGCATTCTGAGGAGGTTGCAGCCCATGTAAAAAATGAGATCCGGATCCGGCACCTCGTCGGCCTCGGCCGCCTGACCCAGCCGCGCCAGTTGGGCAGGCGGCAGTTGCAGGCGAGACATAACGCGCACGCCGCTTCTGACCTTGGCGAAAGCTTGGGCACCGGCTTTCTTGAGCGCAATCGTTTCGTTCTCCGCTCGCTTTAGACCGATGCGTGCCATAACCACCATGAAACGGGGATTGATGCCTTCGCCACACGCCGCTATGCAGGCGCCCGAAAGGGTACAGGCGTTCAGCCATGCAAGCGATTGATCAGGCCCTCGTCCAGTTTCCAGGATGCGAAGAACGCCTGCGGCCACGGCTTTCGGATCTCGCGTATCGACTGCGGCCGGACCGGTCATCGGACAAGATTCGACGCATTTGCCGCAGGACGTGCAATTGGTCAGCACATCGTCGATGCGTGCCTTCAGCGCCTCGGCGAAATCTCGGCCGTCGTCTCTCGCCGGCCGCCTATCCATTTCTCCTCCCCCTCACCCTGTTTCGTGCGCCTGGCACTCTAGGGACTAGGTCCTGTTGACAGTTAACGGACTATCAATGGTTTGTGTGATTCAAGCAAGACCGGTGAAACTTGAGGGATCTGGTTATGCTTCGAAGGTGTATGTCGTCAGATAATTTTGGACATATTGAGATTTTTGATAAGGGAGTGTCCG
>CAZBQG010000400.1:0-2423 GCA_964493945.1 uncultured Rhodospirillaceae bacterium
GATGATCTACGACGAAGACCCGTTCCGGCGTAGGCCGAGGAAATCGACGGCCAGGTGAAAACGACAGGAGGGGTGTGTCTGAATGGCGGAAAATCTGGGCAAATGGCCTTCCAAACGAGGACCGATCTCCAAAATCAGACCCTCGGATGGCTGCGGAAGGGATGCCGTTCCCTTGGCGGTGGAACGGCGGTACAACTTCCACGAATTTGGATGTCATCTGGGGAATGTCGGCTTAGTTAACGGGTAATTGCCCCAAAGGGTGTGACAAGGCGGGGTGCTGCGTATAATCTCGCCCGCCTGGGGGACTTATCGAGAGAGGCTATGAATATTTACAACATTCAGTGGAATTCGCGGCTGCTCTCCTTCTTGAGGGCTGGCTTGGGGGCCAGTCGTTTTAGCCTTTTTGGCTTTGTTGTTGTTTTTCTTCTGTTGGGGCCAACCTTCGCACAGGCCCAGCAGGCCGAGCCCGCCCCGGCCGTTACCGTCCAGGAACTGGAAGACCTGGCTGCGGTCATGGAGGACGAAGCGGCCCGGGAACAACTGCTTTCGCGAAACCGTGCCCTGATCGCCACCAGGGAAACGACCCAGGTGAAGCCGCCGGTGAAAAACGCCGGCGCCCGGCTGATCGCCGCTCTTTCAGAATACGTGAGGGAAACCAGCCGCCAGTTGGTGACTGCCGCCGATGCGCTTCGGGATGTGCCGGTACTTTTTGCCTGGGTCCGGGATCAGGCGGCAAATCCGGAAACCCGGCAGCGGTGGTTTGGTCTGATTATTAAGGTGGCGTTGATTCTGTTTTCTGGTTGGATTGCCGAACGGCTGGTGCACCGTCTTCTCAGGCGACCCCGGCGGGCCCTGGAGGAACGTGACGCCGACACACTCTCGGTGCGCCTGCCCCTACTGGCCGGACGCACGGTGCTGGATTTGGTGCCCATCGCCGCCTTCGCCGCCGCCGCCTACGCCGTGGCGGCGATGGTGCAGCCCGCGCCCCAGGTACATGTCATGGCGCTGATCCTCATCAACGCCTATCTGATCGTCCGTGGCATACTGGCTGTGGCCCGCATACTGTTGGCGCCAGCGGTGAAAACCCTTCGCATACTGCCGCTGACGGACGTGAACGCCAATTACCTGTTCATCTGGATCCGGCGGCTGGTGGGATTTTCCGTTTTCGGCTTCTTCTTCGCCGAAGCGGCGCTGCTGCTGGGATTGCCGGCGGGCGGATATACGGGCCTGCGAGGCCTGCTGGGGCTGGTAATCACTGGCCTGGTAGTGGTTTTCATCCTGCAGAACCGGGCGCCGGTGGCGGCCTGGATTCGGGGCGAAGGAACGGCTAAACGGGCCGGACGGCTACGCGACCGGTTCGCCGACATCTGGCATGTTCTGGCGGTTATTTATGCGGTCACCATCATCGGCGTTTGGGTGCTGGGCTTCGAAGGCGGCTTTCAGTACTTGGCCCGGGCGACCGCGGTTACCGCCGTGATCCTGGTCGCCGCCCGGCTGATCATGGCCGAACTGGATCGGCTGGTGGAACGGGGCTTCGCCATTCGTCAGGAAGTTCGCGACCGCTTCCCCACCTTGGAAGGAAGGGCCAACCGTTACCTCCCTGCCATGTGCCGGCTGTTGCGTTGGGCGGTGGGTCTGATCGCCGCTCTGGCCCTGCTGGAAACCTGGGGAGTAGATGCGCTGGGCTGGCTGGACACACCCCTGGGCAAGCGGTTGGCGGAAAGCGCCTTCAGCATCGTCATGGTGGTGGTACTGGCGCTGATATTCTGGGAAGCAGTCAACACCGGCGTCGAACGCTATCTGACCCAGACCGACGCGCAAGGAAATGTGGTCGAGCGTAGCGCCCGCATCCGCACCCTGCTGCCTCTGTTCCGCAAGGTGGTGTTCACCGTGCTGGCGGTGATGGTGTCGGTGATCGTGCTTTCCGAACTGGGCATCAACATCGGCCCGCTACTGGCCGGCGCCGGGGTGATCGGCCTGGCCGTGGGCTTCGGTGCCCAGACCCTGGTCAAGGACGTGATCACCGGCCTGTTCATCCTCGTCGAGGACACGATCGCGGTCGGCGATTGGGTGACCGTGGGCGGTCACGAAGGCGAAGTAGAATCCCTTTCCATCCGTACCATCCGCCTGCGCGACGTGCCCGGCACCGTGTACACGGTGCCCTTCAGCGAAGTCGGCGCGGTGATTAACTACACTAAGGATTTTTCCAACATGATGGTGTATGTCGGCATCTCCTACCGGGAAAACGTGGATGAGGTGATGAAGGTGATCGAGGACCTGGGCCGGGAAATGGCCGAGGACCAATCCCTGGGCGCCGACATCACCGGGCCGATGGAAGCGCAGGGCGTGCAAGAATTTGGCGATTCCGCCGTGGTCATCCGCGCCAAAATGATGGTCAGGGCCGGAACACAGTGGGGCTTGAA
>CAZBQG010000401.1:0-2412 GCA_964493945.1 uncultured Rhodospirillaceae bacterium
TATTCCTCTTTCATCGAACCGCGGGAGGCAGCGGTGCATAGGGTGGAAGCTTGGGCGTGGTAATCTTGATTTCGGGACCACTCAGGGATTCCAGGAAGGCCGCCAGGTCTTCCTTTTCCTTGTCGCTCAAATTCAATTTCTTGAGCAGCTTGGTCTTGTTCGCCCCGAACTCGTTCTTGCCGCCGCCATCATTGTAGAAATCGACCACTTCGGACAACTCGAAGAGGGCACCGTTATGCATGTAAGGTGCGCTGTAGGCCGTGTAGCGGAGCGGTGGCGTGCGGAACTTGCCCTTATCGGATGCCCCTTTGGTGCGGTAATAGAGACCTGCGTCATCCTTAATGGAACGGTACATTTTCTCGGTCACACCCTTGGCATATTGCTCATAGCGGAAAGTGACCTGAGCCAGACCGCTTTCCAGCCAATCCTCGGCCCGGGGCACACCAAGATTATAATATTTCTGATCGGTGAGCAGGGAGCCGTTATGGCATTCGATGCAGTTCGCCTTGCCCTGGAACAGCTTCAAACCGCGTTGCTGCTGGGCGCTCAATGCCTTCTTGTCGCCCCGCATGAATTTGTCGAAGGGCGTCTGGTTGTGAATGAGGGTGCGCTCAAACGAAGCGATGGCCTTCCAGGCATTGCTCAGTTTGGGCCATTCATCGCCGAAGACCTTGTTGAACCGTTTGCGGTATTCGGGGATGAAAGCCAACCGGGCTTCCATCATATCGGTCTCGCCATTGCCCGATACGGCGCCCTTTGCGGCACCCGGCGCCTGGGCTTCGAGGGATTTTGCAGCCCCCACCCAGAACAGTTTGGCAAGATAGGCCGAATTGACCACAGTCTGGCTGTTGCGCCAGTGGATGGCACCCGGATAGCCCCTGGAGATGGGGTCGTTAAATCCCCAGCCCTGTTTGGGATCGTGGCAGGTGGCACAAGATACCGATGCGTCACCGCCAAGCCGGGGATCGAAAAACAACATCCGGCCCAAGGCGATCTTGTCCGCCGTTTGCGGATTATCCGCCGGAACCGGCGGGTTCCCAAGAGCGGCAAGTGGTAGATTACTATCGGCTGAGGCCGTGCCCGGCATGGCCAATCCGGCAATCCCGATCACTGCGGCTCCCAGAAAATAGAAGGCTTTGTTGAACTGTTTCATTTGCACGCTCCTAATTCCTCACCTTGAGCCAATTTTTGATCGGTTTGTAATTGGCCGGAATTTTATCCTTCCAGACATGTTTGGCGCTGGTCAGCGGATCACCCGACAGGGCCTGGAGGAAGGCGACCAAGTCGCTTTTTTCCGCCTTGCTGAGACCCAGCCGGCGCATGCGCACATCTTTATAGACTTCGGCACCACCGCCCTTGTTATAGAAATCAACCACATCGCCCAGGGTCCTGAGCGTGCCGTTATGCATGTAGGGGGCGGTGTATTTGAGTTCCCTCAGGGTCGGCGTGATGAATTTTCCGATATCCGAACCATCGGCCAGATGGGCCCGCACATGGGCGCCCACATCACGCCTCACATTCATGTAGTTCTCGACCCCCATGAACATGGCATAGGCCACATAAGTGACGTGGCGTAGCGGATTTTTCCAGATTTCAGGATTGTCAGGAACGCCCGTATTGTGGGGCATGTCATCGGTGAAGCGGGTCCCCGTATGACAGGCCGCGCAACCCGCCTTGCCCTTGAACAGATTGAAGCCGCGATGGGCGGCGGCCGACATCTTGCCCGTATCGAAGGGAGAATTGCGCGACGTAAGCGTCTTGAGATATTCGGGGATGGCTTTACGGATCGATCCGTTGGAAGGTTCGCCGTAACCCGCCTCCTTGAACATCTTCACATAAACCGGATCTTGCTTCACGCGCTCCTGCATGAGCCGCATATCCATGTTCATGATGTAATCTTCGGTGAGGCTTTCCCGCGTCACATCATTAAGGTTGGTGCCGATCCGGCCATCGTGAAACCAGTTGGCACGCAAGGCCGTATTGATCAGGGTCGGCGTGTTGCGGAACCCTTCGGTGCCCGGATAGGCCTTCGACAGGGCCAGCCCGTCGGCGAATCCCTTCTCCGGAACATGGCAGGTGGCGCAGCTGATCGCCGCGTCTCCCGACAGCCGTTTATCGAAAAACAGGCGTTTGCCGAGCGACGCCCTCTTGGCGTTGATTTTAGGTGGCTTGACCGGACCAAACCCTTCCGCCGCCTGAACGGCGGAGGAAAATCCCGGAAAAAAGCCGATGGCGGCCGCGATCAGCCCAGTGGCGATTACCGTGCCGAAAGCCGAACCACGTGACAGAATAACAGAGATAGGAAATCGATCTTTAACCAAGTTCCCGCCCCCCCTTTTTGGCTGGAATTTCACCGATCCCACCCTTTGATCAAAAAGGGTAGAGCACACTCGAAACAATCGTAAATCTCGC
>CAZBQG010000402.1:0-2407 GCA_964493945.1 uncultured Rhodospirillaceae bacterium
CTTCTTCGTCTCTTGCTAACCTTCTGACATTCACAAAGAAAATTCCTTATCTATGCCCGCCCCTTAAAGTTTTATACCAAATTCCATGATGGTTCCCATTCCCTAAAGGCGAAAAGAGGTTCATTATAGGCATTCCAAGCTCCGCACTTGATGGAAGGACCCGCGATGAAAAAAAGCCTTTTCGCGCTTGCCCTGATCATCTTTATCAGTGGCGCCCCAAATCTTTTCACGCCAGACCGGGCCATGGCTGCCGGCAAGGACGTGCTGCGTTCCGTTGTCGGTCTGCAAACCAAAATACCCTCTACAGCCAGGACATCGCGCTTCCTGGGCACCCAGCGCCAGGGCAGCGGGGTTGTGATTGATGATAACGGATTGGTGCTGACCATTGGCTATCTCATCCAGGAAGCCAACGAGGCAACCCTGGCCAATGCAGAAGGCAAACAGGTAACGGCCAGCATTGTGGCCTATGACCATGCCACGGGATTGGGCCTGCTGCGGGCCGAGAGCAGCTTGGGCGCAGCGCCCATGCGCCTCGGCAAATAGGGCCCGTTGGACGAAAGCAATCAGGTGCTCATTGTCAGCCGTGCGGGCGGGCAAAGGGTGAGCACATCCCGCATCGTTTCCAGGCGCGATTTCACCGGGTCCTGGGGATATCTGCTGGAAAAAACCATCTTCACCTCACTCCCCCATGAGGCCCATAGCGGTGCCGCCCTGGTTGGCGAGGACGGCCGGCTGCTGGGCATCGGATCCCTGTTCGTCGGCAACGCGGGCGCGGGCGGCCCGCCGATTCCCGGCAATATGTTTGTGCCAATCGATGGGCTGAAGCCCATCCTAGCCGATCTTCTGGAACTGGGCCGCCGCTCGGGCCCCGGGCGGCCCTGGATTGGCGCCTCCACCTCGGAACTGGCCGAGCGGGTCATCGTCACCCGCGTCTCACCGGGCGGGCCGGCGGCCAAGGCGGGGCTTTCGCCCGGCGATATTATTCTGGGCGTCGCTGACGAGGCCATCTCATCGCAAAAGGATTTTTACCGCAAGATATGAACAGTGGGTGGCGCGGGCGTGGTCATTCCCCTGAACGTGCTGCCACTAGGCGCCAAGACCCTCAAAATTCACCGCCTGGGGGTAAAATCCAAAAGCCGGTACGATTGGCTGAAGATCAAGCCGACGCTCTAGCTTATTGTTTTTGACGCAAATACGTCGTCGCAGATGAAGCCATCTGCTCGGGATTTGCTTTAGCTTAATCGCCCCGTTCCTCGGCCCGCGCCTCATGCAGCGCCCGGTTATAGGCGGCCATCAATTCGCGTTCGCGTAATTCGCCGACGAAACGCATATTCTCCAGACTGTCGACCACGGCGATACAGGATTCACCGCTGTCACGGATGACCTGATTGGCCGCCTGTAGATCATCGCCCGCCGCCAGAACCGGCGGATCACGCCTTGCCACATCGCCCGCATTGATCAGATTATCCATCTCCCGGTCCATGGCCAGATCAGAAAGATCAGCCAGCGTTATGGTACCCAATAGCGCGCCCCCGTCGCGGAGCGCGAAAAGCTCACCCGTCGACGAGTTGAGAAGCCTTTCGCGGATTTCCGCCAGCCCCATGCCGATAGGAACCGTATCGCTGTCTTCATCCAGGATGGAACTGACCTTGACCGCGCGCAGCGCCGCCGTCTCGAAGCCGCTCTTGATGTCCAGGCCGGCCCGTTCCAACTGCCAAGCAAAGAAGCTGCGCCCATGCACCTGCTGGGTGATGGCCGAGGCGATCACCACGGCGATCATCACCGCCACGGTCAAGGCGTAATCGCCGGTGATCTCAAAAACGATCAAGGTGGTGGAAACAGGTGCGCCCAATACGGACGCGGCGACCGCCCCCATGCCGATGATGGTATAGGCCGACGGGTCGGTCGGAAAATCCGAGAAAATACCGGCCGCGACAAAGCCATAAGCACCCCCCAGCATGGCGCCAATCATTAGTGATGGGGTGAAGACGCCACCGCCAAACCCGGCACCGATGCTGATCGCCGTGGCCACCGTCTTGGCAATCACCAGGGCAATGAGGAAATGCAGCGCAAGCTCACCCTTAAGGGCCGCATCGGTCGCCGCGTATCCCACACCCAGCACCTGGGGCAAAACAAGCGCGATCAGACCGACCGCCAGCCCCCCCATGGCCGGGTGCAGCCAATCGGGACCGGGGGCCCTTTTGAAGCCGTCCTCGGCCATCATGGTAGCCCGCATGAAGAAAATTGCGGCAATACCGCAGAGAATGCCCAACCCGACGACGGCGGGGAATTCAAGCAAGGATACCACCGGATGGTCACCGATGGTGAAAGCCGGGAAATCGCCGAAATAGCCCCTGGAGATAATGGTCCCGGTGACGCCGGCGATAACCACTGGGGCAAAGGCGCT
>CAZBQG010000403.1:0-2387 GCA_964493945.1 uncultured Rhodospirillaceae bacterium
ATGCTGGGAAAGGATTTTACGTCTCTCTTTTCCCAGCAAATCCCAGTCAAGATAGATAATCCGGTCAAAAATATTTCTGATGAAATAGTCCCAGCACAATCTGATGAGAATCCTCCTCAAAACAATGACGGGGGCGTATCCGGCCCCTTTCTTCCTGATGGCGTCCCTCCAGAGCTCACCGCCCAGATCGTACTTGCCCAGCCATTGAATGGCCTTGACCAGCCACCCTTTTCCCGGTCGCCGGTTTTTATCCCAAATCATCAGGGTTCTCAACTTCTCTTTGCAAAGGGTCAGTTGTATAGAAAGCGCGGAAAAGCTCCTGTTTTCCGTCCTGAAGCTCACATCCCCGGCCACATTGCAGCCAAAAATCTCTCCCACCTGACGCACAAAATCCTCCGGGTTTTCAGCCATGTCCTCATGGAACAGGATATGGACGTTTTCTTCGCCAAAGGTCTTCACGTAATACTCGCATATTTTCGCGAAATCAAAGCTCAGGGCGTCCATGTTCGGGTAATCCTGCTTCTTGGCCGCGCCGAACGCGCCGTCACGGTAATTCAGGAATTTCGCGATGGGTATGCCATGACCCGTTGTCTCGTGCTTGTAGAGTGAAAGCAGCCAGTCAACCTGATTGCGCAACGTGACGATCATCGATGCATCGGGAAACAGGTCTGCCAGAAAATCGGTAATCTCCCGCATTTGTGAAAAATTGTCGCAGGCGTCGCCGGCCAGGCTTAAATCCGTGATGAGCACGGTGTCCTGGGTAATTTCGGCGAACGCTTCCGCCACCATTTTCTTCACGCTGTTTTTGCCGGCAGGGGAATAGTGTGTGACACGCATTTCCTGAAGAGCCCTGGTGACGCCTTCCGGGTTTACGCATACCAGTGACCTGTCAAGCTTGGTGAATACCTCCTGGCGCAGGAAGGCCGATCCCGTCTTGGGAAGACCTACATAAAGAAAGACTTTCTTGGACACCTTCAGAGTCATGAAGAGGAAGCATTCTCCGAAGAGTCGGAAAGCGTCTCGAACCAGGTCTCGGTTGCCTTGGCGATGGACTCGGGCTCCCACAGGGGAGCCTCGCTCCAGTAATCGATGTCGGCCAGAACCTTTACCACACCTTCCTCGAAACTCACTTGCGGCTTCCATCCCAGCTCGATGGTGATTTTGGAAATATCGGCCCAGGTGCAGTCTGGTTCGCCGGGGCGCTTGGGGATATGGACCACCTCGCCGCCCAGCAATTCCACCAGCCGGCTCACCGATTGCGGGTTGCCCGCGCCCAGATTCCAGACCTCACCCACCCGGTCCGTCTCGGCGGCTGCGAGAAAGGCCTCCGCCACATCGGTGACGTAGAGAAAATCGCGGCGCTGGGTGCCGTCACCGACTACGGTGAAAGGCTTGCCCGCCAGTTTTTGTTTGAGAAAAACACCAAACACCGCCCCGTAAGCCCCCGACGTGCGCGACCGCGTGCCATAGGCGTTGAAAATACGAATGGCATTTACCGGCAGGTCATAGACTTGGCGCCAGTGGAAACAGGCCTCTTCCCCCTGGTGTTTGGAAAGCCCGTACGGATATTGCGGGGCGATGGGGTGGTCTTCGCGAGTGGGCGTCTCGGCCAGGCCGTAACAGGAACTGGACGCCGCATAGACCATTTTTTCCACGCCCGAGGCGCGCGCCGCCTCCAGAACCCGTACCGTTCCCTGGACGTTGACGTCCATGTATTCGGTAGGGTGTTCGATGGAGGGGACGATGTCGCCAATACCGGCAAAATGAAAAACGTAACGGGCGCCCCCGAACAGGGCATCGCCGTCTGCTACCCCGCGGATATCACACCATTCGCAAGCAAGGTCCGCGTTACTCCCATGCTGCTCGAGATTACGCTCGCGGCCGCCCACAAGGCTGTCGATGACGCGGACCGAAAATCCCCGCTCCAGCAACAGGTCCACCATATGGCTGCCGATGAATCCGGCGCCCCCGGTGACCACGGCGATGGGCTTGGGCGTCATTAAGCCGCATCCCTTTCCTGAAGCTGTTTGACGTTATAGTACCAAGGGTTATCGAAACTGTCGGGCAGCTTGCCCTCGCGGAAAGCCTGACACAGGTCGCGGATAGCGTCCTCCACTGTAAAGATGGGCTCAAATCCCAATATCTCCTTAATTTTGTCCGATGTGACCCGGTAGGAGCGGTTGTCATCGCTGGGCGTGCGCACGATCTCGATGGGGGCGAGCTCGGGATATTCCTCTTCCACCACCTTCTTCACCTGCTCCGCAATTTCCATGACCGAAAGGTTGCGGTATCCCACGTTGAAAGTCTCACCCGCGATCTTCTCGGCCGGCAGTGCCAGCATGGTCTGATAGAGCCGCACCATGTCCTTGATGTGGAGGTTGGGGCGG
>CAZBQG010000404.1:0-2380 GCA_964493945.1 uncultured Rhodospirillaceae bacterium
GGAGGAATGGCAGCCCTTGTCGGAGGACGACCCCCCATACGCGCCCGAAGACGAAAATGAAGACAGATAGATCGTGAAAGAACGGAGCCTCAAAAATATCCTGATTTTCCCGGTGCGCATGGCGTGGCGGGTTTTCAGCCGCACTGCGACGGCGGTTCTCCTGCCTTTTTCGGGACTGGTCTGGGTGGGGCGCTTGTTGTGGCACTGGCGTGAGATTCGCCATGCCGATGTGGTGGTCTTGATGACCTCGCCGACGAGTTTCGGGCACACGGTGATGGGGCCGGACGCCGTGCGCCGTATGCATCCTGGCAAGCGCTGCGTTTTCCTGATTGCTTCCTGGCGTCATGAATACAATCCGGTGGTGAAGGACCTTTGGTCCGATATCCGTGTGATCTTTATGCCCCGGTTCATGATCACGATAGCAAGAAACCACAGGGTTATCGCCCTTCCTTTTCTGAAGATTCATGACCGTATGGCGAAATGGCTCACGGGGAAGGTTATCAGGTCGCTCGCCGGTTCCAACGTTGTCTACTGCGGCCTTCTGGAGCTTTACCGGGACATGATCGTCAAAGAAGGCGTTGATAAGATTTTTCCCGTCGGCGCACGTGCTTGGGGGTTTTCCTTCGAGCAGACGGCGGCCCTCACCACCCTCCAGGCCAGCATATTTGCTCCGCCGATTCGCCTTCCGGAACTCAAGCGCAAGGATATCCAAGAGCGGTTGGCGCAGGCCTGGCGACGGAGCGGGAGGAAAGGCCCGGCGAAGTATTGCTGTCTCTATCTGCGTCATGAAAAGCGTGACGCCCCTTTTGCAAGGACAAGGAACGGTTCGGACGTGAAGCGGCATTTGCCTGCCATTAGCCTGTTGAACGAGAACGGCTATCAGGTTCTCCTCACCGGTGACCATGAAATCGATCCAGATTCTCGTAGCGATGCTGAGGGTGGGCTTGTCGACGGGAAAAATATCGGGGTTAACTCCAATATTTTCCAGCTTTATGCCGCAACGGAAGCGGACATTTTGATGGGTAATAACGGCGCTGGCATCTGTCCTGGGTTCGGGCCGGGCAAACCTAAGCTGCTGCTCGACTGGTACCCCTTCTATTCCGGCATGTCGAATTCGTGGGTGTATTTTAAGGATGCGGTCGACTGGGAGGGAAAGGCCATCCCCGGTCAACGTATTTTCACCGAGCTTCTCCACAAAAACCCGAACGAGTATGGTGACTTACGGAATATGAGCGGGGAGGAAATCCTTGCCGCCGTCGCGGATTTTATCGATGATGTGGCGAATCCCGGCAGACCCGATCCACACGCGGATATAGCCCGGCTTCTCCCCGCCGATTCCATTTTTCATTATGTGGGGGCGCGGCTATCACCGGCCTGGGTAAAACAGAACGCAATGCAATCCAATCCAATCAGGTTCTGAAAGTCGGATAACGATACGCCCCCGGAAAATTTTCCATATGGAAGCGAGTAAAATAAAAACGGCCTCCGCCAAGACCAAGCCGGCGAAACAGGGTGCGTCGGAGAAATCGGGAGCGGTCCCCCGGCTGAATACGCGTATTGCCCCTGAAGATATGACGACCATCGTTACGGTCTTCACCTCGGGGCGCAGCGGCACCAGCCTGATGGCGTCGCTTCTCGACGCCCATCCCTGGATTGCCTCAACACCAGACTGCGTCTTGATGGGCTTCTACGTCTTTTGGGAGGAGTTCTGCGATCTCAAATACGACGCGCTGATTGAGGCGTTCATTGACCAGTTCGGGTCGCTGTTCGATGGCGCGGCGCCCCCCAAAAACCCCAAGAGCTGGGCGTGCTACGGAGAGCGCATCGGGTTCACAACTATGGGCGAGAACAGGGACCAGACCCTTTCCGCCGATGCCGACGTTTTTCGGCTCTCCCTGCGGGAGATGCTCCCGCAAGGGAAGACCGTTACTCGGCGGCTTTTCATTCAGGCTCTGCACCTGGCCTATGCGGACGCTATCGGCCACCGGCTCGAAAAGGGCGCCGTCATTCTGCTCGGACTGCACGGTCCATCGCGCCCGGCCGTAACCGCCGTGACCGAGGATTTCCCAGACAGCCGCCTTCTGCACATGGTTCGGGATCCGATCCAGACCCTGGGTTCCCACTTCCGCATGCACATACTTGACGCCAAGGCCCCGATCCCGCGAAGGCCTTTAAAGGTGGTTCGGGCCCGGTTTTTGAGCGGCTGCCCGGCCCTGGAAAATGTAAAATTCCAATCACGGGCGGTGCGTCTGGAAGATCTGCATCAGGACCCCAAGAGAACCATGTCGGCCGTTTGCGGGTGGCTGGGCATTCCCTGGGATGAAACGCTTCTGCAATCCACCTTTAACGGGCTGAAGTTCTGGAACGACAAGGCGTCGGC
>CAZBQG010000405.1:0-2379 GCA_964493945.1 uncultured Rhodospirillaceae bacterium
CGACGCCTATGGGAATCCTAAACCCGATTCCGATAAATCATGAAACGCTCTAGATGTGAGCACTTTCCGTTTAAATGCTTGTCTTATAATTTTTCCGGCGGGGGAAGATATTCATGTCTCCCCCCGTTTTTTTGGTCAGGTCACAACCAAAAGGTCGGCCAAGTCCCTGGCATCCCCAATCCCGTCCAACCCGTTAATGGCTTCCACCAGCCGCTCTGCCTGATCATCCGGCAGGGGGATATCCGCATAATTCATGCAATCCTCAAAGCGCGCCAGATGCTCTTCCCGGGCCAGCGGATTACCAGGATTTCCAGGCGCCACATCGAGCCTTTCACTGAGGCTTTGCCCATCCTTGGTCTTTACGCTGAGCACGGCGGAGGTGCGGTCCTTATAGGCGATTTCAGGATCGCTCAACACCTTGATGCGCCGGGCCAGGCCCAGCACTTCGGCGTCGCTAATTTCGCCCGGGCGAAAATGGTCCAGGCTGGCCGATCCCCGCACCAGGGCGCTGGCGACGCAATATTGGGCATTAAATTGCGCATCGACCCTGGGATTATGGCCGATGGCAAATTCGTGACCGACGAGGCGGTGTGAATAGGGTGGCAAGCGGACCTCGATACTTTCAACCTGATCGGACCTGAGACCGTCAATGCCCGCCATATTCAAAGTCAATTCGGTGACCGCCTGGGTACAGCCACAACTAGGGTAGCGCTTGAAATGGGCCATCTTGAGCTGATAATTCTCACCCAACCCGTCCAGCAGACCGCCGGCTTTCGCTTTGTTCCCCGCGAACAGATGGCCATAGCCGTAGATTCCGCTGATGAAATTCTCCGGCCCCGTAAAGCCGATTTTTGCCAACAGGGCGCAATTCACACCGCTCTCGGCGACCCAGCCCGAAATCAGCCGCACGGCCAGGGAGGCATCCACATTGCTTTGAAAACTGCCGCCGCAACGGTTGAAGGCTAGGGCCAGGGCATTGAGCACCTGGTCCTCGTCCAGCGCCAGAATGCGCGCGGCAGCGGCGGTGGCACCGAAGACACCGGCCACGCCTGTGGGATCAAAGCCGTCATAATCCACACCGGTCAGGTTCATGCGCGACGCGGCTTCGGCGCCGACCACCAGGGCAGAGACGAATTCCTCTCCCTCACAGCCCCCCTTAAGCTCGGCGGCGGCCAGGGCGGCGGGAATAAGCGAAGACCCGATATGCAGTCCGGCCGACATGGAGTCGCAAAAATCCAGGGCCCGGCACATGACCCCATTGAGCAGGGCAGCGCTGGGTGCGGGCAATTTGCCGCCATGGACCAGCACGGTGGCTTCCGGCTTGCCGCCCCGGTCCATCAGATGGGCCAGCAACTCAGCCACGCCTTCCTCGCCCGCTCCGGCGACGGCGGTGCCGGTGACCGCCATCAGCATCTGTTTGACGGTTTCCACCACATCATCGGGAATCTGATCGCGCCGGTGAGAATGGACGAACCCGGCCAGCCTGCCTTCATCGGTCATGATATTGCCTCCCCATAGGCCCCTATCGCAGGCCAGAGCATGTCATGGAGCCAACAATAGGCCTAGAAGGCAAATCGGCTCAAGGTCGGCTCCCTCAGGCCAGATTGACCTTAAGAAAGTCCACCGTGCGTTTCCAGGCCAGTTCGGCCGCACCCTTGTCATAGCGGGGCGTGGTGTCGTTGTGGAAACCGTGATTGGCGTCTGGGTACATGTGCGCGGTGAAGTTCTTGGAATTGGCCTTCAGGGCCGCCTCATAGGCCGGCCAGCCCTTACCGATGCGCTTGTCCAGCTCCGCGTAATGAAGCAGCAGGGGGGCCTTGATCCTGGCGACGTCGGCGCTTTTCGGCTGGCGCCCATAAAAGGGCACGGAGGCGGCCAGACCGGGAAGCCGCACGGCCATGGCGTTGGCCACCCCGCCGCCATAACAAAAGCCGACGACCCCCAACTTGCCGTTCGAATTGCCATCCACCTTAAGATGGTCGTGGCGGCAAAGAAATCCTGCAGCAATTTGCCCTTATCCAGCTTGCGCTGCATGGCCTTGCCTTCCGTATCATTGCCGGGATAGCCGCCAAGAGGGGTCAGCCCGTCGGGCGCCAGGGCTGTGAAACCGGCAATGCCCAGACGGCGCGCCACATCGGCGATATAAGGATTGAGGCCCCGGTTTTCATGGACCACCACCACGGCGCCCCCCTTTCCGCCACCCGCCAGGCGAACCAGATAGCCGTTGATGCTGCCATGACCCTTGGGCTAGGGATATTTGATCATCCCAGCTTTTATCCGGCTGTCATTTTCCTCGATCTGCTTGGCCAGGGCGTAATTGGGCGATAATACCCATTCCCAGAAAGTTTGACTCGTTAAGGTCCCGTTAGGCTTGATATG
>CAZBQG010000406.1:0-2317 GCA_964493945.1 uncultured Rhodospirillaceae bacterium
TCAGGCGTTTATCCCGTTAAGTCGGATACTGTGGGTTCAACCTTAAAAACGAAAAAGGAGAGCCTCGGCCTTATAAAGGCGAGTGCATCTTGAAAGATGGTAAGGTCGCCCGTCTTTTGGTCACGGCGGCCAAAAAATAGGCGAAAAAATTTCAGATGACCGTTGCGCGCAACTTGCTCCCTCTCAGGGGGAGCCGTCACCGGTGCGCCGGCGGATAGTTGAAACCACTATGGGGGCAACCAGGGTGACATACAGATAGCGCGTGACCTGATGGGTTATGATGAAGGTCACGTCGATGCCCATGGAAAACCCGATCAGGCTCATTTCGGCGAAGCCGCCGGGTGAAAAGGCAAGCACCAGGGCAGCAAAGGGAAGCCCGGTCAGATGCTGGGCCAACAGGGCAAAGCCGACGGCGGTTGTCAGCATCAAAATACCAACGCCCATGCCGTGACCCAGGGTGGCGGCCACTTCGCGGAGGCAGATGCCGGCGAAGGTGGCGCCGAGCGCCGAGCCGATTATTAATTGCGCCGCGGCTATGATGGCAGCCGGGAAGTTGGGCATATCGAAACCCATAATCTGGGTGGCGCCAATGAGCAGCATGGGCCCCAGTAATTGGGGTACGGCGAAGCGCAAAACCCGCCCGGTAAAATAGCCAGCCACGCAAAAGACAATCAGAATCCCAAACTCAAACGGGCCGAAATCGGGGTCCAGATGGTCCACATCCAGCCCGCCCAGATTCTCGTGGCCGCCGAAAAAACTGAACGCCAGGGGGATGGAGAATACGGTCATGCTGACGCGCACCAGATGGATGAGCGACATGGTCCGGGGATCGCCGCCATAGTTTTCGCCCAAGGCCAGCATGGCCAGCAGGCTGCCGGGCGTCGCCGAAAAATAAGCCGTTATCCAATCCAGGCCGGCCACTTTGCGCAAATATAGCGTCACCAATGCGACCACTGCCGTCACGAACAGCAAGATCATGGCGATACTGGGCAGCCATTGGGTGATCCGGCCGGCCAGGTCCGGCGAAACCGAGGCCCCGAACAAGGCGCCCAGGACCGCGAACATGGGCTGTTTGAGCCATTCGGGAATCCACACCTTGATTCCGGCCCCGGCCGGCACCGCATTGAATAAAAGCGGCCCCAGAATCCACGGCAGCGGCAGGCTGGCCCACTGGAACAGCAGAGCGCCAATCAGTCCCAGGACGAGGGAGAGAATGACAGAGCGGGTTTTGTCCACTAGCTTAACGCAGGCCAAGAGGGGAGGATCATGATCAAAGCCGTTCAAATTCATGCCAATGGCGGCCCGGAAGAATTGCGCTACGAGGATGTTGAACTGGCGCCACCGGGCCCCGGAGAGGTATGTGTAAGCCATAAGGCCATCTCGCTCAATTTTTCCGACATAAATGTCAGGCGCGGTGGGTTTTACATCGCCGAGCCCCTCAATTTTCCGGTCATTCTGGGCAACGAAGGGGCGGGGGTGGTGGAAAGCATCGGCTCGGGCGTTGAAGGCGTCAGCCCAGGAGAACGAGTTGCCTATGTGGGATCGGGCGGGCCTTTTTATGAGAACACCGGGTCTTACGCCGAGGCCCGCAATCTTCCGGTATCCTGCCTGATCAAGCTGCCGGATGAAATAACCGATCAGCAGGCGGCGGCGCTTATGCTTAAGGGGCTGACCGCCTCCATGGTCATCAACCGGGTCTTCATGCCCAAACCCGGCGACAGCGTGCTCATCCATGCCGCCGCCAGCGGCGTCGGGCTTTTGCTATGCCAATGGGCCAAGCATCTGGGGGCAGAGGTGATCGGCACGGTGGGCTCGGAAGAAAAGGCCCGGCTGGTCCGGGCTCATGGTTGCGATCATGCGATCCTCTACCGCCAGGTAGATTTTGTCGAAGAGGTGAAAAAGCTGACCGGGTCCGGGGTTTCGGCCGTGCTGGACGGGGTGGGCAAGGATACTTTTATCAAATCACTGGATTGCGTGCGGCCCTTTGGGATGTTGGTCAATTACGACAATGCGTCGGGCCATCCGCCCCCGTTGGATCTTATTTTGCTCAGCAAGAAGGGGTCCCTTTCGGTGTCCCGCCCGGGCTTCAGCCACCATATCGCCGACCGGGAAGAATTCGCCAAGGCGCGGGACGAGCTGTTCGATCTGGTGGGTAGGGGAATCCTCAAGCTGGAAATCAGCCGCACCTATCCCTTGCGCGATGCCGCCCAGGCCCACCGCGACCTGGAGGAACGCAAGACTTCGGGCTCGGTTTTGTTGCTGCCCTAGGTCACATACCCATAGAAAGGATTCCCAAACGGGCTGATTTGTGATTCAA
>CAZBQG010000407.1:0-2312 GCA_964493945.1 uncultured Rhodospirillaceae bacterium
CGCGGTCGATCTTGCCCCCCGGCCACCATTTGTTGCCCAGCTTGTAGTCCTTGTTCCGGACCATGATCAGGCCCTTCGAGCTGTCCACCTGGATCACCTTGTAGGCGCCGGTGCCCACCGGCTTCTTGCCGAAATCCAGCATCGTCTGGGAATGAACGTCGGAAGGATAGATGGGAATGTTCTCGAGACGCGACATGGCCGGCTGAAACGGCTTCTTCGAGATCAGGCGAACGGTGTGGGCGTCCACCTTCTCGATGGTCTTAATCCAGCTGTAGCTCGACGCGAAGCGAAACTTGTATTTGGGCTTGATCAGGTAGCCGATCCAATAGACAACGTCGTCCGCGTCGAATTTGGATCCGTCATGAAACTTGATGTCGTCGCGCAGCTTGAGCTCGAGGGTCGTCGGGCTCAGACGTTTCCAGGATTTCGCCAGAGCCGGACGATAGACCCCGTTGATCCAGTCGTATCTGACCAGCGAATCGAAGACGACCTTGTAGAACACGGACGACGCGGGCCCGCCCGCGCCGTGGATTTGGTCGACCAAGGAGATGGGCTGGCCAAAGGTCGTGCGCACGGTGTTCTTCGATTTCTGGGCGGCAGTCGGCGTGGCGTAAAGCATCAGGATGGCGCCGGCCACTCCCAATGCGAATTTTCCAAGGTTCCTCAGCATAATTGTCTCCCCCTTATCGGGCGGACTCGGTTAGGTTATCGATGGACTGGGATTCCCCCCACAGGTCTTCCCCGATGTTCAAATTCGGCCACCTGCCCCCATGGTGATGGCTCTTTAATTTGTCCGATCTCAATCGGCGATCTCAGAATATAGATTATCGTACATCAAACCGGTTAATGTCCACCAAATTAGGGAAGCAGTCCAGGCGGCTTCGGAATCGGCTCCTTAGCGATCAGGGATACGTTGACGGTCGATTATCGACGGTAATTCATATGGTCCCAAATGTCGCCTGTGGGTCAACTGCAGAAGAACTAAGCGACGTAATATTTGTTCCGCTGTTGAGGTTGGAGCAGACCAGTTCCCGCGATAAGCGGACATGAACGACAAATCCCGCCGTGAGCGATGGCCCGACGCACGAGAAGGCACCCGGGTAATTATGCCCGCTTCTTGATTGGCAGAACTTTTCCCTTCGTCTTTGGGCGGTCGCAATATTTAGCCCATTCGGCCATGAGGCGCCGCCGCTTGTCGAACAGATCGCCGCGCCGATAGGCTGCCTCAACCGCGTCGGATATCTTATTCGCCAGGGCGCTTTCGGCAACCTCGCGGGCATAATTTGTCTGTTCGGCGCACCAATCCCGGAACGTCGAGCGGAAACCGTGCACGGTTAAATCCCGCCTGTCCATCCGCTTGAGCAACGTCAACATGGCCATATTGCTAAGCGGCTTGCCCTTGCGCCCGCCCGGAAAAACGAAATCCGATTGGCTGGTTTCCTTCAATGCCCAGATGATCTCCATGGCCGGCGGCGAAAGCGGGATGCGGTGTAACTTTTGCATTTTCATCCGTTCAGCCGGGACGGCCCAGGTTGCTTCCGTCAAGTCGATTTCATCCCATCGGGCGCCGATCACTTCCCCGGTACGCCCCGCCGTCAATATGGTAAATTCAAGCGCCTGGGCGGCAACGCCGGCTTGGGCTCGCAACACCTCCATGAACGCCCCGATATCTGCATAAGCGAGAGCCGCGAAGTGAGTGACGGCCTGAACCTTGGACCGTTCGGGTAATTGGCTTTTTAGGCTTTCGCGCCATCGGGCCGGATTATCGCCGGTCCGGTATCCGCGCACCCTTGCCCAGTCCAATATTCGCTCAATGCGCCCCCGTAACCGGCTGGCCGTTTCCGGCTTAGTACGCCAAATCGGATCAATGACCCGCAACACCGCCGCCACGTCAATCGCGGCGACGGCCAGATTTCCAATGACGGGACCGGCATAGGTATCGAGGCTCGCGGTCCATTGGGCTGCGCTCTTGGGGTTGCGCCAGCCCGCCTCTTGAGCGGCAATATATTGCGTTGCCGCGTCCTTGAACTTGATAGCCTTGGCGGCCTCGGACCGTAGCGCCTCTTTCTCTGCCTTCCGGGCCTCGATGGGGTCGATTCCCATCTTGACCTGTCCACGCGCTTCCATCGCAAGTTCACGAGCACGGGCCAAGCTGAAAGTGTGTGTGGGGCCAAGCCCCATATCCCGCGTTTTGCCCTTCGATGGCGACTTGAAACGAAATATCCATGATCGACCCCGCCCGGTGACTTGAAGATATTGAGCTACTCCCCAATTGTTAGACAGGTTTGGCGGCGATTTAAGCTACAGTCCGG
>CAZBQG010000408.1:0-2276 GCA_964493945.1 uncultured Rhodospirillaceae bacterium
CGATCTGGTCGCCGCTTGACTCAGGTGTCAAAACACCACTTTTGGCCATAACTCGCTTCTCAATGGTGGATTATTACTCCGGCGTTCTCAGGCTGTGTGTAATACCTGTGTAATCGTGCATGGAAATTACTGGAATAATCGAGAATAGATACTGCACTCCTATCGTGTTTAAAAGGCCATAATCTATTGTAAATGCATACAAATTACTCTTTCTGGAACAAGCCAGAATGGGATAAACGCATACTGAAAATAACCCGGTCATAGACCTGTAGCGTAAATATGGGAACGGCCAACGCCAATATGTTGATGAATACGGACATCACCAACGTCTCGGCGAAGACCTTCTTCATGGGCAGGAGGAATGACCAAATCCAGCCCGTTGGGGAAGTCTTGTCTGCCATGCGATCAGGATTACCCAAGCGGGTTATCCAAATATGAACCGGAACCCAACCTTTGGACTGCCGGTTTCAAATGGTTATTTACCAATTTAAGAGGGCGAGTTCCAGTGCGAGGTTACATTTTGGACTTGACCCGGCCCATGGGCCTGAGTGTAGTGGTCGAAATAGTAGCGCGAATGACCGCAAGGGAGGTCCCCGATGGGCGAGGAAACAGCGGAAACCAGCACACAGACCGAGCAACCGGCCGAAAAAAAGAAGCGCCGCTTCAAGGTGGGCAAGGCCCGCTGGATCGCCCTGGTCATCCTGGCCCTGTTCATGTCCGTGCGCATTGTCGATCCTGGGCCCCTGCAGACCCTGCGCCTCAAGACCTTTGATTTCTACCAGAACTTCAAACCCCGCCCCCTGATGCCCAATTCGCCGGTGACCATCGTCGATCTGGATGAAGCCAGCCTGGACGCGATCGGCCAGTGGCCCTGGCCCAGAACCACGGTGGCCAACCTGATACAGAAACTGGACAAAATGGGTTCGATCGCCATCGGACTTGATATTTTCTTCGTCGAGGAAGACCGCATGTCGGGGTCTAACCTGGCCGACAAACTGCCCAATCTCGACGATACCACGCGGGACAAACTGAAAAACCTGATCAGCAATGACCAGGTATTCGCCAATGCCATCAAGAAAAGCCGGCGGGTCGTCTTGGGCCAGACCGTGCTGAGCGTGAAAAAGGAATATAAAGGGCGGCGCGCGACGCGGTCGCGCGTTTTTGTCAAAGGCAAGAGGGGCGTGGCCAGTCCGACCACATGGATTTTCAACGCCCCCGGCCTGTTGCGCAATAATGGGATTATCGAACCGGCCGGGGCCGGGCACGGCATGGTTACCATCTTGCCTGAGACCGACGGCGTGGTGCGCCGCGTGCCTGCCTTCATCAAACACAAAAAGCGCCTTTATCCTACTTTATCGCTGGAAATGCTGCGCCTCGCTTTCGGCCGGCCAGGGGTGGTGGTGGAAGGCAATGCGGCAGGCGTTTCGCGCGTCCTTATCGCGCCCCGCGTCCAGGCCAGCATGGACGCCACGGGTAAATTCTCGGCCAAGGGGGACAAGAGTTCTCATTTGACCGTCACGACTGATAACCATGGACGTATGTGGCCCTATTTCAGCCGCATGGACAAAAGCAAATACGTTTCCGCAGCCGATATCCTGTCTGGCGTGGCGAACCCAAAAAAAATACAAGGCCACTTCGTGCTCATCGGAACTTCGGCCGAGGGACTGAAGGACATAAAAACCGTACCCACCGAGCCCCTTATTCCCGGGGTAGAGGTTCACGCCCAACTGATCGAAACGATCCTGGCCAGGACATACTTGTCCAGGCCCAATTCCGTCAGCACGGCGGAAATGGGTCTGGCGCTATTTGGCGGACTGCTGATGATTGTTCTGGTGCCCTGGATCGGCGCCAGATGGACCGTGCTGTTTTTCTTCGTCGTTGCCGCCGGTGCGGGGGGCACGTCTTGGTACTTGTTCTCCGAACACCGCATCATCATGGACGCGGCCTTCGCGGTGATGACCATTTTGCTTCTCTATATAACGCTGACCTATATGGCCTATACCGCCGAGGAGGCGGAACGCCGGCAAACCCGGGACGCCTTCTCCAAATACATGTCGCCGGCCATGGTCGAGAAGGTGGTGGAAGATCCTTCGCTCCTCACCCTGGGTGGCCAGAAGCGGGATATGACCTTGCTGTTTTGTGATGTGCGCGGCTTCACCTCCATCTCCGAGCTGTTCGATGCGGAAGGCCTGACCGTGCTCATCAACAAGCTGCTGACGCCGCTCACCAACGTCATCCTGGCCCGCGAGGGAACGGTCGACAAATATATGGGCGAT
>CAZBQG010000409.1:0-2263 GCA_964493945.1 uncultured Rhodospirillaceae bacterium
TCGCCATATCTGATCCTCCTCTTCCTAACTATAAAGGTGGACCACTCAATGGGGGCCGACCACATCGACCATCGCCCCCGGTTTCTCCGCTTTGGCGATGATAGCGCCACCGCCCCGCCCAGTCATGGCATTTGTCTATGTATTTGCCTGGGCGCCGCCTTTTTGGCATGATCGGACGGGGGAGAGGCAATGAACCGAAACCGACGCATCGTCTATGGTGATATCCATAACCACAACGCCCACGGCTACGGGCTGGGCTCGATCGAGCGTAGCGTCGATATCGCGCGCGGCCATCTCGATTTTTTCGCCTTCACCGGCCATTCGAGCTGGCACGATCTGGGCCGCATCGAGGGCGGGGCCGAAGCCCATTTCAATGACGGCTACAAGCGCCTGGCCGAAACCTGGCCACGCGTCCAGCAGGTCATCGCGGCGGCCAACCGGGATGGGGATTTTTGTTCCTTTCTCGGTTTCGAGTGGCAATCCAACATTTTCGGCGATCAATGCGTCGTCTTTCCCGGCGATCACCAGCCAATCTGTTATGCCCAGTCGGTTCCCGAGCTGCGCCGCTTCTGCCTGGAAAGGGATGCCCTCCTGATCCCCCATCACATCGCCTATCCCAAGGGGCGGCGGGGGATCAACTGGGAGGTGTTCGAGGAGGCCTGCACCCCGGTGATCGAGATCTTTTCCATGCACGGCCTGGCGGAACACGACCGCGGACCCTATGCCATGGTCATGGGCTCGCCGGGCGGACGGGAGACGGCCAACACGGTGCGCGCGGCGCTGGCCCGCGGCCTGCGCTTCGGTTTCACCGCATCGAGCGACAATCATGCGGGCTTTCCCGGCGCCTACGGGGAGGGGCTGATGGGAGCCCTGGTGGAGGACCTCACCCGCCCGGCTATCCTCGAGGCCATCCGCGCCAGGCGCACCTACGCTCTCACCGGAGATCGCATCGATTTAGATTTCTCCGTCAACGGCGTCTGCATGGGCAGCACCATCGAAGCTGGGCGAAGCGTCGAAGTGGCTTATCAAGTCGCCGGGCGGGATGAAATCGAGATGGTCGAAATCATCCAGGACGGCCGGGCGGTCCATCGCGCCTTCGCCGAGGAACAGGCCTCCGCCGAGGAAACCTTCGCCCAGCCCTTCCAGGTTCGGCTCGAATGGGGCTGGGGGCCCTGGGCGTCCCTCGGGCTTCAGCGTCTGACCGACTGGAAGTTCGATCTGGAATTGGACAGGGGGCGCATCCGGCGCCTCTTTCCCTGCCTCGCCTCCGGCCCCTTCGACGAGGAAAGGCGCCACCGCTTCGACCTTCAGGGGGAGCGCCGCCTGACCGTGCGCTCCTACACCTCGCGCCAGGGCGCCTATAAGGAGAACCCCAACCAAAGCCTGGTGCTGGAGATAGAGGGCGGCGCGGACACCAGGTTCCGCCTCGGCTTGGAAGAACCGGTGGGAATGGAAGTTCTGAGCCAGGCGGACGAGCTGTTCACCGGATCGCACCCCCATCATGTGGGACCCTTTCCGGCGGAGAGTTTTCTTTGGCACCGTATTCTGGCCGGCGCGGCTTCGCGGGTGGCGGATAAATGCAGCCTCGATATCGATGGAAAAACATCCACCATCTATCTTCGCGCCCAGCAGAGGAACGGGCATATGGCCTGGAGCAGCCCGGTTTTCGTCAATTACCGCTGATCGGGAGGCATCCTGTCCCGCGCCGGCGGAACCGTGCTCATGGTGCTCGGCCGGATGGGCAATTACGCGGCCGATCCCAAGGTCGCGGAGTGCGCGCCCAAGGGCGTCGATGCCTGCCTCAAGGCGCCTTAATATGATGTGGCCCAGCCGCTGCGCCCACCGCGCGTCGCATTCTGTCCGGCTATGTGCCGGCCGAGGCTGGCGCGCGGCCCTTGATCGCGCGCAGCTCGATTTCCACTTCCTCGATGATGTTGAACTGGTGGATGGCCATTTAAACTATTGGTTTCGGAAAAAAAACGTTCACCTGAATTTTGATGGCCTGCGTGAACGAAAACGCAGTCGTCAGTATCCGACGGAATTACAATATCATCGAAGACATCTCGTACTTTATATTTTTCAAAAAGTTTATGAAGTTTTCGTCTCTCATCTACTGAAAATACTTGGTTCGTAACGTCATTAACCAAAAACTCTACCGGAAGAAGAAGTCCCACCGTATTACCCGGTTGTGCGACTAACCAATAACTTGGACTAGGTCCTGTTGACAGTTACCGCATCCAGATGACCGCGCTGACGAGGAAGA
>CAZBQG010000410.1:0-2246 GCA_964493945.1 uncultured Rhodospirillaceae bacterium
CACCGATCCCATGCCCATGGGGAAAAGGTCCGCAAGGCTCGCCTTCTGGGGCAGGACGGGCTCTTCGAAGGGGTAGGGCTCATGCGGCGTCAGCCAGGTGCCGACGATCATCATCCCGTCCTCGTCGGCATGGGGCACATAACGTGCCCGCCCGGTCTCGGGATATCCATGGCAGCAGGGATTAAAGCCCAGACAGCCGCCGGCCATGTCGGCGCATCCAACCAATTGGTTTAACAGGTCGACCGACAGCATGTTGTAGGTCGAATTTTTGTGCCCCTGCGATCCCCGGAAGGCGATGGCCGCCACCGGGCGGTTGGGGATGCTCACCCCGTCGATATCGATGGTCGAACCGACCCGTGCGGCCTGTCCGAATTCCTTGGCGATGCGCCGGATATTGTCCGCCGGGATGGTGGTGATCTCCTCGCCCCGTTCCGGTGTATAAGATTTCAGGTGTTCGCGAATATGAGCGAAGGCGGGCTGGCACGATACGCCGTTCGCCTCAAAATCCCCTTCCAGGGCCATGTTGTCGGAATCGATGGCGTTGAAGGGCACCGCCTTGCCGGCCACCGTGTCCCAGACCATGGGCTTGTTGGTTGCGGAATCGCGCACATACAACCGGTCGGGGCCGACCAGATAGGTGGCATTGGTTTTCGCCTTGAGGTAGGGCTGATCATATATACCCAGTTCATTGACCAGTTGGTTGGCGATGGCCAGCGCCAGGCCGGCGTCGGTGCCGACCCTGATCGGTACCCATTCGGTGGCCTTGGCGCCGGCGAAGTTGGCGATCGGATCGACCACCACCATTTTCATACCCCGCGCCCGGGCGTTGGCCGCCTTTTGCATCATGGAATTGGACGCATGCCCCGCTGCATGGCCCTTAGAGGCGCCGAAATAGATGGCGTAGTCGCAAAGCTCGAAATCGGGCACGACGGACCACGACGCGTGCATGATGCCGGAAATCAGATGGGCTCCGTTGCCACAATGAAGGCCGCCGCCGGCTGCCGAACTGTTCACCGTTCCGAAGGCGGTGATGAACGATACCCAGGGGACGTGCATGGTCTGTACCGTGGTCGTGCGCATCATATAGAGCTTGCGCGGATCATCCGCGTGGATGCGCTTGAGTTCGGCGGTAACCTCGTCCAGTGCTTCGTCCCAGGAAATTTGCTTCCAGCCGGGATCGACGCCGATTCCCTTTTCCGGATTAGTCCGCCGCAACGGCACTTTCAGACGATGGGGATCGTAATGGGTCATGATGCCGCTGACCCCCTTGCCGCAGAGGCGCCCCAGGCCCACCACGCTCGCGGGGTTGCCTTCGATCTTGGTGATCACCCCGTCGACGCGGTGCGCCAGGATAGAGCATGATCCGTAGCAAAGACTACACGAGGATGGCACCCATACATCGTCGCGCGGGCTGGTTTCGGCGCTGGGGCCGGGTTGGGTGTCGCGGTTGGCATCGACGATGTTCATCATGGTGCAGCTCTCCTGTCATACTAGTCCGGTTCTCTAGATTGCGGTCCTCGTCACGAATGGGCTCGTGCCAGTCCCTTTCACTTGCGTCCATCCATACATTTTTCCTGGGAGCTTGGAAAGCCCAGCGACGTGATCAGGTGGGCTCCGCCACCGGCCGCTATGACCGGTTGAGATGATAGCTGAAAACGGTCTATCCGGCCACCGTCGGGTGACCGCCGCTTAACCTCCGGCACCGGACCTTCGGCACCGCAATACCTGCTTACCCCTCGGCAACGGAAGGAATAGGGGCTGGGCCAACACTCCATGTTTGGATCCGAGGTAGTCATAACGTTGCTTCCTGAGCAACCTTGTCAGGATAGCCTTCGTTGACTGACCGCCCGATAACGGCAGGCTCCCGGGGTCCGGATTATCTGATCACCGAATCAGATTGACCTATTTTATTGGCTGGTAAATACCGCCCAGCCTCTTTTGCCGCGACATTGTCAGAAAAATTGTCAGCTTTGAATAGAGGGCTGTCTTCAGTCTTTACGGTGATCATCTTGGTGGAATCCATTTTTTCAAAAGGGAATATAAAAAATTATATCTTTACACGAAAAAAAATAAAAAACTGTCTATGCGAGTTTTTAGGCCGGCCAAAGGGGGGCTAGAGCGTTTCAAATTTTGACGGAAGCATAACCGGCATTTTTGCAGTAGTTTGCGCATTCGTGGCCGTTGAAATTATCGCCTGAGCTACTCCCCGGAAATCGGACAGTGACTTAAGCTACGAATCGGTGTCC
>CAZBQG010000411.1:0-2241 GCA_964493945.1 uncultured Rhodospirillaceae bacterium
GCCGCCACCAGCAGACGATGATGATCGAAGGGCCAGGCCGCCATGCGCGATTTCAGGGCCCAGACGTGGCCGTGGTGGGAGAGCGGCACCCCCTTGGGTCGGCCGGTGGAGCCCGACGTATAGAGCACCATGGCAATATCTTCAGGACCTGGCAGGAAGCTCTCGTAGGGCCCGGGATTAAGCAGCGCCTCAAATCCGGCTGGCCCCGTAGCATCGAAATTGACAAGGGGAACGTCGGTGGACACGAGGTCTTTGTGAGGCCCATCGCAAAAGATCAAGCGGATGTTGGCATCGCTTAAGATGAACTCGATGATCTCGGCGGAAAATTGGTAATTCACCGGTACGGCGATGATGCCGGCGCGCAAACAACCAAGGTAGGCAAAGAGAAATTCCGCCCGATTGGCGGAAATGATCGCCACCGCATCACCTGCGGTCAGGCCCCGCGCCAGCAACCCGCGTGCCACCCCGTTGGCGAGGCCATCGATATCGCGATGGGAATATTCCGCGGGTGCTTGCCAATCCCGGCAATCGATCAGCGCCGTTCGATCACCCCCCATGTCCGGATCATAGAGGGAGCCAAGATTATCGGTGTCGAACATCGATGCTCCAGTTGTCACTGAATTTGGCCGGAATACTACCTCGCGCTTCCAACCAGGTCACGGCGAAGCTGGCACCGACAATATCCGGCCTACCCCGAGCTTCCGCTAGGAGTACAGCGAGCATGTCGGCCGCGGGTCTGGGTCGACGCGGTGGTTCCGCCATGGGCACGAGTTGCCACAAGAAACCTCAGAGCTATATCAATTCCGATTCGGTTTCACGAAATCGGAATCGTTGAGGCTGCACGGGTCGATGTTGGTTTCTTGATGGGGCAAAAATGGGTTTTCCTGCGATGACCCGTGGTGTGGCACATAATTCGCTAAGCTCGGCGCCTGGGCGCACGTCGAAGCCACCCTCACCACAACTCCACACCATGGTCCGGGACGAACAGGTGCGGCATTTCCGGCAAATGCTGCCGGTGATCGGTGGCACGCAGATGGTTATCGCCGCCCTCACCGCACTAGTTGTCATGGGGTTCTATGGATCGACCCCAGTCACCATCGTCGGCATCTGGCTGGGACTGGTCTGGCTGGCCGGCGTCCGTTGCCTTTTGAGCTGGTTGCGCACCAGGAAGAGACCACCCCAGACAGAGGTGCCGTTGCGGTTGTTGCGGGGTTTTGCCGTGTCTGGCGCAGTCATGGGGGCGATTTGGGGGGGTGGCGCCTTTTTTCTCTTTCCGCCCGACGTTCTGTACGGCCAGGCGCTGCTTTCTTTCGTGGTTGCCGGCATGACCGCCGGCGCAGCGGCGACCTTGTGGAACCTGCCCTCGGTCGGGCTTAGCTTTATGGCTCCCGCGATCATCCCCTTGATTGTTCGTCTTGCGCTGGTGGGCGGGACGGTTCAGCTCATGATGGCAGTCATGGTTGGCGTTTACCTGGTTGCCATGTCCTTGGTATCCGGGCTCGGCTATCGCAATTTCCTGACGGGGATCAAGGCCAAAATGCACTTGGCCGTCAGCGAGCGCCGGCTCGCTGAAGCCCAACGCATCGGAAAAATGGGCCACTTTCGGACGCTACTGAATCCACTTCAACCCGAATGGTCGGATGAGGTCTACCGGCTTTTCGGCTATGACCCGGGAGAGATAGAAGCAAGCGCTGAATTTGCGATTTCGATAATGCATTCGGATGATCGAGAAAGATATCTAGAGGTGCGGAATACCGCCATTGAGCAAAAGCAGGGATTTTTCATCGAATATCGGGTTATCCAAAAGGACGGCAAGGAAATTGTCGTTGCCGTGAATAGCAGGGCTGAATTCGACGATGCCGGAGAAATCGTGGCTCTTATTGGTACCATCCAAGACATCACCGAACGCAAGCACACGGAGGATATCCAGAGGCTGCAAGCTCTAGTTGCCCTACAGATGTCCGAGGGCGTCATCGTGACGGACGTAGACGGGCGGCTGATAGACTTGAACCCTGCGGCAGAAAAAATGTTTGGCTACTCGAAGGAGGAGATACTCGGTCACACGACAGATATTCTCCACGACAACACCAAATTCGCCGGCACTTATTCGCAGATGATCGTCGAAGGCATCGAAAGCAAGGGATATTGGAGGGAAGATGTCGACATCATAAGAAAAGATGGGAGCATAGCCGACCACATCCGCCGCTAGGATCGCGGATAGCCGTTTCTGGTCACCCCCAT
>CAZBQG010000412.1:0-2209 GCA_964493945.1 uncultured Rhodospirillaceae bacterium
TTGGTGAAAAATACCATCCGTGGAGCTAACTGGAGGACCCTAGGTGAGCAATTACCATCCTGACCCTGCCCAGCGCTGCTAAACATAAGCGAACCAGAGATGGTTTGCGCGACGAGGCGGCCGCCATGCGCGAATTGATCCTCCATGATTTTGTGGAGGTGGGGCATATGAATCCGGAGCGCTGGAAGCGCATCGGCGCCTTTTAAAATTTTTTGGGGCTTATCACTGAATCGCGTCAGGATGTTGAGAAATTTATTTTCCAGCATCAGCGAGGCTTCGATCCGGAATTATTGCGTCTGGTCCTTATCCTTGCCGTGCTGGCTATATGCATCTCGGGAAACACGCTTTGGATCCTCCGCCTTAACAAAAAGCTGCGCCTTGAGGTCCAGGAACGGGAACGGGCGGAAACCCAAATCCGAGAATTAGCCATGACCGATCCCCTTACCGGCCTGGCCAACTGAAACGCCTTTAACAGCCAGATCAAGGCAGCGGTTAATCTGGCCCGCCAGCAGGGCAATATGATGGCGCTGCTCATGCTTGATCTGGACAATTTCAAGCCGGTCAACGATACCCATGGGCATCCGGCGGGGGATGCGCTGCTTCGCGATGTCGGCATGCGCCTGAAATCCTTGTGCCGGGAAACGGATACGGTGGCGCGTATCGGCGGCGACGAATTTGCCTTCGTGCTGGTTTCTCTGAAAAACGAGGAAGATATCATCGGCATCGCCCAAAAAATTGTCGAGACCCTGGCCCAGCCAGTCACCATCATGGGCCATGAGGTGAAAATCGATGGCAGCGTTGGCGCCGCCCTGGTACCGGATGGCTCGGACGATATCGAGGATCTGATCCGGAAAGCCGACGAAGCGCTCTACGAAGCGAAAAGGGCCGGGCGCAATACCTTCCGCATCCATCATGCGGCGGCTGCGGCGGGCTGACCTAATCCGCGCCCGCCTTGTGGGCGGCGAGCATCTCCGCCGCCCCGTCGACGATCTTCTGGCCTTCCCGGTTATAGGTTTCCATTTCTTCACCCATGGCCGGGCCAACATTTGCCTGGGCGTAGCTGGGCCGGGCCCGGGTCCGTTCCCACCATGCCCCGACATGGGGCCGGGCCTCGAACCAGATGGGTAACAGACAAAGGGCGTCGAGGCGGGCGGCGAAAGGCACGAAGTTCAGGTCCGCCAGGGTGAATTCATTGCCCATCAGCCAATCCCGGCCATCTGACAGTGCCTTATCCATCTTGGCGAATATGCCGTCCCAGGCGACCAGTGCCAGGCGGGCATAGGGCGAGGCCAGACCCTGTTCTACGCAGGATCGCTGGCGCTGGGTGCGGCCCAGATCGGTCTGCGCCGCCCAACGGGCTTCCCGCGCCTCTTCCGTGAGGCCCATGATGCGGGCCCGGAAGATGGCTGTGAAGCTGAGGGAGGCAACGCCCTGAAAGCCGGCCTCATCCGATTCCTTGATCCATTCGCGCATGTGGGCCACATCCCAAAGCCGGGCAGGTTTGAGGGGAGGTTCGGGATAAATTTCGTCCAGGTAATCGCAGATCAGGGAGCTTTCCCGCACAATTTCCCCGTCATGGACCAGGGTCGGCACCTGGGCCTTGGGGTTGAGTTTGAGGTAATCGGGATTGAACTGCTGACCCTCGACCAATTTGACCTGATGCCTGACCCAATCCTCCACCCCTTTCTCGGCCAGGGTCATCAATACCCGTTCCGAACAGATGGAATTTTCGAAATAATATACTTCCAGCATTACTCTGCTCCTCTTTTCCTGGTCCATCAGCACCGCTCCAATGTATAACCCATGTGACTTATCGGGAGTGGAGAAACCTTGAACAAGCCCAAACTGACCGGCGTTGCCCTCCATGAGGCGGGCCATATACTGATCGGCGGGTTGCATGGCTATGAATGCGATGAGGTCTGGATTACGTCGGCCGGAGCGGGTCAGGCCCTGGTCGGCCCGGAAATGGGCCAGGGGCCGGTGGAGGCCGAGGTCTGTATCTCCCTGGCCGGCTATCTGGCCCAGGGCTTGGAGTTGGGCGATGATTTTCTGTTGAGCCAGATCGCCAGGGCGCGCCAGGAGGTCCCTCCGGATGACCATTTCGATGTGTTGAAGGCCTTCCGCCGCCTGATCCTGGAAGCCCCCGAGGCGGGAGATACCCAATTGATGATGGAATACCGCCGTTTGGAGGCCCTGACCCGGGCTAGGC
>CAZBQG010000413.1:0-2209 GCA_964493945.1 uncultured Rhodospirillaceae bacterium
CGCTCAAGTGCCGCCGGCAGGTCGGCCGGGTCGGCGACCCGTTCGCCGTACCCGCCGCACACCTCGACCACCTTTTCGTAGTTGGCCTGGGCATCCAGATAGGTGAGCGGCGGGCGGTTGGAGCGTTCCGCGTAGCCGCCAGGCTCGACGCCGCCGGTGGCCGACTTAACGGCGTTCCAGCGGCCGTTGTTGAACACCACGTGGAGGATCGGGAGTTCCATCTCGGCGCCGACAAAGTGCGACGCGACGGGGTTGCCGAACATATAAGCTCCGTCGCCGTAGGTTCCGATCACCAGCTTGTCGGGGTGGGCGAGCTTAGCACCCAGCGCTGCGCCCAAGCCGCTGCCGAGGCCCGAGGCCGCCATGGGGCTAAAGAGCTCCAGGGGCCGGGTGATCCTCATGAACTGGGAATCGACGCCTATCTCGTTCACGACGATACCATCGGCTTCCTTGATCCGGTCCACGCAATGAGACACCCAGGGCTTGGTCATGGGCGAGGCGATTTCCGCCTGGACGAGCTGGGCCGTGCGATAATCGAGCAATGATTGGCGGCGCTGGGCGAGTTCCTTCCGCCGCGCATCAATTCGCACGGCCGCGCCCTTTTCCAGCTCCGCCATGGCGTCCTCCAGGAGTGCGAGGCCCAGGCCGGTAGCTGAGGAGAGAGCGACGTCGCAGGCATGGCCGCGGATGGGGATGAAGGAAAAATGCGGATCCGGCGCAAGGTGGATGATTTTGGTCTCGGGTGGTGGCGCCGCCCCGGTGGGGATCCAGGGAACCGGGCATTCCACCGCCAGGACGGCGTCCGCATCGCCGATATAGGGCGCCGGATCGATGCCCAGATCCATGGGGTTGTTGGTGGCGATGGAGATGAAGCGGCTTCGCGTCTGGATCACCGGGATGGCGAAGCGCTCCGCCAGGCGGCCCAGATTGCCGAGAACGTCCGGGTCGCGCCCGGCGGCGCTGGTGAGGATCAGCGGGCGCTCGGCCGCCGCCAGGATTGACGCGGCCTCGGCCAAGGCGTTGGGGTTGGGCGCCGGCGGGGCGGCGGGCGCGTGGCGGCTTTCGGACCAATAGGAGAAGCGTTCCATCTCCATGGCGAGGACGTCGCGCGGCAGGGTCAGATAGGCGGGGCCTAGGGGCTCGCTCTTCATGATGGCGAGCGCCCGGTCGACGACGGTCTCCAACTGCTCGCCATTGCGGAGCTCGTAGTCCCATTTGACGCTTTCGCGCAGCATCCCCGCTTGGTCGTACATCTCCTGCGTCCAGTTGATGTCGTCGGTCCGGTGGCCCTTGTAGGTATCCTCTGAATTGGGCGCAAGGCCGGCCGAGAAAAGCATGGGCACATTGCCCCTGAACGCGTTCATCAGCCCCAGAATGCCGTTCGCCGTGCCGACGCCCACATGGACCATGGTAGTCTGCGGGCGCCCCGTCGCCAGGTAATAGCCGATGGCCATGTGCTGGGCGGTGTTCTCATGCGGACAGGTGACCGGGGTGGGAGCCGGGGTGCCCGTCGCCTGGGACTTGGCCAGGGCCTCGATGATGGAGGCGAAGTCGGTGCCCGCGTTGCCGAACAGGTAATCGACGCCGCGCGATTTCAGCAGCGTTAGATAGGCCTCCGCCACCGAGACCTTTTCCAGCGTTAATTTTTCCATCGTCCGCGCCTCCCTATTGCTCCGGATCGGCCGGATAATGTAGGGTAAACGGATAAAGCCCCTGCGATGAAATGGAATGATTCACGCTCTTTATTTGGGCCGTTGCTGGTGCCTTTTCCGGTCAAATCAAATTGGGAATACTGACCGAGATACTTTCCGCAATTTGGACCATAATCCGTGTATGCCTGTGCGTTCCTAGGGATAAATAATCCAATCAACGCCACCAGGATCAACAGCCTCATTTAGCCCCCTTTGCATGGCGGTTGTCACCACGTTTTGCCACCTGCCATCGTGCCGGTCCGATGAAGCTGTTATCCAACCTCAACCAGTTGGAGTTTCAGCACTCGAGACTTCTTAGGTCAATACAGAATTCAAAAGGGCAAATAAATGCTCGTCACGCAGTTTTCCGCCCCACCGGTGCGCATCTTTGAGTAAAGGGCTCCTCACCCCCAAAACGGTCTGAAATTGGTCGGCCCCCATTGAGTGGTCCAGGTTGAATGTTAGTTCATGACCTCGTGCGTGACAATCAGATGATGCTTGGTATCCACGGCGGTTTG
>CAZBQG010000414.1:0-2188 GCA_964493945.1 uncultured Rhodospirillaceae bacterium
AGAACCCGCAAGATATCGTGGGGCACCGGATTGCCGTCCATCAGGGCGTCGCCGGTCTCCACATAATCGCCTTCCTGGACGCTGATGTGCTTGCCCTTGGGGATGAGATATTCGGTGGGCTCCTCATCGCCATTCTCGGGCACCACCACGATGCGCCGCTTGGATTTGTAATCCTTGCCAAATTCGATGCGCCCGGTGGTGCCGGTAATGATCGCATGATCCTTGGGCTTGCGGGCCTCGAACAGTTCAGCGACGCGGGGCAGACCGCCTGTAATATCGCGGGTCTTGGAGCTTTCCCTGGGAATGCGGGCCAAAACATCGCCGGCATGGACCTTGGCCCCATCCTCGACGCTCAATATGGCATCCACCGACATGAAATAGCGGGCCTCCATGCCGTTGGGCAGCTTGATCACCCGGTTGCGCCCATCGCGCATGGTGATGCGCGGCCTGAGGTCGGCGGCTTTGGGCTGTTGCTTCCAATCGACCACCACCTTGGATGAAATTCCCGTGGCCTCGTCCATCGCCTCGCGCATGGTGACGCCTTCCTCGAGATCGACAAAATTGGCGACACCTTCTTTTTCACTGATGATCGGCAGGGTATATGGATCCCATTCGGCCAGTTTCTCGCCGCGTTTGGCCTTATATTTGTCCTTGACCAGAAGCTTGGAGCCATAGGGCACCCGGTGGCGGGCCCGCTCGCGGTCTTTTTCGTCGATCAGCAGCAATTCAGCGTTTCGGGTCATGACGACGTTCATGCCCTCACTGTTCTTGACCACCGTGCAGTTGTTGATCTTGACGGTGGAATCCCAGTTTGCCTCGATCTTGGATTGCTCCGTCCCTCGCTGGGCCGCACCTCCGATATGAAAGGTGCGCATCGTCAGCTGGGTGCCGGGCTCGCCGATGGATTGGGCGGCGATGACACCGACGGCCTCGCCGATATTGACCGGCGTGCCGCGGGCCAGATCGCGTCCATAACAAACCGTGCAAACGCCGATCTTGGTTTCGCAAATCAAAGGCGAACGGATGTTGATCGCTTCCAGGTCCGCAGCATCCACCACTTCGACCAACTCCTCATCAAGCAAAGTGCCTTTTTTTATCAGCACCTTGCCGGTCTCCGGGTCGCGGACATCTTCGTTGACGGTGCGCCCCAGAATGCGGTCGGCCAGGGAAACAATGACGTTGCCGCCATCGATCACGGCGCGGAAGGTAATCCCCTTCTTGGTGCCGCAATCTTCCTCGATGATGATGCAATCCTGGGCGACATCCACAAGCCGGCGGGTCAGATAGCCTGAATTGGCGGTCTTCAATGCCGTGTCGGCCAGCCCCTTGCGGGCACCATGGGTGGAGTTGAAATACTCCAGCACGGTCAGGCCTTCCTTGAAGTTGGAGATGATCGGCGTCTCGATAATTTCGCCCGAAGGCTTGGCCATCAGGCCACGCATGCCGGCCAGTTGCTTCATCTGCGCCGCCGAGCCACGGGCCCCGGAATCGGCCATCATGAAAATGGAATTGACCGGTTTACCGGCTTCCACCGAGGAAATTTCACGCATCATTTCGTCGGCCACCCGGTCCGTGCAATGGGACCAGGCATCCACGGCCTTGTTGTATTTTTCGCCCTGGGTAATCAGGCCGTCCATATATTGGCGCTCATAGGATTCGACCAGTTTTTCCGTATCATCGACCAAGGTTGCCTTGGCTGCCGGTACGACCAGATCGTCCTTGCCGAAGGAAATTCCCGCCCTGCAGGCATAGGAAAATCCTTGCGCCATGATGCGGTCGGCGAAAATCACCGTCTCCTTCTGGCCCGTATGACGATAGACGTCATCGATCACCGAGGTGATCTCCTTCTTGGTCATCAGTTTATTGATCAGGCTGAAGGGCAGGTTGACATGGAGCGGCATTAGCTCCGCCAAAAGCATGCGGCCGGGCGTGGATTCGACGCGCTCGACGGTTATGTTGCCCTCCTCATCGATCTTTTTAAAGCGGGCCGATATCTTGGTATGCAGGGTGACAACATCTAGATGGAGGGCCTGCTCGATTTCGTTGGTATCGGAAAAGGCCATCCCCTCGCCAGGCTCATCGTCCCGCATCATGGTCATGTAATAAAGACCAAGCACGATATCTTGTGAGGGAACGATGATCGGCTTGCCGTTGGCCGGGCTGAGGATGTTGTTGGTCGACATCATCA
>CAZBQG010000415.1:0-2144 GCA_964493945.1 uncultured Rhodospirillaceae bacterium
ACGCCGGGATCTGCGCGGGGGGAGCGGGGAAACCCGCTTCCCTACCGTGACCCTTCGCAGCTCAGCAATTACGTCCCCATTTTGGCATTTACCCAGCCTTCAGAACTACTGGCGAGTTTACCTAATCCGTCGACGCGATGGCCTCGACTTCGATCAAAAGCTCAGGGATCGCGAGCTTGGCGACGATAAGCAGTGTACCCCTGCTGCGCGGGATGATGATGGCCGGGATCCATTATATCACCTCGCAGGCCTTTTTCGTGCGCTCTTCATGCATGTCGGTTTCTTTGGCTCCAAGAACAAGGAGCCAACCTACTTAATCCGTGATCATAGTCTATGGGGTGTTCGGCCTGACATTGGGATGGCTCAGTTCGATTCTCGGTGTCGTCGAATAGCGGGGTTCTGATGGACTATTTATCCGCCGGCCATGGTCAGGTCCAACCTGGTCTCCTGTTGCGGGGCAGGCGGAAAAAAAACATTTCCAATCTTCAGGCTAATTTAAGTACCATTACAAATGCGGAGCGGCAAAGAGGTAAACGGTTATTTTATTTTGACCGGAATAAATCGCTAGGGGAGAGCTGCAGTTGATAGCGCAGGGGCCAATTTTTGGGACCAGTGGCATGGTCGTTTCCGGACATCCGCTGGCTACCCTAGCCGCATGGCGGACGCTCGACGGGGGCGGCTCGGTGGTCGATGCCGCGATTTCCGGCGCCGCCGTGCTGGCCGTTGTACTGCCCCAGGCCTGCACCATCGGCGGTGATGCCTTCATGCTGATGCACGATGCCCGGGCGGAGAAAACCTTCGGGCTCAACGCTTCGGGCCCGGCGCCGGTGAGCACCGATCCGCAAAGATTTGCTGATGGTATCCCCGCCAAGGGGCCGTTGAGCATGTCGGTGCCGGGGGTGGTTGGCGGCTGGCGAGCCGCCCATGACCACTTTGGCCGGCTGGACTGGTCGGGTTTGTTCGAAAGCGCCATCAAGCTTGCCGATGAAGGCTTTCCCATGTCGCGCGATCTTGCCCAGGCCTTGCGCATGATGATGGATCAACTGGCGAAGGATCCTGGTTGCCGAGCCTTGTTCATCGACAATGGCCTCGAGGCCAGGGCCGGGGGCCGGCTCAAACAGCCTGCATTGGCGCAAAGTCTGGCCGATATCGCCGAAGGCGGCGCCGATGCCTTCTACAATGGATCCATAGGGGACAGCATCGGCGGGGCAGTGCAGGCGGTTGGTGGTTTCCTTGAAAGCGATGACTTCAAGGGCTACCTGCCCGAATGGGTCGAGCCGATCGAGACCGACTACCGGGGCCATCTGGTCCGGGTCATGCCGCCCAATTCCTACGGCTTGTACATGCTCATGCAACTCAACGCCTTGTCGGGCCTGGCAATGGATGGGCTGGAGACGGGATCGGCTGAGCGCTTCGCCAGGCTGATGAAGGCGACCCGCGTGGCCTTCGCCGAGGGAAACCGCTTCGTCGCCGATGCGAACTCGGACCCGGCTTCGGTGAACGAAGCCCTAGGCCAAGCCATGACCGCCAGGTTGCGCGCAGTAACCGAAACCGCTTCGCCGCCCATGCCCAACCGGGGCGGCACGGCGGTCATTTCGGTTGCCGATCCCCAGGGCAATGGCATCACCCTGGTGCAGAGCGTATTCACCCTGTTTGGAAGCGCCGTCGCCGATGCCCGGACCGGCGTCGTCCTCAACGACCGCATGATAGGATTCACGACCGAAGCCGGCCATCCCAACGCGGTCGCGCCGGGGCAGCGTCCGGCCCATACGCTCAACCCGGTGATGGTGCTGGAGGGGGGGCGCCTCAAATATCTTCTGGGTACGCCAGGCGGGCCCGGCCAGACGGTCACGCTCACCCAGGTGCTGAGCAATCTGGTGGATTTGGGGATGGATATTTCCCAGGCCGTGCATACGTCCCGCTGGTCGCAAGGCCAGGAAGGTGAGCCGATCATCGAGGACAGCGTTCCTGAGGAGATTGTTAAGGCGCTGGCCAAGGGCGGAATCGAAGTGGCCAGAACGGCAGGGCGTTCACCCTTTTTCGGCTCCGCCGAGGCCATAGAAATCCAAGCCGATGGCACCCTTTGTGGCGCCGCGGATCATCGCAGGGAGGCATTCGTGCTGGGCTCATGAGACTTGAAAATC
>CAZBQG010000416.1:0-2131 GCA_964493945.1 uncultured Rhodospirillaceae bacterium
GGGGCAGGACAGTGGAGCCGCATGCAAAACCGGGAATCCTACAAGACTGCTTTTGCCTACCGGCCGCCCGATTAAAACCCTACAAAGGGCTTTTGCCCGCTATCATGGACCCACCATGGAAACCGAGCGGGGGAGACTCATGAAAGCTGTCAGGATTGAAAGTTTCGGCGCACCCGCCGACGTTATTCAGTGCGCCGAGATCGACTTGCCCGGCGAGCCCGGTGAGGGGAAAGTTCTGGTGCGCATGTTGATGGCGCCGATCAATCCGGCCGATATGCTGACCATCAAGGGTAACTATGTGCGCCAGATCGAATTTCCCTTCATTCTGGGCACCGAAGGGTTGGGCCGGGTTGAACAGGTTGGCGAGGGGGTTACGGAACTTGCCCCTGGTGATTTGGTGGTGCCCATGCCCCGCTATACCTGGCAACAGCGCATGGTGATCCGCCCGTCACATTTGATCAAAGTGCCGAAAGGTGCGCCCCTGGAAGAGATGGCCCAGCTCAAGGTTAATCCGGCGACGGCCCAGCTTATGCTGAAAAATTTTGTTAATTTAGAGCCCGGCGACTGGGTCATCCAAAACGTGGCCAATGGGGGCGTCGGGCGTTACGCCATTCAACTTTGCGCCCTGGCCGGCATGAAAACTGTCAATATCGTGAGGCGCCAGGAAATGATCGCGCCTCTGGAAGCGATCGGCGGAACCGTCGTGCTGGCCGATGATTCAAGCGATCCCGACCGCCTGGCGGCTGCCGTAAAGGAGGCAACCGACGGCGCCCATATCAAGCTTGGCCTGGATGCCATCGCCGGGCCCGCCACCAATGCCCTGGCCCAGGCGGCGGGCGATGGCGCCCATATTGTCAATTACGGAACGCTGAGCCGCCAGCCTTGCCAGATTACCGGGGCCAGTCTGTTCCAGAAGGACAAGGTGCTGGAAGGCTTCTGGCTTACCGCCTGGTACCGCCGCTCATCCCTGGAAGAGGCCGCCGATGTTCTTGGCCCCCTGGCCGAAAGCATCGCGGCGGGCCAACTGAGCAGCGAGGTGGAGAAAATTTATCCCATCGAAGAGGCCGCCCAGGCGGCGGCCCGGGCCGACGAAGACGGGCGTTCAGGCAAAATACTCATCACCCTCGATCCGGATGACCCCAAAGCCTGATAAGGAGATATGTTTTATGAATGACACCACCCGGCCCAAGGCCGTTTTCTATGATTCCAAGAATACATTATTTGACTGGTCCCAATTTTGGGTGCGGGCGTCGGAAGCCATCATCGCCCATTATGGCGGCAGCCAGGACGGATCCAGCTTCAAGGCGCTGTGGCATCGTTTGCTGATCTCCGAGAACCATCGCACGGCCTTCTCCACATACCGGGAATTCACCGTGGCGCTGGAAGAATCCCTGGAATATGCCATGAAGGTTATGGATATCCCGGGCGAGCGCGCCGATGTGTGCTTCATGCTCGATCTCTGGGATGAGGTGCCGCCCTTTGCCGACACGGTCCCTGCCCTGGCAGCCCAGCAAAAGCTCGCCCGCATATTGATTTTTTCCAATGTGGAAACCCGGTACCTGGAAATGATGGCCGGCAAGATGGATGGGTTCACGCCCAATTTCATGGGCTCCATGGAACAGGCCCGCTGCTGCAAGCCCTCCCCCCGTGCCTATGAATGGGTGTTGGAGAAAAACGGTCTGACCCCGGACGAGGTGATTTATTGCGCCGGCCCCCAATGGGATGTGCAAGGCGCCAAGGCCCTGGGCATGCGAGCCGTCTGGCTCAACCGAAGCGGTGAGGCGCTGGAAGGTGTTGCGCCTGACTGGGAGATCAAGGACCTGCACGGGGTGACCCAAATTCTCGAAGGGTTGGAGGCTTGACTTGTGAAGGGTGAAGTGGGGGCATTGAGTTTCAACCCTCATTTTGGCAGGATCGGCGGTACGGCATTGAATGGAAAGGGGCGATCATGAGTCCGGCCGACAGCCATAGAGGCAAGGAACTGGAGCCATCCCAGCTGGATGACAAGACCCATGCCGAAATGAGGCTGATCTTCGAGGATTCGTTCCGGGCAATTCTCTTCGCCAAGGGACTGCACCCGAATTATTCACGGTCCGGCATAAAAATGGTGGTGAGCATAGATTAAGCTGTT
>CAZBQG010000417.1:0-2126 GCA_964493945.1 uncultured Rhodospirillaceae bacterium
GCGCCGTAGTTCCGTGATGGTGTTTATGGACTTTTGAAATGCCCCGGGTTTGCGGCGAATGCTGTCATGGGCCGCTTGCGAGCCATCCAAGGAAATGGTCAGAAAGATCGACAGGTCGAGTTCCTGCAACAAAGGTTCGAGTTGTGGAACAATACGCTCGACCCGAACACCATTTGAAACAGTGGACAATGATTTCAGCGGGGTGTGCCGGGCGAAGATTCGGACAATTTCGCCATAGTCCTTGCGTAGAAACGGCTCGCCACCGGTGAGGGAGAGGGCGGTCAGCGCCGACATGGAACGGGCAATGCGCTCAATTTCATCCAATTGCAGCAATTGCCTGGATTTGTTGTTGAGTTCCCCACTGGCAATCAAAAAGCAATGCTCGCAGGCGAAGTCGCAAATATTGGTGATAAAAAAGACCAGATGCAGGGGCGGGCCGTCCTTTTTCAGGACCCGCCAGGCAATTCGCGCATGATCAGCGACCTCTGTGAGAGTGCTCTGCACCGTCTTCCCTTCCCAACTAGCGGTCAACAAGCCGCGGCGCCGTGAAAAGCAACGGAATCGCCATGGCAATGCCCAAGCTGGCGGCCACCAACTCGACGACTCGAAGCGACAGTACGCCAAGAAAAAATCCAGGTCCATGATGACCTATGGCCGCCATCAATGGCCGCCGGTTCAAATATGTCATCAATGCCCCGGTAAGCAATAGGAGGACGCCAGATAGATAGACCAATGAGCTGGAAATCAGCCCGCCCAGGCAAATAAGTAGCAGCAGGGCGACAATGGCATTCGCCGCGAGCAACTCGACAATCCATCTCCCTCGTTCACCAGGTTCCCAGGCCCTGCGCGGCGCCCCCAATTTGCCCGTTAGGTTCATCACAATGGCTTTCGCGCGGCGTAGGTCATCCATGAACAGTTGCGGCAGGCTCATGGGCTTGTCATGAAGAAAACTGAACGAGCCCAGATATTCCATGACGTGATGCCGCTCGACCAGGCGAAAATAGAATTCGTTATCTTCGGTCGGTATCTTTCCGAAGTCTTCCTTGAAGCCGTCGATGTCGAGAAATGCATCCTGGCGCATGAGAAAACAGCTGGAATTAAAAATTGGCGGCGGGTTTTGCATGGCGACAATCTCGTGATGGCGGAACAGATTTTTATACGTTCCGACGAACGAGGAGGAAGGTCCCGTCGGCGAAAAAACCCCCATGACACCGGCAAGATCGGTGCGCCGTTGCAATAATTCAATAGCGGTGGCGAAGCCGGTGGGATCCAGGTAGCAGTCGCTGTCGATGAACAGCAGATATGGTGTCTCGGCCCCTTTGGCGCCCCTGTTACGCGCGGCCGAAGCGCCCTGGTTGCTGTCATTCACGATCAAGTCGATATTTTCCCGTGCGGAAACAAGTTCAACCGTCTGATCCGTGGAGCCGTCGTCTATTACCACCACCTTTTCGGGCGGCGGCTGTAAGGCTCCGATATTGTCGAGGACCTGTCCAATGGTTCGTTGATTGTTGTAGCAGGGCACGATCACGGTGTAGGGGAATTCACTATGCGCCATGGTCTTAGGTGCTCATGGCGAGAAATTCCGGCCAGGCTTCGGCGGGATAGAAACGATGCCCGCCCCGGCCTTCAACGGCGCGCAGCATCTCGGCGGCGCCCAGCGAGCGGTAGACATCCCGGGCCAGATCGGCGGTCGCCGCCGCCTCGGCAAAGGGGTAGATGTGATCCCGATCGCCGGAGACCACCAACAATGGCCGCGGCGCGCACAAGGCCACGATGTCATCGTTCTCCAACCAGTTCAGGATGCCGGGCAACACGGTATCCGGGCAGGTCGCCCGGGTGGCAATGGTTTCGCGGAAACGCCCCACGGAGCCGCTGGCAATGGCACCGCCCAGGCGTTCGTCCACCGCCGCCACATAGAGCGAAGTCTCCCCACCGGCGGAGTTGCCCATGGCATGAATGCGGGCCAGGTCGATTTCCAGGTCCGTGCCGCCATCGATAATCCAGTCGATCACCGACATCACGTCGGCCACCCGCTCACCCAGCAGGGTGCGGCCCAGCATCAGGGCCTGATGCGCGGCCGAGGCGTAGAGCGCACCGCTTTTCCGTCGGTAGCATTTGAGCATCAT
>CAZBQG010000418.1:0-2109 GCA_964493945.1 uncultured Rhodospirillaceae bacterium
ACAGCGATAGGTGATGCCCGGGACATTCTTCACCAAAGTGCGGTATCGCTCCTCGCTGTTGGATATTTGTTCGATCAGGGGATTGGTGGTGTGGAAAAAAGTAAAGGATCCAAACCCGACCAAAACCAGACTGATGAACAAGGCCGTCAAACCGGCCTCGATGAAAGGCCGCGGATTTCGCAAAGATCGACCTTGGCGACAATGCCTAATTTTACAGACGCCACACACTCATAGGCCGCCAGAACCTGGACGCCCGGTAATCAAGCCCGGTGACCGTACCGGAGCTACCCGACAAGGCCCGCCGCATGGGTTCGGCCAGATCTGGGGCAAAAGGGGTGGGTTTCGGTTTGTCCACATCGTCATGGCGATGCCTGAGGACGAAAACAATCTGGGATCCCTGGCGCCTGGCAAAGGTAAATTCCCCGGTTTTCCCAAAGCCCTCATATTTGCTATGGGCCTCTTCGATCTGCCTGAGGGTGTGCTCCCAGGCGACCTAAAAGTTTTCCTCCTTTTGATGATTGAAAATGGCCTCGGTCAGCCGCGCCTGGCTTTGTGCCGTGCGCACCAGGTCGGCCCGTTTTTCTTCGAACGCCGTGACATAGAGGGCGGTCATCACCGTGCCGCCGGCGGCGATGGCAATCAGAACCATGATGGCGATCAGCAGAACAAGCCGCTTGCTTCCCGGCACTTCCCTCTCCGCGCACACCGTTTAATACCCCGTCGCCCGGGCGATAGCAGCCCGACCGAGGGAGACGCTTTTCATAAAATAAACCAAATATCCATGACTATGGTCAAGCCGATGCGGCGAACCAATTTACTTGTTGCCTGTTGGATTGTTTGAGAACATTCCCCGAAAGGGAGAAAGGGGACGTCCTGGATCGCAAACTGAACGCCGACATCGCCATCGTCGGTGCCGGACTGGCCGGCCTCGTCGCCGCCATCGAGGCGCGGGTCGAAGGCGTTGACATATTGGTGGTGGACAAGCTGCCGAACCCGGAGAGCTGGAATGCCCTCCCCCTGCTCCCTGGCGTCGTCGGCAATGACACCTGGCGCTCCGGCGGCGGGGGGTTCGCACGCTTTGACGGCACGCGGTAGTCGAACATCTCCTTGGCGGCCGGGACGAACTGGCCGCCGGCCGCGATGCGGTGGACATCCTCACCGAGCGGCATGTGGAGTGCGGCTGGGGCGAGGTCGACGCGGCGCTCCTCCGCACCTATTGCACCCGCGTCTTCGATGATTGCTGCTGGCTCCGCGACGAGGTCGGGCTCCCATATGACGCGATGGGCCGCACCGTGGAGGGACTCGCCATCGGTCTCTTAAAGTGGCTCCATAAGACCACAGCCGAGCGCGGTGTGTGGATGATGTTCTTAAGCCCCACCCAGTCCCTCCTCATCGACAGCAGCGGCGCGGTCACGGGCCTTCGCGCCTCCCGGGACGGTGAGAGTTTCCTGATCGAGGCGGGTGGAGTGATCCTCGCCACTGGCGGTTTCCAGGGTAACCGGCATATGCTGATGGAGCATGCGGGCCAGCGCCTAGGCCAGGACGTGGTCATGGTCGGCAGTCCGGACAACACCGGCAACGGCCACCTGATGGCGCTCGAAGCCGGAGCCGCCATGCGCCATCTCAAAACTTGCCATATCCGCACCACCGACGTCTTTTTCGGCAATGGCCCGTCGCGCTATCTCATGCACATCTACCCCATGGGCATCTATTTCAACCGCAACTTCGAGCGCTTCATCGACGAGGGCGTCGCCGACAGCGATACCATTGCCAACGCCATTGCCCTCCAACCGGGGAGCAGCGCGGGCCTCATCTTCGATGACAAAGCGCGCGGGCTTCACCCTGAGGAGTATGCCAACTACCCCAGGCGTGAGCAGGTCATCTGCACCGCCGGCAGTATCGCGGAACTGGCCGGAAAGATGGGTCTCTCGCCGGACGGGCTCTGCCGGTTGGTGGAGACTTTCAATGCCAACGTCCGGAACGGCCGCGCCTCGGGGCCGAACCTTGAAAAGACCCGGTCCGCCGTCCCCCTCGATCAGCCGCCCTATCATGGGTTCCACCCCGTGCGCCCGGCGATCAACCACACCCTGGGCGGTGTGGTGGTCGACG
>CAZBQG010000419.1:0-2106 GCA_964493945.1 uncultured Rhodospirillaceae bacterium
TCCAAAATGCCATCAACGAGCTGCACACCGCTTGGGAACGCGAAGCGGAGAACGTCGATCCAGCGGAGCGCGAAGCCGGCGAGATCGTGCCGTTGGTCAAGGTGGTGATCGACAGCTTTAAAACCAAAAACGGCACGTTCATGAAGCCGATCTTCGAGATCGCCGGGTGGGTGTCGCGTCCCGTCGAGTGGTCTATACCGGTGCCGGTAGCCGCAGCACCGGCCGCCCCGCAACTGGCGGTTTCAACTGCCGGCGGATCGTTTGTCGAAACGCCGGCCTCGCCCGCTGGTGATGATGACTTGCCCTTTTAAATAACGGCGAGGTGGGGGCGTATCCTCTTCGCCCCCACCTTGATTCATCTCCGTCGTCGCTGGTGTGGCGCTGGCTGTCTTAGACAGCGCAGCTCATGTCTTCGCCACAGCACAGCGGCGACTTGATCTTCCCGTGACCATTGGGGCACTTGGAGATCTGCACCTCCTGGCCATCGGGCAGGCTGAGATCGTCGTTCTGAAGCGGTGCGTCGCAGTGACCGCAGGTTGCGTTGACGGACATGTTGCACTTGTCACAGGTGTAGGTAGCCATCGGTTGTCTCCAAGTGTTTGACCAGTGGTCGGATAAGAGGTGCGCAACTATAGCATCTTAGGATACTGAACCGTGAAGGAAAATCCAAGTAGTCTTTTGTAAGGATCTAAGCAATGCTCGAATACGCACTAAAATACGCCGCCCTCGGCTGGGCTATCTTCCCCTGCCGCCCAAACGACAAGCGCCCGGCAACCCCAAATGGATGCCTCGACGCCACTACTGATGCTGACCAGATACGGGAATGGTGGACCAAGACACCGGACATGAATATCGGGCTGGCTTGTGGCAAAATAAGCGGCATCACCGCCCTCGACATCGACCCGCGCAGCAATGGCCATGAATTTCTGGCCGCCGCCATTGACGATAACGAACCCATCGACGGTGTATGGGAATCGCAGACCGGCGGCGGCGGAATGCACCTCCTGTTTAGCTACGGCGACGAGGCCAACGTAGACCTGGCACCCGGCGTAGAGATCAAGTCCGATGGCAAGTATATCATTCTGCCCCCGTCCATCCATCCCAATGGCAACAGCTATCAGTGGGAGCTATCCAGTTCTCCGATCGAGGAATATGAAAACGACCAAGCCGATGCCGGCCTGGCTGCGGGCGATGGTGCCAACGAAGAGTCGCTCTTCGGACCGCTCCGCCAGCCCGCTACCAACGCTGCCTGATCTACCCGAGCCACCGGCAGACCTCCACCCGCGCACGCTCGACCTGGTGCGGCGCGGCGCAGATGAGATAGGCCGAGCGCCCGACGGTGCCCAAGAAAAAACGCTGAACGATGCCAGCTTCCGCATTGGCCGCTTAGTGGGCGCTGGTGCTATCGGCATAGAGGAAGCCTGTCGCGGGCTCGAAGACGCCGGCGTAGCCATGCACAGCTACGATGCGCGGCGTCCGTGGACGGCGGGGTCTATAAGGTATAAGGTGCTACGGGCCGTATCCCAAGGGGCAACCTCGCCCGATCCTATCGCCAGCATCATGCGCCGCAGCGCGGCCAGCAACTACGCTTACGTTACGGTGGCGGTGCCGCCCGCGCCGGGTGAGAATCCCAACCTTACCGACCAGGGCAATGGCGAACGCCTCGCCAAGCGCTACGGTGATGAGATACGCCACTGCCCCGAGCTGGCACCCAAGGAAGGGCTCGGCAGTTGGCTGGTTTGGAATGGCCGTCATTGGGCCGCGGACGCCACGATGGCGGTCCAAGAGATGGCGAAGGAAACGGTTAGGGCAATAGCGCACGAAACGCCACCAAAAATGGAGACAAAGACCAACAAAGCCGGCGAAGAAATCGACGGCAAGAATTTGACCCTCGATTGGGCTAAAAAGAGCGAAGCCGCCCTGCGTATCAAGAACATGGTGGAGATGGCAAGGAGTATCCCCACCTTGCAGAGTGCGGCGGAAGAATACGATAGTCACCCCTTCTTGCTCAATGTCCTCAACGGCACTCTCGACCTGGGCGATGGAACCCCACGCCCTGCCGAGCGCAACGACTACCTGACGCAATGCGCTGGTGTTGCCTATGAC
>CAZBQG010000420.1:0-2105 GCA_964493945.1 uncultured Rhodospirillaceae bacterium
CCCGCCCAAGCTCAACTTCGACGTCCGATACGAAGCCGCTTGCTGCTATGGCGCCTGCGCCGTGCAGAAAGTGCCAGGCATCGTCAATTTGCCGCCAACCAGTATGAGTAAAAATCCGGCGCTGTAATGGGCTTGATAAATATTTTACTGCGGCGGCGGCGTGCTGGTGGTTCGTCATACCCACCTTGAGGCTCGCTCTCGCGCCCCAGGCATCCGGGACCCAGTTCATGCTGTTAAATCGCCCGGCTGGCACCGTAACAGTCGGCAGCGGCTCGCCGCTACGCAGTCGGGCCTTCACCTGTGGTACTCGCGCACCTCGCCGGCACCGTCGTCGCGGCATATGTCTTCCACGATCTCTCCAGTGAAGTTGGACAGCACGGTGATTCTCCGCCCCTTGCTTGTGTGTTCGCTTCGGGCCAATTGGTTTTCAGAAATGAAATACGGTGGGTCCGCAAAGCTGTCCGGATTTGGCGCGTAACGATCGGTCATTGCCGACTTGCAGATGTCCGCGACTTCTTTTTCTGCCAGAGGGCCTTGGCTAAAATTGGGGCACGTTTTTTGGTCTGCGAGCTGATTGATGGTAATTAGGGCTTCGTTGATTTCGCTCCCCGGCATGCCAGATTTCCGCATAGAGCACGCCCGTGAAAAAAGGTAACCGTTTCGCCCCTCGCGGGATTTAGGGGACTGGGATTTCTCCGAGCGTATCGTAGTTATATGCCTAATTTTTAACGCGTCTTGACCGGCGCGACTGCCCTCGGCCAGGTCAATGAACTCACGTAGGGAGAGGCGGTCTCCGCGGTTCACGCAATATCGGTCAGTTGCTTCCGCTCCGTGGTATGGAAGATTAATCCAGTTTCCCGGTCGGGGATTTCCGGTTTTCTCATCGACCTCTCGGCGGGTTTGTTTCGGAAAGATCTCGGCGCCTGGGTAACCGAGCGCGGCTGACCAATTCGTGAGTGCATCAACCGCGTCCTTTGCCAGGCAGGGCGTTATTAAGAACAAGTAGCAATGAGCACCGCCGGACTTACTTCGGCAAACAACAAGAGGCAGGCCAAGTTCACGGACTTCTGCCTCTAACATGGTGTGGTCGATCTGATTGTCATCTAGATCGATGACTCCGAACGTGACGCTCACGCCGTCGTCAAGAAGGGGGATTGTACCTAGCCCTTTTGGTCCGCCCGCCAAATGCTCTTCCCATTCCTGAAGGGTCGCGCCGCGGCGTATCGTTCGGGCATTGCCTTTTTTCTTACCGGTCTGTGGATCGGTCTCGTTGATTTCGAATGTACCGTGGGCCTGGGAGTAGCCGGAAAACAGGGCCTTAAATGTTTTCGCGTCCTCGCTGTTTATGTTCGGGGCACTCATAGTCCTCGTTCCCCGATTTTTGAGGAAATCCAGGCCTCTATTTCAGACTCGAGCCAGTCACCCCAGCTTGCCCAGCCCTGATCCTTGTAGACTTGGTCTGGACTGCTAGGGATGTCCGCCGGCCTATCGCTGGATGCGGAGAAGACACGCCACTCATTTGAACCCTTGAGCTTAAGGCTCCGGGCATACGCCCGGGCCTCTTCGAAAGGACGCCACCCTCGGCTTCCGATTTTTGCGGCGATCCAGGCGTCGATCTCGGACTCGAGCCAGCCGACCCTATTTGCCCCAAGCCGCACCCGGCGAGGAAAGTCCCCCGCACTTTCTTTGCGCCAGATCTGGACGGCGGAGTAGGGAATACGCGAGCGGACTTCTTTCAAGGGTAGGATTCGGGCAGGGTTTGTTGCAGCACTTTTCATGGCGGCTTCCTCTCATTTCAAAGAAGGCCATGGAACGCGTTGAACACCCCTAAACGATACGGGACCGTTTAGGGGAATGTTACAAAATGTCTTTTAGTCGCTTGCTACCTATTGTCTCGATGCGCTTACGCGCCGTCTCTACCAAATTGTATAGGTCGCCTCTGGCAAGCGTTCCGTTTTTGAAATTCTCCACAAGCTTGGCGATGGAACCGGGTTTGATGTCGGTGTGTTTTTTGCAATCGATTGAGAGTTGCGCTCTTTTGTCGGGGTAACGTTCCCACAAGGCTATAACGCAGGCCCTGGCCCATTCCTCCGCAAGAGGCTTCG
>CAZBQG010000421.1:0-2095 GCA_964493945.1 uncultured Rhodospirillaceae bacterium
ATACCGCGAAAAGCGTTGATAGGATTGGTTCTATGAAAAGAGCCGGGTACTGTGCAGCTATCCAGATATTGATGATCACAAGGTGCTGCATAAGGAAATGACCTCGCGCATAGAGCAGTTTCTGGAACCACCGGAAAAGGGCACCGAAAGTCACACTTATGAAGAATTGCTCGATTTTCTTGAAAACTGGCTGACCGGCCATATCATGGTGGTGGATAGGGCCTACGCCCCCTCCATGAAAGATGTGGAAATACCGCCGGAAACCGGCTGAATCCCCGCCCCGGGTTAAGTAGCACCCTCTTCCTGGCCGGCTCTTTTGCGCATATGGGGATCCAGATAGCGCTTGCGCAGGCGGATATTGCCGGGCGTCACTTCCACCAGCTCATCATCATCGATATAGGCAATGGCCTGTTCCAGGGTCATGGGGCGAGGCGTGGTCAGGCGCACGGCTTCGTCCGTGCCGGACGCCCGCACATTAGTCAATTGCTTGGTCTTCATGGGATTAACGTCAAGGTCGCCGCCCCGGCTGTTTTCACCGATGACCATGCCGCCATAAACCGCAATCCCGGCACCGATGAACAAGATGCCCCGTGGCTCCAGATTCATCAGCGCATAGGGCACGCTTTTGCCGTCGGTGGTGGAAACCAGGACGCCGTTGCGCCGTCCGGGGATGGATCCGGCCTGGGGCTCATAATCCAGGAAAATCCGGTTCATCACGCCCGTTCCCCGGGTTTCGGTCATGAAATCCCCGTGATAGCCGATCAACCCACGGGACGGGGCGGCGAAGCGCAGGCGCGCCTTGCCGCCACTGGCGGCCCGCATTTCTTCCAGGCGGCCCCGGCGCAGCGCCATGGATTCGACCACCGTGCCTGAAAATTCCTCATCCACATCGACCACCACTTCCTCGAACGGCTCCAACAGCTCGCCGGTGTCCGGATCTTCGCGGGTCAGCACCCGTGGACGGGCAATGGACAGCTCGAACCCTTCGCGGCGCATGGTCTCGATCAGCACGCCCAATTGCAATTCGCCCCGCCCGGCCACTTCGAAACGGTCGCTCTCCTCCGTCTCGCGCACGCGGATGGCTACATTTCCTTCCGCTTCGGCCAGCAGGCGGGTGCGGATCATGCGCGATGTAACCTTTTTTCCCTCGCGCCCGGCCAGAGGTGAATCATTGATCGAGAAAAGCATGGCCAGGGTCGGCGGATCGACCGGATCGGAAGGCAGGCTATCGTTGGCATCAAGGGCGCAAAGCGTATCGGCCACCGTGGCCTGACTGAAACCTGAAATGGCAACGATATCGCCAGCCGAAGCGCTTTCCACCGGTTCGCGGGTCAACCCCCTGAAACCCAGCACCTTGGTGATCCGGGTGTTTTCCAGACGGGCTCCGTCGCGGCCAAGTGCCTTGGCTTCCATATTGGGTTTGACCGTCCCGGAATGAATTCGTCCGGTCAGGACGCGCCCAATATAAGGGTCGTTCTCCAAAGTGGTGGCCAACATGCGGAATTCTGGTTCTTCCGATATCTTGGGCTCGGGCACGCTGCTCAGCACGGTTTCGAACAGGGCGTTCATGTCGCTGCCCCTATCGCCGGCTTCCAGGAACGCCCAACCTTCCTTGGCGGAGGCAAACAGAATGGGGAAATCAAGCTGTTCTTCCGAGGCTTCCAGATCGACGAACAGATCAAAGACCTCGTTCACCACCTGATCGGGCCGGGCATGGGGCTTGTCCACCTTGTTGATCACGACGATGGGCCTGAGACCCAAATTTAGCGCCTTGGCGGTGACGAATTTGGTCTGGGGCATGGCCCCTTCCGAGGCATCAACGAGGAGCAACACGCCATCCACCATGCTTAGAATCCGCTCCACTTCGCCGCCGAAATCGGCATGGCCCGGGGTGTCGACGATATTGATGCGCACGCCCTCCCATTCCACCGAGGTGCATTTAGCCAAGATTGTGATGCCCCGTTCACGCTCCAATTCGTTGGAATCCATGACCCGCTCGGCCACGTCCTGATTGGCCCGGAACAGTCCGCTTTGGCGCAGCAGGACATCGACCAGGGTGGTCTTGCCGTGGTCGACATGGGCGATGATGGCGATG
>CAZBQG010000422.1:0-2003 GCA_964493945.1 uncultured Rhodospirillaceae bacterium
GGACGGGGCCGATACCATACCAGCGCGCGTCACTTCAGGAGAGCTGCTTTCCATATAATAAACCGTATACATAATCTCATGCCCCTATGACCTTTTCCCCGCCACCCCACACTCCCCGGTCCGAATCACGGCCAAAGGTTTTATTGGTGAGATGGCTAAAATTCCCTCCAAGCATCGTGATCAATTAAGACAAATTCTTATGGCTGTCAACGAAGATTCCACATCATTTAGTATAATAACCATTATGTTGTGGCAAAAAAGACTCACTTTTGACTTGATTCTATAATTGCCGAGTCCTTGCTATGCCTGGAAAATCAGCTCCTGGAGTCAATAATCAGAATCTTTTTCAATGACTTAGGCCGGCCAAGCTTGCTCCCCATCAGGCTGGGGGTGGTTATTTGCGAAGGTTGGTATAAAATACGGCCCTCTGTTCCCAGGATATCTGTTTTTTGCTTGATCCTCTGAGTTTTCCCTTTTCCAAGACGCCCGAGCCGGGATGCCTGTCCCAGGTGGCGCCGGGCGTGCAGTGGGCGCGTATGCCCATGCCGTTCCGTCTTGATCATGTCAATGTGTGGCTGCTTGAGGATGGGGATGGCTGGGCGGCGGTGGATACGGGCTATCCGCTGGAAGACAACGCCAAATTGTGGGAAGAGCTTTTGGCGGGCGGGGATTTACCAGGCGGGCTGAGCCGCATGATCTGCACCCATTATCACCCGGACCATGTGGGGCTGTGTGGATGGCTTTGCAAAAATCACGGCATCGAGCTGACCGCCACCTTCAGTGAATGGGCCATGGGGCGGCTGATGAGCATGGGCGGCTTTACTTCCGGGCCGATGATGGAGGAATTTTACCGCCTGGCCGGCTGTGAGGCGGGGAAGGTCAGGGATTATTCCCAGGTCCGGCAGAGCAATCCTTTCAAGGAATATGGTGCCCTGCCATCGGCCTTCCGCTGCATGGCGGATGAGGATGAGCTGGAATTGGGCGCCTATCGCTGGCGCGTCCTGGTGGTCGAGGGCCACGCCCCCGAACAGGCCTGCCTTTTTTGCGACGAGCTGAACCTGTTGATCGCCGGCGATCAGGTCCTGCCCTATATCACGCCCAATATCACCGTTCATGCCAACATGCCCCACGCCAATCCGCTCAAGGAATTCCTGAACAGTTTCGCCAAGCTGGCCCAGCTACCCCGGGACGTGCTGGTCTTGCCGTCCCATGGGATACCCTTCCACGGCCTGCATCAAAGGCTGGAAGATTTCAAAACCCATCATGATAAGCGTCTGGCCACGGCGCTGGAGGCCTGCGCCAAACCTTCCACCGGGCTTCAGGTCATGCGCCATATGTTCCCGGCCAAACTTGAAGGAATGGATTTTTTCTTCGCCCTGGGTGAGGCCCTGGCCCATCTGCATTACCTGGAAGCCGACGGAAGCATCCAGCGCGGCGCCCAGGCTGATGGTGTTCATTTATTCGAGGAGGTTTAAAGCCGTTCCAGGCCACCGCCCGCATTGACTCAGGCATCAATGCCGCCGTCCAGATGGCGGACATTATTCAGGCCCGCCTCCACCGCCATATCCAGGGCCAGGGCCGAACGTTCGCCATAGGCGCAATAAAGAAAAGCTCATTGCCCTCCTTGCCGGCCATGGCCACCAGAATGCCGCCCGGTTTGACGAAATCGGCCAGTTGCTGATAGGGCGCATGGACCGAAGTGGGAATGACGCCCGTCTTGGCCCGTTCCGCCTCTTCGCGGAGATCGACGAAAATCAGGCCAGTCCGGCCCAACTGTTCCACCCCATCGGCGGCCGCAAGCATGCGCCCGGCGGCATCGGGGCGGGCCTGATCCATGCCGATGGCCAGATTGGCCGGCACGGCCACACCCATCTGTTGGGGGTTGGCCAGGCCCAGATTATCCATAATCTGGCCATATTCCTCGGCCGAGGCCACCTGTAGGCGGGGATTATACCAATTCCCAAAAAGAATCACCGATGGGCCCATTCACGCATACCGATGGA
>CAZBQG010000423.1:0-1983 GCA_964493945.1 uncultured Rhodospirillaceae bacterium
GTGATCGGGCTCATGGTGCATGGTCCAGGGCGCCCGTCCGCGTAAAAGATAGGTATCGATGGCTGAATACAAAATACCACCGTAAAGCCCCCAGCGGAATGAGGGGCGGATATTGCGGGAAACCCTCAATTCCTCCATCAGCCAGGATTTGTTCAAGGCTTCCGGATAGGCATCCATTGCTTTGGCCCCACCGCCCGCGACGGCTGCGTAACAGGCCTCGCCGGCCAGTATGCCGGTTTTGAGGGCTGCGTGACTGCCCTTGATTTTGGGCACATTCATGAAGCCCGCCGCATCGCCGATCAGGGCACCGCCCGGAAAGACCAGCTTGGGAACGGACTGATACCCCCCTTCATTGAGCGCCCGCGCCCCATAGGCGATTCGTTTGGCACCCTCGAAAAGGGAGCGGATGGAGGGGTGCAGCTTGAAGCGCTGCATTTCCTCAAAGGGGCTGAGATGGGGATTTTCGTAATCCAGGCCGATGACCATGCCCACCGACACCTGATTATTATCCAGATGATAGAGAAACGATCCCCCATAAGTGCGGCTGTCCATGGGCCAGCCCACCGTATGGCTGATCAGGCCGGACTCGTGTTTGGCCGGATCGATCTCCCAAAGCTCCTTGATCCCGATGCCGTAAATTTGCGGATCGCAATCCTTCGCCAAATCGAACTTCTCCATGAGCATCTTGGACAAGGATCCCCGGCAGCCTTCGGCGAACAAGGTATGAGGGGCGCGCAGCTCGACGCCTGGCTCGAAATTATCCGTCGGCTCACCGTCCACGCCAACGCCCATATCGCCCGTGGCGATACCGCAGACCGCACCCGCATCGTCGGTCAGATATTCGGCGGCCGCGAATCCGGGGAATATCTCCACCCCCAATTCCTCGGCCTTCTCCCCCAGCCAGCGGCACAGATTGCCGAGACTGATGACGAAATTGCCATGATTGTTCATCTGGGGCGGGGTCATCAGACGGATGGTGGAGGATTTGGTCAGGAAATAAAAACGGTCCGCCGCCGCCGGCGTTTTGACCGGGCAATCGGATTCCCGCCAATCGGGGATCAACTCATCCAGCGCCTTGGGGTCCATCACCGCACCAGAAAGAATATGAGCCCCCACCTCGGAGCCTTTCTCCACGACCACCACATTCACTTCCTGGCCGTTTTCGGCGGCCAGTTGCTTGATGCGGATGGCGGCGGCCAGACCCGACGGCCCGGCGCCGACAATGACCACATCGAAATCCATCGATTCCCGTTCACTCGTTTCGGCCATTTGTTTTACTCTTTTTTTGATCAGTTACGGATTAAGGGCTTTTATAGCACCGGCGGAGAATTGGTGTCATTACCCGCCAGGTTTGCTAATCTGGACGGATGGCCGATGCTCCCCTTACCCCTGCCGCCGCCAAAGCCGTTCTCGAATGGTATGGCCAGGTGGGCATTGATGAATGCATCAGTGAGGCGCCGGTACCGCGCTTCGATATTGCGCCGCCAAAGCCTACCCCCTCTAAGCCAAAAGCCGCTCCCAAGACTCGGGCTGATAATCCCTTCCAGACGCCGAAGCAGGCCGACAAGGTGGTCCAGGCAGCCTCGTCCCTGGCCAGCGCGGCGGACAGCCTGGATCATTTGCGGGCAGCCCTTGAGGAGTTCGATGGCTGTCCGCTGAAATTGACGGCGACCAATATGGTGTTCGGAGACGGCGATCCAGGCGGCGGGCTGATGCTCATCGGCGAAGCGCCGGGGGCAGAGGAAGACCGCCAGGGGACCCCATTCGTCGGCGCCAGTGGCCGGCTTTTGGATACCATGCTGGCCTCCATCGGGCGTTCGCGCGAAAGCGCCTATATCACCAACATGGTCTTCTGGCGCCCACCCGGCAACCGCAACCCGACGACCACGGAAATCGCCGCCTGCCTGCCTTTCGTCGAACGCCATATCGAACTGGCCGATCCGAAGGTTCTGGTGGCTCTTGGCGGGCCGGCGGCCAAGACCC
>CAZBQG010000424.1:0-1924 GCA_964493945.1 uncultured Rhodospirillaceae bacterium
GTCTTCCATGAGCGAAAGGCCCTCATGGGATAGGTATGCCTGAAGGACGAGAAAAGGAGGTCAAATCGTTCAAATTGGTGACGAAGCAGCCAAAAAATGCCGATCAAGCTGCAGAACGCTCAAATCAGACAAAATTTACCGGTTGATGGGGGTGCCCAAATTTCTTCATGTCAGAGTCGCGGAACGATAGGACTTTTCAGGTCCTGTTTAATTTGGGGACAGTTCCGGGGACATAACACCAATCTGTAAAAAAAATCATCGATCAATTATGGAAAATATAACGTCAATCGGGCATAGAGAATGGGCTTATCGATGATTTTTTTTGCAGATTGATATAATTATCACTTCGAGGCCTTTTTGGGTTCCCTGGTTTTTGTTGCCCCATCAGGCGCCGGGCGGGGGCATCCGCCCCCTTGGCTACGCGCCATTCGGCGCGCTCGCGCTTGCGCTCGGCCAAAGGCCCGTAAGAGGGGGGCTTTGGTTTCTGCACCGGGGCAACTTGCCTCAGACGCTCACGCTATGCGGCAAAATCCATTGTTTGGGTTGGATGTATGCGCTTGGGCGCCCCCCTGCCCTCAATTACTCCCCCGCCCCATGGCCGTGATCAGCTCGTCCGCGCCGGTCACCCAGCCGAAGACATTTTCGAAATTCCAAAGGGTTGCCTGACGGTTGAAGTCGGGGCCTGAATGGTTCATGGCGTCCTCCACCAAGATCGGCCAGAATTCGCCGAAAAAAGCGTCGCGCGCCGTGCTTTCGACGCACACATTGGTGGCCACACCCGTGAAGCATAAATGACGGATATCCATGCTCCGCAGGTAATTGTCCAGATGCGTCCCGGCGAAGCCACTATAGCGGGACTTGCGGATGATCTGATCGCCGAGCTCGGGTGTCAGCTCCTCATGAAATTGCCAATCCCAGCTTCCCTCCACCAATAAGGTGCCTTTCAGTTCGGGGCGCTTGCGCATCAGGACCATGGCCAGCTCTTTGTGGTAATTGGGCGAAGCCGGCGAGCCGCCATCCTTGAGGTTTTCGTCATAACTCATTTGCAGATAGATCACCTGGACGCCCGCCTCGCGGGCCGATTTCAACAGGCGTTTGTTGTTTTCGATCACCGGAGGGGCGCCTGAAATGTCGAAGCCCGCCAGATCGAACAGGCCGCCCGGGCTGACGAAGGCGTTCTGCATATCGACCACGATCACCGCCGTCTTGGTGAAATCCACATCTATTTCTTCGGGGCGCGCATTGAGCATGACCATGATCAGCCCCTCCTAAATTTCACGGCCCAGGCCGCGGAGCGTGGTTTCAATTGGCATCCAGGCCTGGGCCAGTTTCCGTTCATGATCCACATCAAATGAAACATGGAAATAGGCATGCAAGGCGCCGGCCAGAGCGCGCAGCACTTCTTTTACGCCAGGAATATTTTCCAGATCGTCTGAAGAGCGGAACAGATAGCCGCCCAGTTGGTGATAGATGGCTCCCGCCGAATCCTGCTTGCAGCTGATTTCATAGGCCCGGCTGAAGAGGGAAAATTTCCTTCCCACCCGGTCCTGGCGGGAATAAAGCCCCGCGAGATCCAGACCTTCCCGGGTGGAGCGTTTGCCGGCTACCGACGGGGCCGGCACCGGTACCCCGCCACCGCCATTTGCACCTGAAGCCCCGCTCAATTTCACCCCATCCGCCATGAGTTGTTCCTCGGCCCGGGTGACTTCCCGGGCGATGGTATCCAACTCGGCCCTGGTCTCCCGGATGATGCTGTTTCTTTCAGCCATATCCCATCTCCCTCTTTTTCAGCAGTCTCGCCCAAATCCCGGATGCAAGGCAAGGCCCCTAATCTTCTATTCGGAAAGGTGGCATAAAGCCCAGCCCATTGCCCTTAGGCCGTGGGCTCAATTGATTGCAACCAAATCCGTATAGCGGCGAGTTT
>CAZBQG010000425.1:0-1881 GCA_964493945.1 uncultured Rhodospirillaceae bacterium
CGCGTCGCTCATGCGCTCGAAGGGGTAATCGGCGGAGAACAGCATGCGTTCGACGCCCATTACCTCCAGGCAGCACTTAAAAGCAGGGTTGCAGAAATTGCCGCTGGTGGTGACGTGGAAATTATCCATGAAATAATCACCCAGGGGCCGCTTTCCTTCATAGCCGCGGGGTGAAAAACGCATGCGGGCATCGATGCGCCAGAGATCATAGGGGATATGTTCGCCCAGATGCCCGATGATCATCTTGAGATTGGGGTAATCATCGAACAGGCCCGAGCCACAGAGGCGAAGCGTATGGATCGAGGTTTCGACGGCGAAGCCCCAGGGTGAGCTCATCAGCCAGGGATGGCCTTCATATTGCTGGGCGCGGGCCTTTATTTGTGTGCGGGGGTGGAGATAAAAAGGTACGTCCAGCTCGGCCACCGTCCCCCAGAATCCGCGGTATTCGGGGATATCGAAATAGACCGCCGAATCTTCCACGTCTTTCTGGGTGAAGCCGTTGACCAGGGCGCCCTTGAAGCCCAGGTCCTTGATACAGCGCTCAAGCTCGCGCGCCGCCTCGTCCGGGTCCTGCATGGGCAGTGCCGCAAAACCCTGGAAGCGGCCGGGGTTGCGGGCCACGGCTTCCGCCAGATGGTCGTTGGCACGCCTTGCCACATCCATCGCATGGGCCGGGTCCAGGATCGCCTGCACGGCCGGTGCGTTGAGCGAGATAATGGCCATTTCGATGCCGCTGTCATCCATATAGGCCAGACGCTTGTCGTCGATATCCAGGATTTCGCTGGCAAAATCCTCCCAGCGGCCCGATCCGCCGGCGAAGGCCTTGGCGTCTTCCAGGGTCTCCTCCAAGGACATATGTTCCTCGAACGCGATTTTTCCGTCCATTGCGGTTAGCTCCTTCTGGAGATTTGGGGTGTTGGTTTTTAATTTTCGGGGCGGAAAGTAACACGCCCCCGCCCCGCCCGAAAGCACCGTTGCAGATGGGTCACATCAGACTGGGCAGGTACAGAATAACGCTCGGCACGAAGACCACGATGGACAGGCGGATGAGGTCGCCGATGAAAAAGGGCGCGATGCCCTTGAAGATGGTCGATAGGGGCACTTCGGGCAGCATGGATTTCATGACAAAGACGTTAAGCCCGATGGGCGGCGTGATCAGGGAAATTTCCACCACCATGATCATCACCACGCCGAACCAGATCAGATCATAACCGAGCGCGGCCACGATGGGCACGAATATGGGCACGGTCAGGAAGATCATGGACAGCCCCTCGATGATCATGCCCAGCAGAACGAATATCCCCAATATGACGAAGATGGTCGTCTGAGGGGTGAGTTTGAGTTCTGTAATGAAACCCGCAATGATCTCGGGCATGCGGGCAATATTGACGAACTGATTGAGGATCAGTGCGCCAAAGGCGACGGCGAAGATCAGCGCCGTGATGCGCCCCGCTTCGACCAGGGATTCAAAGAATTTGGCCCAAGTCATCTTGCGCCGGCCGACAGCGAAGGTTAGGGCACCTACCGCGCCGATGCTGCCGGCTTCGCCCGGTGTGAAGACGCCAAAGAATATGCCGCCCATGATCACCAGGAACAGCACCACCACGCCCCACACCTTGCCCAAAACGCGGATCCGGTCCGGCCAGGTGGAGCGCGGTCCGCGTGGACCGCTATTGGGAAACAGGCGGACGACGATGCTGATGACCGTGATATAGATGACGACGGTGATGATGCCGGGCAGGATGCCGCCGACAAACAGCATGGAAATGTCGGTTTCCGTCAGGATGCCGTAGACGATCATTGCCGCCGAGGGCGGAATGAGCATGCCCAGCGTGCCGCCCGCCGCAACCGTGCCGGCGGCCAGCCCGTCATGGTAATTGA
>CAZBQG010000426.1:0-1876 GCA_964493945.1 uncultured Rhodospirillaceae bacterium
GACGATGGCCAATTTGCCGCTCAAATCGATAAGTGTGGGGATCGTATTCATCATTGTCCCTCCGTCCATTATTTGCCTCTTATTTATGTAGCCCGGAATTGCCGCCGGAGGGAACCTCCAACACTTGCTCCATTTTACCGATCCAGGGCCGGGCAATGGCCCAGGCCACCAGCGTGAGAACGGCCCCCGCGCCGACCACCGGGCCCAGCCCCAGAAAGGCCGATGCCCAGCCCATGACCAGCGCGCCTAGCGCTGGCGATCCCCAGGACAGCAAGATGAACAAGCCGATGACCCGGGCCCGGATGCGGGGCTCGACGGCGCTTTGGATCAGGGTCTGGGTGCTGATGGTGGCGGCGATGACGAAAAAACCGGTGAACACTATGATCAGTGCGCCAACCGCCAACAGGTCCGTCAAAACGAATGCCAGAAGGGCCGTGCCCGATCCCAAAAGGCTCAGCGCCACTATCCGGGTGAGCCCCTTGGTGCGCCCGCGCCGGGCCAGCCAAAGGGCGGCACTCATGGCGCCCAGCCCGGTAAAGGACATGAGCACGGAAAGGCCCTCCGGCCCCCGCCCGAACACTTGCGCGGCGAAGCCCGGCAACAGATCGATATAGGGGCGGATGAACAATCCGGTGGTGAACAGCATGGCCAGGATGAACAGCACTGCCTTGTTGGCGAAGGCATAACGGAAACTTTCGGCCAGATCGCTCAAAAGCCCAGAAGAATGCCCCTTGGGTGCCGGACTATCAGGTGTCCGGACGGTGGCCAATATGGCGCTGAAGGCAAAAAGGGTGATGGCGTAAAGACCCATGACGGTGGCTATATTGAACCACAGGATGACAAATCCGGCGATGGCCGGCCCCATGAAACGCGACAAGTTAAACGTGGCTGAATTAAGCGCGATGGCCGGCGCCAGGTCTTTTTCGGGCACCAATTGATTGACCAGGGAAACCTGCCCAGGCGTGGCCAGGGCCTGGGCCGATCCCAAAAGGGCGGAAAGCGTGATCAGAATCTGGATATTGATCAGGCCGGAAAAAGTAAGCAGGGCGAACAGGGTGGCCAGGATGGACATGACTGCGACGAAGCTGCGCACCACCCGCAGATAGCCCACCCGGTCGGCGATGGCCCCGGCGATGAGGGAAAAGATGACCGTCGGGAACGTATGGGCGAAGGCGTTGAGCCCCAGCATGGCGGTAGAACCGGTCAGCTCCCAGACCAGCCAGCCGGACGCCACCAGATGCATCCAGCGCCCATTGGCTGACAATCCGTGGCCGATCCAGACCTTCCTGTAATCGGCGTGGGCCAGGGCCCGGCCGATACCGCCGAAGAAGGATGATTGGGCCATTTTTGTTCCAGGATGCCGCGCTGACCAGAAGGGAGGCCAGTTTATGGGGCTTGGGCGCCGGGCGAAAGGGAAACCAATTGAAACAATATGAAACATCATCGTCATATCCCTGAAACGTAAAGGGGTTAAATTGTAGGGATTAAAGCTGGTGACGGTTAAGGGGAAAATTCATGGACCAGACGCCCAAGCTCAAACTTGTCGTCGATAATCCATCCGCGCCGAAAAAAAGGGGGCGGCTCCGCTCCTTTGGATATACCAGGGGCTGGAGGAGCAAAAACGAGGATTACATCGCTTCCAGACCAAAATGCTGGACCTGAACGGCGCCTTCGACAATTTGGAAAAGACCTGCCAGAATTATCTCAAGAGCACGGAGCGGATCAACACCGGACGTCTGCGGGCCAAAGCCAAACGTCTGAGCCGCATGGCTGAATCCTTGGCCTGAGGGGCGGGGGTCCATGAGGTTGGCCATGGCTCAAGACTGTATGTCGTCAGATAATTTTGGACATATTGAGATTTTTGATAAGGGAGTGT
>CAZBQG010000427.1:0-1868 GCA_964493945.1 uncultured Rhodospirillaceae bacterium
GGTCCGCCCCTAGTCGGTGATGGCGGGGGAACAACATTGGCCGCGATTTGGTCCTTGGTGATGCGCCCTGGTTGGGCATTTGACCGCACCTCGGACAGCCGGTCGCGGGATCAGGGGATCGTGCGTAGTCAAAGGTCGCGACGCTACAGCGCGCAGCGAGCCTCCAGTTGGGGCGGGGCACTTGGGCGAACCCCGGGGTGGTCTGGGGCATGGGACCCCTAACGACAGGCGCGTTTCTCACGAAATATTTTGCCGCCATGGTCTGTTTCCGACGACAGTAATTACAAATACGTAGTGTATAATACGGGCCGGCAAAGCAAAGTGAAATGACTCCAAAAAGACATAGGCCGCGCTGCGGCGCACGAACTCGAGCAGGGCGCACCTGCAGGGCGCCGGCGGTGTGGGACAAATACAGCGACCGGCCCAGGAATGGTCGGTGTCGGATGCACGGCGGCCTCAGTACCGGGCCACGGACGGCGGGAGGAAGGAGCCGAGCGCTGGCAAATCTCAGGCAGTTTCGCCAGCAACCTTGCATTTAGCTGACCGTCTCCGTCCGCGCTTTTCGCTAGGCGGGCGTTCGAGTCTGCCATCCACCAAGAAGGGGCATTCTTCGGCCTGTGCTGAGAGGATCGCTTCTAGCCAGAAGCGGACGTTGGGCATGCTCACGCCGGACGCCAGCTAGTAGCCATGAGTGGACATTCAGTAATCCAATCAGTGACGATTGTTGGAGTAGGATCTCTACGATCTATTCGCCTTTGTCTAGTGAGCCCTGAGGTAAGGGGTAGATTCAGGCGCGAAGTGCAACATTTGATCTGAAGCTGATTTTGACATCGGTTCCGAGTTCTTTCAAGATCGCCTGGATTGGCGTTTTGTATCCGAGGCATTTTCTCGGGGTTAGGTTGTGGGTCAGCAAGATGTCCTGCAACTCTTCATCGCTCATTTTATCAATGTCCCGTTTTCGCGGCAGGTCGCGGCGCAGCCGACCGTTCATGTTTTCAACCGCACCTTTCTGCCACGAGGCATAGGCATCGCAGAACCAGGTCGCCATCTTGAAGGCATCACGGATCAAGCTGTGCCCGGCAAATTCCCCGCCATTATCGAAGGTGATTGATTTGCGGACGTCCGGGGCCAATTGCCGGAATACATCCATGATAGCCCTGGCGGTTTCGGCGGCGGTTTTGCCGCTCAGTTTGGCCGCTATAACAAAACGGCTTTTCCTCTCCTTGAGCACCAAGATGGGCCGGGTACGATTGCAAATCATCAGATCGCCTTCCCAATGGCCCACTATTTCACGGTTCTCCACATCTTCGGGGCGGTCATGGATGGAACGACGGTCCACAATGGTATTGCGCGCATTCCGCCTCTTGCGCCGGCCCCGTTTAGCCTGTTTCCTCGGCAATAGTTTCCATAGCTTTTCCGCTTTTTGCGTCGGGCCATAAATCCAGGCATAAATGCTTTCAAAACTGATGAAGGGCAGATCTTCATTGCCCGCCGCAAGCCAGCCGGAGATCTGCTCGGGTGTCCAGCCCTCATGCAACCGTTCAACGACGAAGCTGGCAAGCTCCAGATTGTCGTCAAGAATGCGGTGCCGATGACGGCGGGCAAGATAACGGCCTTCCGCTGAGACCGGCCGGTAGGCGCCATCACCATTACAATTGCGCTCTAATTCCCGGCCCACCGTACATCCAGGCCGACCGATCTCGCGGCCAATCGCGGCCGGACTGAGCCCTGCACAGCGCAAAAGGGCTATGCGATCTCTTTCCTCATACGTCAGATGACCGTAGTCTTTCATGGCAACACCTCCTCGGATTGGACTCCAGGCGCTACCTTAGCGCCGGGAGGTGTTGCACTTCGCCCCTGAATTCACC
>CAZBQG010000428.1:0-1866 GCA_964493945.1 uncultured Rhodospirillaceae bacterium
TACAGGCCGGTCATGCACTAACATTCAACCTGGACTACTCAATGGGGGCCGACCACCAATGGCTTCAAAGTTCAGCAGTGGGCTTGTCACGGCGGGCCCAACCAGTTGTTCAAATTTAATTAGCCACGGACAAAGATAGGAAATCAGCGGCGGTCCCGGCGAACACCGGGGCCGCCGTTTTTATCTCAGCCGGGCCGGGAGCGAGCAGGAGCTACCGGGTAAGGCTGTCCACTTCGGCGAGTTCGCCGGCGGCGAGCGTCCAGCCTGATGCGGCAATGTTGGCGCCCGCCTGGCCCGGATGCCGCATGCCGGCGATGACGCTGGCGATTTCGGGCTTCATAGCGAGCCACGAGATGGCCAGTTCCAAAACCGTGTGGCCGCGTGCTTCGGCGAAGGCGCGCAAGGCATCGGCCACCCGCAGATTTTCATCCGTTAATACGCCGTTCGTGCCGATACCACCATCACCGAGCCGCGTGCCTTCGGGCGGAGGTTCGCCCTGCCGGTATTTGCCGGTCAACAGCCCCGATTGAGCGGATAGAAGGGCAGGATCGAGACGCCCTCCTTCCGGCAGGTGGCGCTAAGATCAGCTTCTATGTCGCGGTTCATCAGGCTGTATTGGTTTTGCGCGGTGACGAAGGAGGCCAGGCCCATCTCCTCAGACACCTGAAGTGCTTCTCTAAGCTGGGCGCCTGAAAAGTTCGAACATCCGATGGCGCGCACCTTGCCGGCACGGACCTGGCGTCCATCGCCACCAAAGTCTCGTTGATGGGGGTGGAATAATCGGGCGTATGGATCTGGTGGAGATCGACGTAATCGGTGCCGAGACGCCGCAGGCTGGCATCAATGGATGCGGCAACCCGGGCGCTCCCGGCCCCGCCGAAGCCGAATTTGGTGGCAAACACCACCTTATCGCGGCGCCCAGCTATGGCCCGGCCGATGAACTCTTCGGATTGTCTGTCGCCGTAATTCTCGGCGGTATCAAACAGGGTGATACCCGCCTCAATCGCATCATCGATGACGGCTTGGGCTCCCGGGCCCCGATGCGTCGGCCGAAATTGTTGCACCCAAAACCCACCGCCGAGACCTCAATCCCGGATTTGCCCAACTCTTTAAACTCCATCCTCCGCTCCCTGCTGCCCGGGTCGGCTGCCATTCTAGTTCCAAGTATCGGCTGAAGAAACACTTGCTCTGGGTGAAGCCCATCGTTTCTAATTGAAGAATGAAAATTCACCTGGGAAGTGGCGATATCAACCTTGAAGGTTTTATCAATGTAGATATTGATGGAAATCCGGATGTGGTCGCCGATTTGCGGCATTTGCCATTTCCGGAACAATGCGCGGATGTGATCTATAATTGCGCCGTTCTTGAGCATTTCGGTCGGGAAGCCTGGAAGGATCTCTTGAAAAACTGGTTTGACCTTCTCCGGCCCGGAGGGTTGCTCCGAACCTCAACAAATAATTTTGAGGCCGCCTGTGCTCGATATTCAGAAAGCAATAATCTGGACGAGCTTCTCGGCCTGCTGATCGGCGGGCAAAAAACCCCGCATGACTGGCATGGCATGATTTTCGACTTTGAGACTTTGCGGGAAGGGTTGGAGCAGGCAAATTTTGTGGATATCCGCTTATATGATTGGCGCGGCACCGAGATTGGCAAACTTGATATTGATGATTTCAGCCAAGCTTACCTTCCCCATATGGACAAAGAGTCCGGCCGTCTGATGATGCTGAATGTCGAGGCGACCCGGCCGCGAGGGTGAAGGTCCGGTGTTGAGGGCAAAGCGGCTGTCATCCGGGGATGGCTAGAAGGACTGCATCTAGGGTCAGGGCTCATTAATTCAGATAGAAGATAACAATAGCGGCAATGCAT
>CAZBQG010000429.1:0-1785 GCA_964493945.1 uncultured Rhodospirillaceae bacterium
GACGCCTATGGGAATCCTAAACCCGATTCCGATAAATCATGAAACGCTCTAAGCCATATTCGCAGCGGCGCCGCCCTTGCCGGCGGCCTCGCCGAATTTCTCGCTGGTTTGATCGATGCCCCGCAGAAAACCGGCATGGGCCAACTCAATTGTTTTGTTCTCCCAGGCATCGGCAATGATCACGCTGACGCTTTCGCCGCCAGCGCGCTCTACCGGAGCACCGGAAACGCAGCCCATAAGCGTGATCAACACAATAAGAGCCGTGATGGATTTGAGCCTGTTCACCAAACGGCAACTCCCACATGGTTCGGCAATCAATTTTCAAAATGCTAACAGATGTTTTTATATAATAGTGAAATTATAACTGCCGAATTGGGCAGGCATCAAGGCCGCCAAGCAGATGGAGGATTACGCCGGCTTGCCGGTGTTGGGAGAGGTGCGCAAATAGCGCTTGGGCGCGGTAAGCGCCAGGGCGGCCGAGGCCAGGAATGCCAGGACGACGCCGATGATGAGGCCGGTCCAGTCCGGGCGCCCGACGCCGCAATAGACCATGACCAGGGTAATGGGAAAATCCAGAAAATGAGTGAACAGGCCCAGCCGCCCATGGGCACTGCTCCGGATTTCCTCGGTAATCTCGCCCGCCTCCAGGGCCTTCTGGGCCCATCTCACGGTGTTGTTGTTGGAACGCCGGGCCACCAAATTGGCTTCAACGAATTCCATGGCGAACAACCCCCACATGCCGATCAGCCAGGGTTCCTCGAAAAATCCCATATCCAGATGCAGGACCAGCCAGATACCGGTGACGATGATGATGATGGAGCCAGGCGCGATGAAGCTGTTGCGGAAAATCAATGTCAGGCGGGCGGCCTCGGCGAAGCGCTTGGCGTCATGGGTCGAAAAGGTCTGCCATTCGGAAATGAAGATGCCCAGGATACCACTAAAAATGAGCACAAAGCCGATGATATGGGTGAATTTTAAAATGGTGAAGGTATCCATCATCTCATCCTTTTCGAAGCTTCATGCCCTGCCGGCGATATGAACCATGCGGGATGGCATGGAGCGGGCCGTTCAGCCGCCCAGATTTAGGATTGCGCGGGTCTCCTCCACGCTGGCCACCTTTTCGCCGATGGCCTCAATGATCTGCACCGCGCGCTCCACCAGTTGGGCATTACCCGAAGCCAATTGCCCCTGGGAGATATACAAATTGTCTTCCAGCCCGACCCGCACATTGCCGCCCAGCAGTACAGATTGGGCGGCCATGGGGAATTGGTGGCGGGAAATACCGAAAGCGCTCCAAAGGGCGTTCTCGGGCAAAAGATCACGCATGGTCAGCATGGATTGGGCCGATGCCTCCGCCGTCCAGGCGATGCCCAGGCAAAGCTGATAAAGGGGTTTGGGGTCCTTCAGATGCCCCTTGGCGATAAGATGATTTGCCAGGCGCACATGGCCCGTATCGAAGACCTCGATTTCCGGCTTGGCGCCCACCGAAGCCATCATTTCCGCCATGGAGGACAGCATGGCCCGTGAATTGACCATGGCCCCGTCACCCATATTGTGGGTGGCCACATCCAGCGAACAAATTTCGGGCTTCAGTTCCAGGATATGTTTGACCCGGTCGAGCGGCGGCTGAATGCGGCTGCCTTCGGCTGCCAGTTCGGGCTTGTCTTCTTGAAACGATAGCAATGAGCCGCCACCAGTCGACAGGTTGAGGACCACCGGGCAGGCGGATTTGCGGATATCTTCCACCACCTCGCCAAACAGCATCCGGCGCATTTCGAAATCCTC
>CAZBQG010000430.1:0-1762 GCA_964493945.1 uncultured Rhodospirillaceae bacterium
ATTCATCGACAAGGTGGTGGATATCGACCAATCCCCCATCGGCCGCACGCCGCGCTCCAACCCGGCCACCTATACCGGCGCCTTCACCCCCATCCGCGACTGGTTCGCCGGCCTGCCCGAAGCCAAAACCCGGGGCTATAAGCCGGGGCGTTTTTCCTTCAACGTCAAGGGGGGACGCTGCGAAGCCTGCCAGGGCGACGGGCTGATCAAGATCGAAATGCATTTCCTGCCAGACGTCTATGTCCAGTGCGACACCTGCAAGGGCAAACGCTATAACCGGGAAACCCTGGAGATCGGCTTTCGCGGCAAATCCATCGCCGATGTGCTGGACATGACCGTGGAAGAGGCCCTGGATTTCTTCAAGGCCGTGCCGGTCATCCGCGACAAGATGCAGACTCTGTTCCGGGTCGGTCTCGGCTATATCCATCTGGGCCAGCAGGCGACCACCTTGTCGGGCGGCGAGGCGCAGCGGGTCAAACTGGCCAAGGAGCTGTCCCGCCGGGCCACCGGCAAGACGCTCTATATTCTGGACGAGCCCACCACCGGGCTTCATTTCGAGGACGTCAAAAAACTTATCGAAGTGCTCCAGGCCCTGGTCGATCAGGGCAACACGGTGGTCGTCATCGAGCACAATCTGGAGGTCATCAAGACCGGCGACTGGATCATCGATCTGGGCCCGGAAGGCGGCGACAAGGGCGGGCGCGTGGTGGGTACCGGCACGCCCGAGGAAGTGGCCGAAATTGCCGAGAGTTACACCGGCCAGTATCTGGCCAGCTATCTCGGCCGCAAAAGCAAGGGCAAGAAGCGCAAGCGGGCTTAGCTTCCAGGCGCTAGTTTCTTCCAGGTGCGCCGCGTAAGATCTACCATGGCGTCGTCGTGATGGCGGGCCAAACAGGCGCGGAGCCCGTTGATCATATATTGATTGAAATCACCGGCGCAGTCCTGGGCGGCGCTCATGACCCGGCTCTTTGTGGCGAGGGGTAAGGAAGCAGCCGAACTTTTGGCCGATTGCAACAGGCGGGCCCGTTCATGCTCCGTCGGCGGGCGCGCCTCGGGGAGTGCATTGACCAACTGATTGAGATGGACGGCGGCACCTGCGTCATTCGCCTGGGCCGCGAAGCCGGTGCCGGCCAGGGCGTGGGCGGCGGCGCTTATATCGGCGATCTCGCACTGGGTTATAGGCTGTGGATCACCCGGCCGGGCGACAGGGATCAAGGCACCGCCCGGTGCCACGGCCAGGGAGACACGGCCCGGACCAAATTTTTTGATCAGCCCGGCGGGCAGGCTGAAGCGCATGGCGGTGAACTGGCGGGCGCTTTTAATGGTCAGGCCCGGGATCAAAGACAAACGCCGCACCTCACCGCCCGGCGCTTCATGGATGAGCGTGACTTTTGTGCCGGGCCTAAGCGGTAGGCTGTCCCCTTGCCGGAAACGGGCTTTTCTTCCTGCAGGCAAAAGGCGCTCAGCTCAGCGGTGCAATTGGTGCCCGCGCATTGCAGCGGAACCGGATCAGCCGTCGCCGCCAGTCCCAGAATCTGGGCGCGGCCTGGGCGGCGCTCATGGGGGCCAAAAAGGCCAGCAAGGCCAAGAAACTCTTTCCCGGATGCAACATGATACCCTCTCCTCACCTCTATCGTTACTGTTCGTCTATGCCCTTGATGCCTCTGAGATCGGCGCCTTCCAGATTGGCGCCCTGAAAATTGACGCCACCTAGGCTCAGGACCCATTAATTATTCATTCAGGATTTCACTTGATGATGCTT
>CAZBQG010000431.1:0-1760 GCA_964493945.1 uncultured Rhodospirillaceae bacterium
GCGGAAGGTCTTGCACTTGCCGCACCAGCAGGTCACCTCGTCGTCGACCTTGAGCAAAAGCCCGGCCTTATCCAGCCTTTTCAAGGCTTCGCGGAAACTCAGATCGGGTATTTCATCTCTATTGTCTTCCGTCACGGCTCAACCTCCTTCATGATGGCGCCTCCATGGTAAGCTTTTTCATGGCGCTGTCATGTGAATAGGTTAGATTGGAGCGTCCCGACAGGAGGAAATCATGACCCAATCCAATAAACCGGAAACACGTTCCTATTTCGCCGCCACATCCGGATTTGCCGGCGGACCGGATACGCCCAGCGCTTTCCTGGAACGCTGCCTGGAAAGCTTCGATGAATGGGAGCCTAAAATCGGTGCCTTCGTCGCCACCAACCCGGAACGCGCCCGCGAAGATGCCAAGGCGGCGGACGAACGTTGGAAATCGGGCAAGACCCTTTCCCTGATCGACGGCATGCCCATCGGCATCAAGGACATCATGGAGACCGCCGATATGGTCACCGAACAGGGCTCGCCATTGTTTAAAGGTTGGCAGGGCGGGCGCGACTCGGCAGCCGTGGCTGCCTTGCGCGAGGCGGGCGCTGTCATTCTGGGCAAGACAGTGACCACCGAATTCGCCGCCTCCCACCCAAGGGGTACGCGCAATCCGTGGGATACGGACCGCACCCCCGGTGGCTCTTCCAGTGGTTCGGCTGCATCGGTTGCTTCGGGCATCGTGGCCGCCGCCCTGGGTACCCAGGTGGTGGGCTCAATTTTACGTCCTGCCAGCTTCTGCGGTGTTTACGGCTTCAAGCCTTCGGTCGGCGGCATCAACCGGGGCGGAAGTTTCGACGGCTTCAGCCAAAGCTGTTCGGGGGTTCTGGCCGCAACATTGGCCGAGGTCTGGAGCGTGGCCCGCGCCATTTCCGCCCGGGCCGGGGGCGATGCGGGATATGTGGGCCTGACCGGGCCTTTGGAATTGCCAGAACCCGTCAAGCCCAAGCGCATTGCCTTGCTGGAGACCGGCGCCTGGGACGGCGCCAAGGAAGAGGCGAAAAATGCCTTGCAAGGGGTGGCGGACAGTCTGGCCGGAGCCGGGATTGGAATCATCACCCGCGCTTCCAACAAATCCGTCGAGCGGGCCGAAGAGGCCATATCCACGGCCAATCAATTGTCGCTGGACATTAATGCCTGGGAAGGCCGCTGGCCCTTGAACACTTACGCCCGCGATATGGACCGCTCAAGTCTCAGCCCAAGTGCGCAGGACCGTCTGAGCCAAGCGGAAGGAATGAGCCAGGAAGAATATGCCGCGCTGCTGGCCGAGCGAGACGGGGTGCGCCAGACCTATGAAGCACTGGCGGCGGAGTGTGATCTGACCATGAGCCTGTCGGCCAATGGTGCCGCCCCCATCGGGCTGAACACCACCGGTGATCCCAAATTCGTCTCCCACGGGTCTCTCCTGGGGACGCCGGCCATCAGCATACCGTTATTGGAGGCCGAAGGCTTGCCGTTGGGTTTGCAATTGATGGGCTACACCGATAAGGATGCGGCCCTCTTCGCCGGTGCCGCCGCCCTGCTTGGGCTTTTGCAAGCCTAGCAGGGCGGAAGCCTGGCGGATTATTATTTCTTCTTTTTCTTTGACGCCGTGTACTTCTTCAGGAAGCCGGCAACGCGCTTGTCGATCTTGTCCAGCAAAGCGCCCGTATTGACAGCGCGCCGGATTCCGAGGTCTTCAAAAATGGCCGCGAGCTGGCCGCCTGGATTGGACTTGT
>CAZBQG010000432.1:0-1758 GCA_964493945.1 uncultured Rhodospirillaceae bacterium
GACTATAGGGCGGCTTTGCCGGGTGGGCAAGTTGTAGCGCCACAATCACAAGGCTGGGGATTTAATCCGGTTGATCTGGGAGGGGAATTATGGGAGGTTCCTCAGCAGCCAAGAAGACAAACAAGAAACACTCAGGAATTCAAGTAACACCACAAGGAGGAGGGTATCCGATGTTGCTAAAAGGAAAAAAAGTGAAACTGGCTGCGGGGGCAGCCTTGATCGCCGGGATGTTGGCCGGGGGGCCGGTCATGGCGCAAAAATCCAAGGACACGCTACGCATGGGCCTGCACGAACAGGTGCGGATCATGTCACTGGTGTTCAATCCACGGCCGGAGACCGGATTGTTCGTCCGCGCCTCCGAAGATTCGCTATTTTCATATAACGCCAAAACCGCCAAATTTGAGGGGCTGTTGGCCAAATCCTGGAAGTGGCTGAATGACACCACGGTTGAGATCAAGCTGAAAAAGGGTGTTAAATGGCATGATGGCCAGGAATTCGATGCCGACGACGTGGTCTATACGGTCTCCTTCCTGATCGATCCCAAAATCAGGATGCGTTTCAAAAGCAGCTATATCTGGATGGCCCGGGCCGAGAAGGTGGACAAACACACGGTCCGCATTATCGCCCGCAAGCCCTTTGGTGCGGCCATGGCGCGCTTGGGCGTAACCATCGGCATGTTCCCCGAACACGTTCTCGGAGCGCTCAAGGTCAAAAGCGATTTCGGCAAGGCGCCTATCGGTACGGGGCCCTATAAATTTACCCGCATCGCGCCGGGCAAGGGCGTGACCATGGTCCGTAACAAGGACTTCAAGCATGGCACCGCCGGTAAACCGGCCGGGCGCATCGGAAAAATCGACGGCATTTCGATCCCCAGCATGCAGACCCAGATGGCCCAGATGAGTATCGGCAATCTGGACCTGATGCATGGCGTGCCCAATGATCTGGCCAACGCCATGATGGGCAATCCTAAATTCTCCCGGTCGGTGACCACGGGCATCAACTTCTTCTATATGGCCATCGATGCTTCGGGCCGCTCCGGCAACAAACCTCTGGAAAACATCAAGGTGCGCGAAGCCCTGATGCGGGCCATCGACCGCAAGCTGCTGGCCAACCAGGTGGTGCCGGGCGGCAATGCCAGCCATGTGATCCCGGCCATCTGCATGAAGGTTCAGACGGGCTGTGATTATTCCACCGAGCCGCCCGCATTCGACCGGGCCAAGTCCAAGAAGCTTTTGGCCGAAGCCGGTCTGTCGGGTGGTTTCGATGTGGTCATCAACTCCTTCCCCGGCGCCTATAGCGTGGCGGAAGCGGTTGGCGGAGAGCTGCGTAAAGTGGGCGTGAGGGCCAAAATCAACAAGCTTTCCTTCGCCGCCTACCGCAAGGCCCAGGCCCGTGGCAAGCAGCAGATATTAGTCGCCCATTGGAGTTCGGGCGGTTTGCCCGACGCGTCATCGACCATGAATTATTGGTTCGCCAAATCCAAAAAAGGTCAATGGTCGGGCCGCAATTACTGGCATGACGAGGTGATCAACAAGCTGCGCATCAAGGCCGCCGGCATCATGGATCCGGCAAAGCGCCGCGCCCTCTATAAAGAAGCCTATGACCGGCCCAACACGCAGCGCTATATCATGCCCATCGCCCTTCGGCCGGGCGTGTTCATCCATACCAAGGAAGTCCAGATGGAGACGGTCGTGATCTCCCCCATCGGCTTCCGGATGGAAGGTTTCTCCTGGAAATAGGCGATGCCTTAATCAGATG
>CAZBQG010000433.1:0-1698 GCA_964493945.1 uncultured Rhodospirillaceae bacterium
GCCAACAACATAACTGGATTCTACCACAGATCACGTTTTGACACAGTCTGGACCCCATGCAGCCCTTTGGTGGGGCATATGAGCCTTTCGGGGGCGTTGTGACGCTTGCCCGAAAAACCCATCTGCCCCATCAGAATGATCGCAGTTAATCGGAAAATGCTCTAAAATGGCCCTGACGGGGAGGTTCATGGACGAGCAAGGCATCAAACGCTGGCTGGCGGGTATACTGTCAGCTGACGTGGAAAGTTTTTCTGAGTCAAGGCGGACTGCGCCCCGCCCGGCTCCGCCAATTGCGGTGGCTTGATCGGGCTGGATTGAGCGAGCGGAGGAGCAAGATATGGCCGAATTAGAATGGCGAGACAGTTTCAGCGTCGGCGTGCCCGAGTTGGACGCTGACCACAAAAGGATGATCGAGACCATCAATCGGGTGGCCCAGGTGGAAAAAGACGACGAGCCGGTGCAATGGGTTCTCCAGGAGCTGGACGATTATTCGCGCGATCATTTCCAGGCCGAGGAGGAGCGCATGACCGCCGCCGGCTACCCCGGCCTGGAAGAACACCGCAAGGAACACATGGCCTTCCACGAATGGCTTGAAAACATCAAAGTTACCTTATCCTTGGATCCCGAGTCCCGATTCCACCTGGCCAAGACGGTCAACGAGTTTCTCACCGGCTAGCTCGAGGACCACATCCTGAAGACGGACATGAAATACAAGGATAAGATTTCCTAAAGCAATATGGTCGCCAACTCCGGAACCAGCGTCACCAGAATCAACACCACCAGCATGGTCAGCGCGAACGGCGCCGCGCCCCAGAAGATGTCTTCGACCGAAATGCGGGTATCTTGGAGGTTGTTGTGGATGACGAAGCAGGCAAGCCCAAGGGGCGGCGTCAACAGGCCAATCTCGACCGCGATAATGGTGATGATGCCGAACCAGACCAGATCGACGTTGAAGGCCATCATCGCGGGTACCGCCAGGGGCACGGTGATCAGCATGATCGAGCCGGCGTCCAGGATGGTGCCCAGGATGATCACGGTGACGATATAGATGATGAGCAGTCCGGTCAGTCCGAGCCCGGAGCCGACCACATAGGCTTCCATCACATTGGGAATGCCGGTCATGGTGATCATCCGCGCATAGATATGGGCCGAGATCAGAAGAAAGCAGATAGCCGCCGTGACATGGCCGGTCTCGGTCAGCGCCGTCCACAGCCCGCCCCAGGTCAGCCGGCGCTTGGCCACGGCCAGCACCAAGGCGCCCAGCGCACCGACGCCACCGGCCTCAGTGGCGGTGAACACGCCGCCGTAAATGCCGCCGAGAACGACGACGATGAGCAGCACGATAGGCGCGGACTTGGAAGTCGTCTCGAACCAACCCATCTCCGATTCCACCTCTCTGGCGAGCGCCTCGGGAGTGGCGACATAGCTTGGAAAACGCCGTGCCATAATCCAGATCAGTACGCAATAGGCGGCCGACAAGACCAGGCCGGGGATAATCCCGGCGATGAACAGATCGCCGATCGAGGTCTCGGAAAGGATGCCGTAAAGGATCAATAACAGGCTCGGCGGGATCAGCATGCCGAGCACCGAGGAACCGGCGACCACGCCAACCGCGAAGCGCGGCTGGTAACCGAGGCGCAGCATCTCGGGCACGGCGACCTTGGTGAACACCGAGGCCGAGGCTATCGAGGTGCCGGT
>CAZBQG010000434.1:0-1650 GCA_964493945.1 uncultured Rhodospirillaceae bacterium
GAGGTGTAGGATGGATGCGAAAACCGGCAGCGGCGTAACAGGCGCCGATATTCGCGCTAAGCTTGGCCATCCGGTGGTCGACGGCGATTCCCATATGCTGGAATTCACGCCGGTGGTCTTCGACTTTCTCAAACAGGTCGCTGGGCTCGAAATGTGCGAACGGCTGAAAAGCGTTCTGGCCGTCAAACGGCTGCACCAGGACGTCTTTTGGTCCCGCCCGTTGGGCGTGCAGAGCATCGACACATTGACCGCCATGCTGCCCGATCTGTACCGGGGGCGCATCGACGATCTGGGTTTTGATTTCGCCGTGCTTTATCCAAGCATGGGTCTGATCGCGCCGACCATGCGCGATGATGATCTGCGCCGGGCCCTCTGCCGGGCCTTCAATGTGATGAATATGGAGCTGTTCGGAACCCATGCCGACCGCTTCACCCCGGCCGCCGTGATCCCCACCTATACGCCGGAAGAAGCCATCCGGGAGCTGGATTACAGCGTCGGCGAGCTGGGCTACAAGTCGATCATGATCTGGTCGGAAATCCGCCGGCCTGATCCCGAGGTTTTGGCCGCCGCACCCGGCCTGGCCCATCTGGCGGAAAATATCCACTCTCTGGCCGTCGATGCGGAACATGATTTCGATCCCTTCTGGCAACGCTGCGTCGATCACCGGGTGGCGCCCACCTGCCATACCAAGATCATGGGTGGCGGCACGACCCGGCGCTCGCCCAGCAATTTCGTCTTCAACCATCTGGGCGCTTTTGCCTCGGGCAGTGATTTTCTTGCCCGGTCCCTGTTCATGGGCGGTGTGACAAGGCGTTTTCCGGGGCTTAATTTCGGCTATCTGGAAGGCGGCGTGGCGTGGGGCAGCAATCTCTATAACGACATCGTCGAACATTGGGGAAAACGGAACCTGCCTTATTTGCTGGAAAACCAGGACCCGGGAAAACTGGATCAGGAACTGGCCCTGGAAATGTTCGAGAAATACGACAACAAATATCTGGATGCGGGAAGGCTCAAAGGTGGCGACAATCCCTTCATGCCCCGGGACAAGGATGTGAAGCTGGAAGACATTGACGATTTCTCCGCCTGCGGCATCGAAAAAAAAGAAGACATCAAGGATTTGTTTTGCGAGAGCTTTTATTTCGGCTGCGAGGCGGATGATGTCCTGGTGCCCATCGCCTTCGACACCAAGCTCAATCATTTTGGCGCCAAGCTGAAGGTGACCTTCTCGTCCGATATCGGACATTGGGACGTGCCGGATATGTTAAAAGTTTTGCCCGAGGCCTATGAGTTCGTCGAGGACGGCAAGCTCGATGTGGACCAGTTCCGAGAATTCACTTTTGAAAATCAGGTCCAATTGTTGGGCGGCATGAACCCGTATTATTTCGTCGGCACAGCGGTGGAGGCCGAAGCGGCCAAACTGCTGGCTGGATAATTTTCTAAAGGACAAAATAATGCCCCGATCCGTCATCATAAGCTGTGCGCTCACCGGCGGCGCCGACACCACCGGGATCAACCCCGCCGTCCCCGTAACGCCGGCCCAGATCGCCGATGAGGCGCGCGCCGCATATAACGCAGGCGCTGCCGTCGTTCATATCCATGTGCGTGATCCGGCTACCGGCAAATCCACCGAGGATTTCGAAATGCGCCGGA
>CAZBQG010000435.1:0-1642 GCA_964493945.1 uncultured Rhodospirillaceae bacterium
TCGTTGAATTGTTCGAATTTGGTCATGTCCAACAGGTGATGCTCAAAAGCCAATCCCTTTTCGGCCAGCACCAAGCGCACCTTCTTGCCGCAGACGGCGCCCCAGCTATGGTAAAGTTCAAGCATGACGGTTCAGCCTCCCTGATTGATTTGTTTGTCCCCGGAGTCTGCCAAATGCCCGGTGACATGGCAATCCGGGTAATGATGTTCTAGACTGGAAGCATGGCTTCCCCCCCGATAGACGGACCACCCGCCGAGCCCAGGCTTTCCACCACCATCGCGCTTTTGCGGGATGGGGATGAGGGGCTGGAGGTGTTCACGGTCACCCGCAACCGCAACATCAAGTTCGCCTCGGGCGCGCTTGTCTTTCCCGGCGGTAGGCTGGATGAAGAAGACAAGGACCCGGCCCTGCACGCCCATTGCAGCGGCATAGAGGGGCTGGAGCCCTGGCAGGTGGCGCTCCGCATTTGCGGCATCCGGGAAACCTTCGAAGAAGCGGGCATTTTCCTGGCCCGCGCTGAAGGATCGGTGGAATTGCTCGACGGCGGGCGGACCGATGATCTGGTAGGGCGTTACCGCGACGATCTGCATGACGGCAAGATCGGCATCGGCGAAATCGCGGGGCGTGAAAAACTGGTCCTGGCCTGCGATACATTGGTTCGTTTCGGCCATTGGATCACGCCCGAAATTTTCCCCAAACGGTTTGATACGCAATTTTTCATGGCCCGCGCCCCGGCCAGCCAGTTGGGAGATCATGACCGCATCGAAAGCGTCGATTCCGATTGGCTGACGCCTACGCAAGCACTCCAGGACGAGCGCGACCGCACCCGCCGCATCGTCTTCGCCACCCGCGTCATCCTGGGCCGCATGGGAGAAAGCAAAAATGTGGACCAGGCCATCCAGGCGGCCAGGGAAACGCCGGTCTATACGGTCCTGCCGGTGGTCTCACCCCTCGAGGGAGGCGGGCGCATCTTCCGCATCCCCATTGAAGCCGGCTACGGCATCACGGAAATCCACGAGAGCGTGGACGCGTTGGTGGGAGTTATTCCCAAAGGGAGTTGAATAAAGGTCTCTGCCTGTTAATTAGCCTGCCCTCCCGGCGGCCCAATTCGGGTTGGATAGAATAAAATCAGTCAAATATAATTGAGCGCCACCTTTTTAGATATAAAAAATCATCTAAATGGATGCTATAAATCACTTTAATTCCAATAACTTAACGTAAGTTATTTTTAAAATGATAATTTTTATCATAACCCCCTTGATATTGTATTTTTCACATGATATATAATGTTTTATTCTTAACTGCATGGAGGCTTGGAAAAATGGACTCTTTCAAACTTAAAGGCTACCTGACCCGCAAGAACCGGCCAGACCCGGGCGATGTCATTAAATCAAAGATCAAGCTTCGCGAAGCGGGTTATTACGATTTTCCGGAGAAAGGGCCTGACGGCTATTCGGAGGATTAAATGTTTGACAGCATCAAAAAATTCCAGCAAGACAAGGACTTATACCAATGCTCACTGACTGAGACTCATTAACAAAATTTTAGTGTGGCCGTGATTCAACATGGGAAACAGAAGGAGGTTTCTCATGGGAACGGCGATCGAACTGCGATCTGATTATACGGCGGATGATTTGAGGGC
>CAZBQG010000436.1:0-1606 GCA_964493945.1 uncultured Rhodospirillaceae bacterium
ACCGAACGCCGCGGCATTCAGTTGGATCTGACCTATGCGGGCAACCGGGCCATGGTGGTCTACCGCCTGCCGCTCAACGAAGTGGTGTTCGATTTCTATGACCGGCTGAAATCCACCTCGCGTGGCTATGCCAGTTTTGATTATCAGATGGACGGCTATGAGGAATCGAACCTGGTCAAAGTATCTATCCTGGTTAACGGAGAGTTGGTGGATGCTCTGTCCTTCATCGCCCATGCCAGCCAGGCCGAGTCGCGGGGGCGCTCGATTTGCCAGCGCCTGAAAGATCTGATCCCCCGCCAGCTTTTCAAGATCGCCGTGCAGGCGGCCATCGGTGGGCGCATCATCGCCCGCGAATCCATCGGCGCCATGCGCAAGGACGTCACCGCCAAATGCTATGGCGGCGACGTGACCCGCAAGCGCAAGCTTCTGGAAAAGCAGAAAAAGGGCAAAAAACGTATGCGCCAGTTCGGCGAAGTGGAAATCCCCCAATCCGCCTTCCTGGCGGCTCTGCGCATGGGCGAGGATTAGGGCAGCCACTCAAACACACGATATTTGTAAATTCTTGCAGCCCCGTTGGCATTTGTTCAGCTTGCCGATGATTTCCTTTGGGCATTTTTGTTTGCAGGCTTTGTATTCCACCATGCAATTGCGTTTGCCTCCTGGTCCGTCTCTGGGTCCGCCCAAATTATGGTTGGCGCAACGGGATTTGCAAGTGGCCCGGTTAGTTGCGTTGTTGCCGCCTTCATGTTGGACGCATCTGGTGATGCATTGCATCAGGTCCTGGCTGCTTGCCGGTGCGGAGAAGGCGGGCAGGAACAGTAACGCGAGGCCAAGGAAGGTAAGGAGAAATGGAAGGGGGTTTCGTTTTTGATGTTTCAATACTTAATTCCTCCGGTGAGCATTTCCGTTCGGCTCTTCCGAATCCGCCGGTTGATTTTCATCGTTCAGCAGGTCGGGCAATTCGGCGTCGGGGCCCTGGGCGTTCGGGCTGGTGACTTTGTCGGCCGGATCGAAATCCGCCATGTCGCCATATTTGGACGGAAGTTCATCCTCCTCGCTCAATTCCTCGGCGGCGGCCAGCACATCTTCGTAGGTGTTGTAGGGTAGATCATCATCCTCTTCTTCGCTGTGCCCCTGATGGGGCCGGAAGCGCCATAAAAGTACGGCACCCGGCACGCCGATGATCAGCCAGGCGGGCATGCGCAGGAAACTGACCATGACCGGGTCCCACAAAAACGGATCCAGGCTTTTTTGCAGGAAGATGCGAAAGCGGATCAGTTCGGAGGGATATAAGATATAAATCAGGTCATAGGCCGGGACGATGCCCAGGGACCGGTTATCGGTCACCACCACCGATTCGGCGGCGGCAGCGATAAACGCCGCGACTAAAAGCAGGCCGCCGATGATCAAGCCGAACCTCATGGGTGGAGTTTAACCGAGCAAGGTTTAAAAACCTATAAAGCAAAAGCGTTGCGGGCGGCCCCCGGCTCGGATAATCTTCGCGCCCTCGCGCACCCCCAGCCTGGACCCATCAGATGGAGGCGCGCCTGCGGAGGGGTGGCCGAGTGGCTGAAGGCGCACGCTTGGAAAGCGTGTATGCGTTAAT
>CAZBQG010000437.1:0-1592 GCA_964493945.1 uncultured Rhodospirillaceae bacterium
AAGGCACCTCGGCCCCAGCGCTGACGAAAGAGGCATTTGCGGATTTAGATTTTCCCATACTGTCCGAGGTCACTTGACGAGGCCTTTCCATAGAGCTTCGGCAAGACGAATGTCTTCCACCGCATCGCCGCCGCTGGCCAGCGGCACATGATCATCCCTGAGGTCTTTTATAAACGCCCTTGCCTGGCGCCGGAACGACCAGTCCTGCCCGGCTTCAAAGGTCTCTACGCTATCTTCCCCGGCGCCGCGGTGAAGGGTTACCCGCGCGGGGGTGTCTTTGAGCAACGGCGGCGGCAGTTCGATGGTCATCCGCCCCTTTTGAAAGAATATTTCCACGCCCTCGCACCAGTTGTCGTGCTCAAACATCCCGAATTCCAGGACGGCGGGAAAACCGCCAAAATCAAACAGAGCGATGCTGCCCGCCTTGGCCCGGTAATCGAGATGAACCACCGAGGGTGTAGCGCCCAGAAGATAGCGCATGAGATTAATGTCATGGGTGCAGACATTCATGAAATCGTCATAGTCAGCATGCAGCTCCGGGGGTAACCAGTCGGGCACCTCCGTCCACGATTCCAGACCTTCCGGCCGGTCCTCGCCCAGCCCCACGGCGGTAGCGTGGTCATAGAAATGATGCCCCTGAAAACAGTAGAAACGGGCGAAGGTCAGCGGCCCCAATTCACCGCTGGCGACAAGACCCTCGATCAGCCCCTTGGCCAACTGCACGCCTTCGTCATGGCGCTTCATATAACCTACAGCGTATGTGAGCCCCGCGCTCTGCGCCGCTTCTGTGAGAGTCTCGGCCTGTTTAAGGGTTGCCGCCATGGGTTTTTCCGTAAGCAGATGTTTGCCGGCTTTCAGACAGTCGAGAGCAATGGGGCCGATGTGATGGCGCCGTGTCACCGCAATCACCGCATCCAGATCGGCATCGCGCAAAAGCTCCTCATGGCTGGCGAAAGCCTCGGGAATACCGTAATGGGCCGCAACGGCGTCACGCAGGCCGGGACGGATTTCGGCGATGGCCGCCACCTCGCAGCCTTCCATCTCGGCGTAATTGGCAAGATGGGCGATCTGGCCGATATAGCCCGCCCCCACCATGCCAATCCTGATGGGGTTTTTCGTGCTTTTAGAGGATTCAGCCACTTAAGATATCGTCACGGCCCCAGGCGAAAGCGCATATGAAAAGTCTGGCGGGAGCATCATCACCGGCGCGCTAATAATGGCCCGCCAACTCAATCTGTCGGGGACGACCGCCGTAGAAATAAGCACTTTTCTTCAATCCGTACCACACTACCCGATGGCACCATTCATCCAGGTCCCAGGTTTCTTTGGAGCGATCGATCTCCACCGCTGTCGGTATCTTGCGCAGCGGTGTTTCTTTCCCGCTCAAAAACCCCTTATAAAAAGAGAGAACATCATAGTCGGTGTGTACGGTGATAATATCCGAAACACCCGGCTGCTTGAGCAAAGCACGGTTGAGGGCAATGGCGTCGTCGATGACATCCATGACCTGTCGACTGTCCTTTTCCTGGGCCAACTCCTTCAAGAGGACGCCAGCTTCCTGGTAGAGTGCATCGAGTTTTTTTTTGGCGGTC
>CAZBQG010000438.1:0-1582 GCA_964493945.1 uncultured Rhodospirillaceae bacterium
CGCCGCCGCCGGCCATTAATTTGATCTGGTCGGCGCCTTGCCTGATTTCATCGCGGACGGCCTTGCGCACCTCCGCCACGCCATCGGCAATGCGCCCAAATCCGAAGCTGGAAAGATGTGCGGCGCAGGCGCATGGGTCAATCTGGTCGGCCGGATTGCGTGGATCGCCATGGCCGCCGGTCTGGCTGATGGCCCGCCCCGAAACGAACAGGCGCGGCCCCCTGGCCAGCCCCCGTTCAACGGCCTGGCGGTGTCCGGCATCGGCGCCACCCGCGTCACGGACAGTGGTAAATCCGCGCGCCAGCATATCGCCCAAGGTGGCAAACGCATGGGCCGAAATCAACGACGGCAGCATTTGCGCCGCCGAAGGCAAGATCAAAGGATGAATATGGACGTGGCAGTCTATCAGCCCCGGCATGATGGTACGCCCGCCAAGGTCTATTTCCGGTGCACCGCCGGCGCTTATCGCGCCATCCTCCAGAGCGGCGATTTTCCCGCCGGAGATCAACAGATTATAGCCGCTTCTGAGTACCCCGGAGGTGACATCCAACAGCGCAAAATTTTTAAACAAAAATTCTTTATCCGCCATCAGGACCGCACATGTTTTCCAGGGCTCCAGCCGCTTTTGGCCAGATGGGCCTCACCGAATGCCTTGGGGCGTTCCTCCAGACCGGTGGCCATGGTGTCGTTCCAGCGGTTGAGCCATCCAAACAGGCAGACCGCGCCCACCAGTTCAACGATCTGATCTTCATCGAAATACTTTTTCAGTTCCTCCATATCCTCGGCCTCGACCCCATTGGGGACGGTGGCGGCCAGTTGGGCCATGCGCAGGGCGGCCCGTTCGGCATCACTGAACAGAGAACTGGTTTCGTATTCGAAGATCGCCTCGATTTTTTCGGTGGGCACGCCATCCACTTCGGCGGCGGTTTCCGCCGTATGGGCCGAACAATACTGACAACCCACGGTGCGGCTCGCCATATAGGCCACCAGCCGCTTAAGCGGCAATGGGGCTTTTCCCGGCACCCCGATGACTTCCCGCGACAACCGGGAAAAAGCCCGCAACATCCCCGGCGATCGCGCCATGACAAAGAAGCTGTTGGGGATGAAGCCAAGCGCCCGCTCGGCCCGCTCAAAGACATCTTCCAACTCGGCTGCGTCTTCCCTTCGCAATGGGGTAATTCTGGACAAATCGAAACCTCCTGGTGGTGCGTAGGTTCTGAGCTTGGTCCAAATTCCACCTTGAGGCAAGGCGCAGGTCTTTATGAAACGGTGTCCGCCGCCGGCTGGTTGGCCTGCTCGGCTGTCAGGGTCAGAGCGATATGGAAGACTGGTGGGACATGAACCTGCTGTTCCGGGGGATCAGAAATTCCAGGAGGTCCCAATTGGATTATGGTTGGGAATGTCCGTTGCCGGCGGTAAAGCAGCGGTCTACTGAAATCGTTCAGAACCGCCGCTGATAGCCAATTCCAGACATTTCCTGACCAAAATGGAACTGTGGAAATCCGACAATACGTTGAAGTCTTGGAACTTATACCAATTCCCAAAAAGAATCACCGATGGGCCCATTCACGCATACCGATGG
>CAZBQG010000439.1:0-1551 GCA_964493945.1 uncultured Rhodospirillaceae bacterium
GCGTCCTGGAAGGTGGACGTTATATCCTTGGGCCAGAAGTGTCCACCTTCGAGAAAGAATATGGTTCCTATGCCGGACAAAAGCATGCCATCGGGGTAGCATCCGGAACCGATGCGTTGCGCCTGGCACTGCTGGCCCAGGGCATCGGTGCGGGCGATGAGGTTATCTTGCCCACCCTGACCGCCGTTGCCACCGCCATGGCCGTGCTCTCGGTCGGCGCAATGCCCGTGCTGGCTGATGTGGAAAGCAGCAGTTTTCTCCTAAGCGCGGACAGTGCGGAACCCCTGATCACGGAGCGGAGCCGGGCCATCATACCGGTCCATCTTTATGGCCGGGCCTGCGATATGGACGGGTTCCAGGGTCTGACAAGCAAGCACGAACTGGCCCTGATCGAGGATTGCGCCCAGGCCCACGGCGCCACCTGGCGAGGCCAGGCGGTGGGCAGCTTTGGCGAGGCGGGATGTTTCAGTTTTTATCCGACCAAGAATTTGGGAGCCATGGGCGATGGCGGGCTGGTGCTTACCGGAGACGACGAGTTGGCCGCCAGTTTGGAACGCACCCGCCAATATGGATGGTCCCAGCCCCAGATCAGCTCTGGCACCGGCGAATGTTCCCGGCTGGACGAACTTCAGGCGGCCATCCTGAGGGTCAAATTGCCCCATCTGGACACCATGAATGAGGCGCGCCGCACCCTGGCCGGACGATACGCGGTGGGGCTTGGAGGATTGCCCCTGACCTGCCCGGAAAGCGGACCTGACGGCGGGCACGTATTCCATCAATATGTGATCCGCCAGGCCGGGCGTGACGATCTGGCGGCATTTCTGAATTCGCGCCAAATCGGAACCGCCATTCACTATCCCCTCCCCCTCCACCGCCAACCCTTTTGGCAGGCCCAGCAATCCGGGGCGGGGGATTTTCCGGTATGCGACGCGTTGATTCCGGAGATATTATCCCTGCCCATGGACCCCTTTATGAGCGAAGCGGATCAGGACACGGTTATCGCCGCCATCCGAGAATTCCATGGCGCCTGAGGCAAAATTCAATCTGGCCGATGTGCGGGCCGGTAAACTCCGGACCGTGTCCGACGAACGCGGCGCGCTGGTAATATTGGAGCAGGGCGAGCAGCTTGAATTCGCGGCGCAAAGATTGTTTTTCGTGCATCCAGCGAAGGTGGGTGAGGCACGGGGCGGCCACGCCCATATTGCCTGCCGCCAGGTTCTCATCTGCATTTCCGGACGCTGCACCACACTGGTGGATGATGGGCGGGACAAGCAGGTTTTTACCATGGAAGGGCCCGACAGCGCCTTAAGCGTGCCCACCGGAATCTGGACTGCGCAATCTTACGAGACCCGGGAGACGGTACTGGCTGTGCTTTGCGACCGGGTATACGAAGAAGAGGATTATATTAGGGATTATGCCGAATTTCTTAAATACCGGGGTGTGACCTAGACGTCATCGGCCGGTCACCGTTCGGCCAGGACCCGTTTGAGGTAATCCTGATTGGCCGGATTACTTTCAGTTTCGATCAGTTTCCCAAACTCGTTTTCATCG
>CAZBQG010000440.1:0-1503 GCA_964493945.1 uncultured Rhodospirillaceae bacterium
ATCATATTTCATCGGCATATTCATCATATTTCATCGGCATATTCATCATATTTCATCGGCATATTCATCATATTTCAGACGTATAGACAATCTTTACCATCTGACCCATAATCTCACCAGTTCGTGCGTGCCATCGCGCCTCGATCCCAGGCATTGGGATAGCGGTGGCTCGTGCCGGAAGTCGGGTAGCTATTTGGAGGGAAGAGTGCCATGTTTACGAACGTCCACAAGTTTCTGAAAGATCGGTCAGGTGTGACGGCCATCGAGTACGGTTTGATTGCTGGCCTTATTGCTGTGGTCATCATCGGGGTCCTCACGACAATGGGTGCGGACCTGAACAACCTCTTCAACGACGTTTCCGGCGGCTTGCAGAACGCCCAAAGCTAATTCTGGCAGCCGGGGCCTTTGGACGGCCCCGACAGGATATTCGGTGTTGGGATACTTCGGTTGACGGGGCTGCCTCGGCTGCGGCGGGCTGGCTTAGGCGGTTTTTTTGCGCCGCCGGCCGGGAGTTCGGCGGCTGCGCGGCGGCGGCAGGGGATTTCACGGGAAACGTGACGGGCATCATGGTCGTGTATGTCGGCAGTCTGGTATTTGCCGCTGTGCTGATCACCGCCGCGCTGTTTGATTTGCGAAGCCTGGAGATACCGAACTGGCTGTCTTTGCTGCTCATCGTGGCCTTTGCGGTCGCTGCCCTGGCTGGCGACCCGGCTTTTGCTGTGCTGATGGCGGGCTTGGCTACGGGAGCGGCCACGTTGATCGGCGGCCTGGTGCTGTTTCGTCTGGGCTGGTTGGGCGGTGGCGACGTCAAGTTGCTGGCCGCCGCCACACCCTGGTTTGGCTGGCAGGTGGTGCTCGAATTCCTTCTCGCGGTGGCGTTGTGTGGTGGTCTTTTGGCGTTGCTGCTGTTGCTGTTCCGGCGCCTGGCCAGAGGCCGGTTCGGCGCCTGGGGGGAGGACTGGAAGGGAGTGTGGGGCGAAAACGGCGAAATTCCCTATGGCGTGGCGATATGCGCCGCCGGGCTGTTTCTTTGGGAACGCCTGCTGCCGGGTTTGGGGCCGGTCGCGTTGTGATGGCGGGGGTCGCGCGTCGGTCTTGCTCTGGGATGTTGAGACGGCCGTCAGGCCGATCCTTCTGGCCCTTGCCCGCCGGGCCAATGGGCGGTATCCTATCAGTGGCGGAAAATGCCTTGATTTCTTGGACTTAAGGGACGCCTTTAAGCGGTCATGCCATGCGGCTTGTCACCATCATCATTATCGTGGTTGCCCTCGCCGTGTCGGGCGTGACGGCATTTATGATACAGCACTTCCTGGCCGCCCAGACCCCCAAGGTCCAGGAGAAGCAGGAGAAAGTCCCGGCTGAGCGCGTGCTTGTTGCCAAAGTCGACCTTCCGGCCGGCAAACTGCTCAACGAAAAGGACCATTTCCGCTGGCAGGCCTGGCCCCGGAAAAACGTGCAGCCGCAGTTCATCATGCGCGGATCAGGGGCCGAGAAGGAGATGAT